>NZ_JBDNFF010000380.1:0-14029 GCF_041689975.1 Gemmatimonas sp.
TATCGCCGGCTCTTCGCCGACATCGGTGGTTTCAACCCGAGACGCCAGTTCTGGGGCGAGTGGACGGAGCTCAACCTGCGTATGTGGCGTCATGGATTCCCCACAGGATATGCCATGGACGGCGCGTTCCTCCGGCACTGGCACAAGGCGCCGGAGTCGCCGACGCGCAACATGGCTGGCCGCGAGCAGCATGTGCTCTGGGGCCTCATCTGCACCGCGCTGGAGTACGATGCCGTCAGCGTCAATGAGGCGACGGAAACCTTCTGGCGGCTCGCGCAGGATCGCTATCTCGCCTACTCGTTCGGCGAGCAGCCGACACCCCGCCAGCTCCTGACGAGCGTGCTGCAGTTGATGCCACGGCTCTCTTCGGAGTTTCCGGCGATCCATGCCTTTGCGCAGGAGGCACACCGGCACCGGTTTCACTTCAAACCGTTCGAGCCGCTCACGGTCGAGCAGGTGGGCACGGTGCTCGCATATGCCGAGCAGGCGGTGTTCGCGTATCGTCCTGACCTGCTGCGCACTACGGACTCGACGCCGGCAGGATGGTGGAGCCGTATACGCCGCCGCCTCGCCAAACCGACGATGTCCGAAAAGCAGCCCAGGCCGACCGAACCGGCGACGGTGGCCGAGACAGCGTCAGAGACATCCGACCAAGAGGGATGATGCCACCGCGAGGGAGGCCGTCACGTTTTGGCGTTCTACGTGCTGCGCTGGCCTGTACACTGCTCGCCTGCTCGGGCGACGCGGAGCGCGCGCGTGAGGCCGATTCCATCAAGGTGCTTGCCGCACAGTCCGACAGCCTCGGGTCGCCGGCACCGTTGGCGAGTGATGCCACGCTGGTGATGCACGTGACACCGGCCTTCGTGGACGCGCTGCGCGCCGTGACCGACAGCTTCGCCTCCCGCGAGGCGGTCCGCATAGTCCTCACGTCGCAGGGGGAAAGCACGAGCACGGAGACGACGACGTTGGTGATCGCGCCAGAGGCGGATCTCGTGGTGGTCAGCGCACGTCTGCTGCCACACTTGCCGAATGACTCCAAGTCGTGGTGGTTGCCATTTGCCGAGTCGGCCCGGGACACGGTGGCGTTAGCCGCGGATAGCACCCGGCGCGTCGACAGTGGGAGCACGCCGAGTCGCACAAGCCGCAGGGCAACTGGGCGACGCGCTGACCGTGTGCGTGCCGACAGCGTCCGGCGCGCCGTGTTGCGACGGGACAGCGTTCGCGCAGACAGCGCCCGCACGCTCGTGCTCACTATTCCCGCGAATGCACCCAACCACGGCGTGGCCGAACGCTTTGTACGCTATCTGCTGACCAACGGACGAGTGACTCTGCTTCAATCCGGCGTGCGCGTGCTTCCACACCTCGTGGTACGCGGCAATGGCGCGCCTCCGGGAATCCGGGCCGTAGTCGACACCGTCGTTCCGCGCGACAACGCCGATCCCATCGACGCCAGGCCGCCCCAGTGAGCGCGGGACTCGCGCTCGTTCTGCTCGCCATTGGTGCCTACCTTGCCGCGCACGTCGCATTCGACTGGATCGGACGTCGGTTGCTGATCGTGTCGGGTGCCGAGTACGTGCTGCTGGGCATCCTGCTTGGTCCACAGGTCGCGGGGGTCCTGAGCAGCGACATGCTCGAGAGCTTCGCGCCGATTACCGCGCTCGCATTGGGATGGATGGGTGCGATCATCGGCAGTCGCTTCATGCTCACGAGCATGGTGCGCGTGCCCGGCGTGACGTGGCGCATTGCCTTCGCCGAATCCATCCTCACTCTGTGCATCGTGTGTGGCTTAGAGCTCGTGCTGATCCGCTGGCTGTTTGGCCTTTCCACGACGCGCGCACTCGGGCCGTCACTCGCCCTCGGCGCTTTCGCCTGCGCGAGCGCCGTGCACGGCATCGAGTTCGCGGTGCGGCGCTACGGTGGACGTGGGCCAGTGGCTGCGCAATTGCGAGCGACCGCCGGCACGAACCTCTTTGTGGCGGTCGTGACGTTCGGCATTCTGCTCGCCGCCAGTCATCCCGCTGACCGGTTCACCTCGCGTCCACTCACGCCCACGGAGTGGACCGTCATCACCGTCGCCATTGGCGTCGTTGGCGGCGCGCTGTTCCATCTGCTGCTCGGCAACGAGGATCGCGTCGACCGGCTATTCATCTCGCTGGCGGGCATGCTCACCCTCGTCAGTGGCGCCGCGACATACCTGCGGTTGTCACCGGTGATGGCGTCGATGTTCTTCGGTGCGATGCTGGCCAACACCTCGAAGCAGCACGCGGAGATCCGCAGTGCGCTGAAGCGCGTGGAGCGCCCGCTGTATTTTGCACTGCTCATCTTCGCTGGTGCCACGTGGCGACCCAGCGCCCAGAGTGCGTGGCTGCTACCGGTGCTGGTCTTTCTGGTGGCGCGGGGGGTGGCCAAGGTGGGCGGCGCTCGACTGGTCACGCGCGCGAACGACATGCTGCCCGTGCTCGGCCCCGACTGGGGGCGTGCGCTGCTGGGCCAGGGCGGCATCGTGATGGCGCTGGCCGTCAGCTACCTGTACCAAGACACGCTCGCGCTGCCAAACGTCGTCTTCACCGCCGCCGTCGTGTCGGTCGTGCTCACCGACCTCTTGTCGGGCCGGCTCGCCGCGTCGGTGCTGGTGCCCGCGAAAGCCAGCGCGCTCGCCGAGGTGCGCTGAGTGCGGCGCATCATCATTCTCGCGTTACTGCTGGCGGGCATGCAGCTCATCCTGCCGCTGGGTGCCAGCGGCTACGGTGGACAGTGGCTCCTCTCGTTCGGCTTTCTGGTCGTCGCTGCGGACACGGTGGGTCGGCTCGTCGTACCGATCGGACTTCCGGCGATTGTCGGACATCTTGCCGCGGGTGTGATTTTCGGTCCGCAGGTGATCGGCACGTTGAGTACCGATGCAGCTCGGCAACTGGCGCCCGTGAGCTCGCTCGCGATTGCGCTGATCGCCTTCCTCGCCGGCGCGGAGCTGCGGTGGAGCGAGCTCAAGGAACGCGGCGTGCTGCTGCTCAAGATTCTCGCCACTGAGATGACGCTGGTATTGGTGGCCATCACCGCGCTGCTGCTGGGCATGCGGGAGTTCGTGCCGTTTCTGGCAAACAGCCCGACGATGACGGTGCTGGCCATGAGTCTCCTATTCGCATCCATTGCCGTCGTCCACTCACCGGCGGTCACCATCGCCTTGCTATCGGAGACGCGAGCCAACGGGCCCGTTGCACGCACGACGCTCGGCGTGGTACTGCTCTCCGATGTCGTCGTCATTCTGCTCTTCGCCGGCGTGCTCGCATTCGCCCGGGCGGTGGTACCACCGGCGGCCTCCAGCAGTACGTTCTCGTTGCTTGGCGTGTTCTGGGAGATTGGCGGCGCCGTCCTGATTGGTGGTTTGCTGGGCGGCGGCATCGCGTTGTATCTCCGCTTCGTGCGTCGTGAGCTGTTCCTGTTCGTGATTCTCGTCGCGTTCTTCGGCAGCGAGATCACGCAGCTGGCGCATGTGGAGACGCTGCTCGCCATGCTCATTGCCGGCTTCGTCGCGGAGAACGTCTCGCCGCACGCACTCGGTGATGCACTTCGGCATGCCATCGAACGGTCGGCGGCGCCGGTGTTCGTGGTGTTCTTCGCGCTCGCCGGGGCGGCGCTCGATCTCGGCGCGGTGGCAGATCTCTGGTTCGTGGTGCTACCCCTCGTAGCCGTGCGGAGTGTGGCCATCTGGGCCGGCACGGGGCTTGGCGCCCGGTGGGGCAAGGCGTCGCAGCCGGAGCGTCAATGGACCTGGATGGGGCTCGTGTCGCAGGCGGGGGTCGCCATCGGGCTGGCGACCGTCGCTGCGGAAGCGTATCCCGAGCGCGGCGAGGCGATCCGCGCGCTCTTCCTTGCAATGCTCGCCGTGAACCAGACGCTGGGCCCCATCTTGTTCCGCTTCGCGCTCTCGCGTGCGGGGGAGCTGAACGCTGCGGCAACCGTCACGCCTGACGTTGCCGCGCCGCCTGACAGAGCGTCCGATACCACGCTCCGGACGACTTGAGCGTGCGCCGCTGCGTCGCGTAGTCGACGTGCACCAGCCCGAATCGCGGCCGGTAGCCGGAAGCCCACTCGAAGTTGTCGAACAGGCTCCAGGCGTGATAACTCTTCACGTCGGCGCCACCGGCGATGGCGTCTGCCACCGCGGCAAGATGATCCTGGTGGTAGGTGATGCGTGCGGTGTCGCGTACCACCCCATCCGCATCCGGAACGTCGGCGAATGCACATCCACTCTCGCACACCTCGATGGGGATGGGGCCATACCGTTCCGTAAGCAGGAGCAACGCGTCACGGAGCGCGTTGGGCCAGATCTCCCAGCCCATCTCCGTGCGCGCCCCATGATCGCGTCCAAACGCGTTCTCGATGCGCAGGCCGGTTCCATACGGGTTCCCATACGGGTTCTCATGCGGGTCGGTTGCGCGTCGTCCGCTGAAGTCGCCGTGTCCGCCCGTGGTCCGGGCATCGTTGCGAATACTGAAGAGGAAGAACGGGAGGTTGGGCCGCTCACCGCCGGCGCTCACGACGAGGCGGTAATAGCAGTTGACGCCGATGAAGTCGAGGGGCACACGCATACGGCGCTCGTCGCCGGGCTCCTGGCCCAAGACGTTCTCCGGCACGGACTCGAGAAACTCGGCGGGATGCGTTCCGTGAAAGAGCGGGTCGAGAAACAGCCGGTTGAACAGCGCGTCGGCATATACGGCAGCTTCCCGGTCAGCAGGGGTGTCCACCGCTGGCTCGCATGGCGCGAGCGCGAACACCGAGCCGACGCGCGCCTGTGGACGCACGGCCTTGATGGCATGAAACCCATCGCCGTGTGCGAGCGACACCGTGTGCACCGCCCGTAGGAAATCACCAAGGTCGCGCTTGCCCGGCGCGTATCGCCCGAGCAGGTAGCCGCGTGAGGTGAAGATGAACGACTCGTTGAAAAGCGCCCAATCCTGCACACGGTCACCGAGCGCCGTCGCCATCAGGGCGGCATAGTCGGCGAAGCGCGTCGCGGTATCGCGCGCCGGCCAGCCACCCGCGTCTTCCAGCGCCTGCGGCAGATCCCAGTGGTACAACGTGGGAAAGGGACGTATGCCGACGCGCAGTAGCTCGTCCACCAATCGGTCGTAGAACGCCATGCCTTTTGCGTTCGCGGGTCCCTTGCCCGTTGGTTGAATACGTGGCCAACCGATGGAGAAACGGTAACTGCTGACGCCCATGTCGCGAAGCAAGGCGACGTCCTCAGGCATTCGGTGATAATGATCGCATGCCACAGCTGCGCTTTCACCACGCTCCACGGCGCCCGGAGTTTCGCAGAACGTGTCCCAGATGGAGCGACCCCTGCCATCGGCGTCGATGGCGCCTTCGATCTGATATGCGGAGGTGGCGACCCCGAACTTGAAATGCGGTGGGAATGCTGCAGCGTCAACGATCATTCGAAGTCGTGCTCGAGTCGTGAAGCAGAATGGGACGGAATCTGAACCATCCTCGAGTGCAGCTGTTCAGGAGCGCCCATGGCACGCACCAGCGCATCATCCCGGTCGTAGATGTCGTTGGCGAAGTGCAGCATACCATTTCGAACGTACGTCGTGAAGTACACGATGTACACCGGCAGCTTGTGTTCGAGATTCACGCGATGATCGTCCCCACTGCTCGTCATCGCTTCGCGCACGCGGTCGATGTCCCACCCTTGCGGCCCGAGCACGAACTGCGCGAGCTGGTCGGGATGCTCCACGCGGATGCACCCATGACTGAACGCCCGTACGGGCTCCACGAACAACGCCTGCGCCGGCGTGTCGTGCAGGTAGATGGCATGATCGTTGGGGAAAATGAACTTCACCCGGCCGAGCGCGTTGCCCAACGCCGGCTTCTGGCGCACGAATGTGCCCCAGGTCGCGTGCACCACCTCGTAGCCGTTCCGCTGAAAGTAGCTCGGGTCGTTCTGCTGCTTCGGCCAAAGCTCACGGCTCGCGATGCCTTGCGGCACGTTCCAGTAGGGACGGAAGACCACGTAGGACATCGAGTCGCTGAACACGGGTGTGCTGCGGCCACCGTATTCTGCACCGACGATGACATTCATCGACAGTGCCTCACGCCCGGCATCGTAGGCGCGCAGACGGAACGCGGGAACGTTGACGACCACGAAGCGATTGCCGCGCTCGCGCGGAAGCCAGCGGTGGCGTTCGAGATTTGCCGCGATCTGGCGCATCCGAAATTCGGCTGGGCGATTGAGCGACAGCAGCGTGTTCGGTCCCACGACACTGTCGACTGTGAGCCCATGACGCTGCTGGTACGCCGCGACCGCGACCGCGAGCGCGAGATCGTAGACCGCCGGCCCACTGGGGCCGCGCGCGATGACGGTCTCGCTTCGCAGCGCGGGTGGAGCCGTGTCGGCCGGCACCAGCGGCACTAAGGGCGTGTAGCCCTCGGCGTGCAAGCGTCCGAGCAGCGCGCCCAGCACGTGTGACGTGGCGGTGTCCCCGGGATGCAACACGCGGCGCGTCGATACCTGCGTCCATCCTCCCGACGCGACGAGCTGCCGGTATCGCGCGAGCTCCTGCAGGAGGATCACGTACTCGGGATCCCGAGGCTGGAGCGCTGCGATGGCGTCCGAAAGCACCTCTTGGTGGAGCATACTGGCCAAGACGCTGTCGACGTCTACGCTCCGTGAGTCGATATGCCACTCCCGGTTTACCGAACGCGGATCGATCTGTCCGATGAGCAGGTCCGTCGCATACGCGACGAACGAAGCGGTGAGCAGGACATCGGCGCGCGCCTGCGTCGCGGTGGTGACTGCGCCGCCAGCACGCAGCGCCTCGAGCGCCGCGAGCAGCGAGGCGCTCCCATAGGCGTCGACACGAAGCGCATGATCGCCGGCCGCGGCCAACGCGTCCACCAGCGATGCGGTCCGTTGCCGAAATCGTAACGTGTCACCGGTACTGTCGATCCATACCGGTCGGTGACCGCCAGCGGTATAGATGCGTTCTACGCGTTTCCAGTCACCGCTGCGGTAGACCGCTGCATCCCGTCCCGCCGACAGGATCCGCTGTATCTCGGCTGAGAGGGAATCGACGCGAGGGAGTACTGATGCATCGAGTGAACCCACGGCGAATACTCGCCCGCCTTCGGGTCGTGTGCCGGCGAACGCGCTGGCGCCATCCCAAACCGTAGGCGCCAGCAGCAAGGCCGTGACCACATTGAGGCAACACACGATTCTCACGCGACGTCTCGTTAATATGACCGTCTCCACCCCACCTATCCTGATCGATGTCACGTGCGGCGGATGAGCCTGCTCAGAGGGCGCATACGCGGCAACCTTTCGGCGTGGAGCGCATACGAGCGGAATGCCATGCGAGCTTCACAGCGCACGATCGGTGCCATCCGCGCATCACATGATGCAGACAAAAATGTCACCTCGGTTGGCTCAAGCACCTGTGAGCGTACACTACACTGACGTATTGGTTCGAGCCCGGACCAACACAATATCGTCACGGCGACGTCGTCACCCGCATCATGGCAAACCGTACAGCGGATCGGCACTGACTTCCTCACGACCGTGCCTCGCCTCATCAGCACGATGGGCATTGGTGGCGTCGCGATCGGCATCGCCTTCAAGGACATTTTCCAGAACTTCCTCGCTAGCATTCTCATTCTCGTGACGCGTCCGTTCCGCGTGGGCGACCAGATCGGGTTCACGGAGTACGAAGGGACCGTCGAGGATATCCAGACCCGCGCCATGTTCATCAAGTCCTACGACGGGCGTCGCGCCATCATCCCGAATGGCGAGTTGTATACGAACTCGGTGCTCGTGAACAGCGCGTTTCCGCAGCGCCGCTGGGAATACGACGACGGTATCGGGTATGGCGACGTCACCGTCAACCTGCGTGCGCGTTGGTGGACCAGGTCGCAGAAGACGGACGGACTGAATGCGCAGGACCGTGTGCTCACGCGTGTGAAGCAGGCGCTGACGGAGGCGGATATCAACACGCCCTTCCCGACGCAGCAAATCCTCTTTCACGAACAGACCGAACGCATCGACGGCGACCGTCGCCGTCAGCGTGAAGGATGGCCCGCCGGTAGTGGCGAGGTGCGGGAGCCGCGCGCCGCACGCGCTCTACACCGCCCGACTCCAGCGTGGCAGCCAATTCGCTACCGACGAGCACCGCGAGCGCGGCAATGTAGAACCAGATCAGCAGGACGATCACGGCGCCGACCGCACCGTACACGCGGCTGAAGCGCGCGAAGTCGGCGATGTACATCCGGAAGAGCAGCGCGGCCACGATCCACAGCGCACTCGCAACGCTAGCGCCGACCAGCGTCTGCCGGCCCGATGCGAGCGCGTCTCCAGCGGGGAGAACTGAGTAGGCGATCCATGCGGTACCGGTGAGCAACAGAAAGTCCCATGGCCAACGCGCATAAGACAGAAACGCCCACAGTCTCCGATCTCGCCACCGTGCTTCGGTGGGTATGATTGCGGCGGCGCCCGGCGCAAAGAGAATAGCACAGACGGCCAGGACGCTCAGCGTGCCCGGACGGCGACGGTCGGTCCTTCGCGAATCAGGCTGCTGACGAATTGCCACGCGTGGTCCTGCACAGTCGCATGCACGGTGTGGGTGATACGACCGAAGGCGGATTCGCCACCCACGAGACCGGTCACGGTAAGTAGCACGAGCACAACCGGAAATAGCGACAGGAAGAAGTAGTAGGCCATCTTCGCGGCCTCGCCGGAGAGATCGTCGGCGCGAGCGTTGCGAAACGTCGCCTGCACGACCCGCCACATCTTGAACGAGAACGTTCACAGGGTCGCCGTGGTCGGGGTGAGCCTGTGCCCCAAGTTCGTCATGCCGCGCAGCGAGCGCCATTGCTGGATACCAGGTGCATCCAGCCTGCGCACATTGCACGCCATCGTCGCCCATGCGTCGCTCCGAAATGCTCGGCACAGATGTTGCTCCTCTTGCCGTTTGCGATGCAGGCGGGTTTCTGATACTCGCGCTTTCGCCGTTCAGACAATGCGCGCAAATGCCTTCCCACGCGCGCGAGTTTCTTCGGGCACCGGCGCAGTTCGGAAAGCGGAGCTGCGTCCCGCCAAGCGGGAGGAGGAGCAACGAGATGGCCGAGATTCGAGTAGAACGGAAGGAAGGCAAGGGGTGGTTGTGGGTGGTGCTCGCGCTGCTTGCCCTCGCGCTTCTGGCGTGGTGGTTCTTCGGCAGCCGCAATGACAGCACGGCGGTCGGTGCGTCCGACAGCACAAGCGAGCCCGCAGCCGTCACGGCGGAGCGCGGGGCGGCGGATGGTTTTCTCTCCTGGGTCGCTGCCAGTGACACGACGAACGCGGCTGCCGCTGGCGACCTGAGCCACGAATACACGGCCACCGGTGTCCGGCAGCTCGCGGGCGCCATCGCCTCTATCGCGCGGGGAGACTCGCTGGGGGGCAGTGACGTGAATGGACAGGTCAGCGCCCTCAACATGCTCGCGGACCGACTGCAGACGGAACCGCAGTCGCTCAAGCACGCCAACCTCGTCCACGCAGCGTTCGGCTCTGCGGCGCAGCTTCTCCTGGACGTGCAGCAGCGCAGCTTTCCGAACGCGAGCGCGCAGGTGGGTTCGGTGCGCCAAGCCGCCAATGCAATGAGCAAGGAGCGGCCTCTGCTGACGCAGCGTGCGGAGGTCAACCGGTTCTTTGCCAAGGCCGCCGATGCCGTTCGCGCGATGAGCGGTGGAGTTTGACCACGTCGCAGCCGCTACCGGCTCGACGTTGGGCAGCGCCGCACAGTCACCTTTCACTCGATGGGGAAAGCGCATGAGAGCCGATACCGACGCCGGCGAGCAGGACACGTCTCGAGGGAGCACGGCGGACGCCCACATGGAGACGGGACGCATGGCGACACTCGTGCGACCTGAAGATCTGGACAACTATGAAACCGCGAGCGGCGATCCCGATCCATCGTTTCTTCGCCAGCGCCGTGCCGGTCGTGATGATGTGCCGTACCTCGGGCGAAGGGAGCGGCGACACTAGTGGCGAATGACACCAAGCCCTCACCCGCAGTCGATACGCCGTCGCCTTCTCCGCACCGCTGGCGCTCGGCGTTCTGGATCGGGACGGCGGCCTTGCTCGGATTGGTCGCAGGCGTCCTACTGCAATACGCGCAGCTGGATCGCGCACGGCGGCAGGTCGCGGACACCTCGGCCGCCCTTCAGGCGGCCCGTCTCGAAGCGACGCTGAGCGCGGCGGTAATCGAAGCTCAGAGCGGCCGCTTCGAAGTCGCACGTCGGCATGCGAGCGACTTTTACACGGGGCTCCAGCGTCGGCTGCTTCCCGTCCTCAACGGCGCGCCGCAAGGAGATGTGCGGACCATGCTCGCCGAGCGCGATTCGATCATCACTTCGCTCGCGCGGAATGATCCTGCATCGCCAGGCACGCTCACGGGCGTGCTGGAACGGCTACGCGAGACGATCCATCGTGCCGCGCTCGATTCGTCGAACGTTCCGGGAGCACCCTGAGGCCGGGGAATCATACCGGCAACGTCGAGCTCGAGTGGAACACCAGCGCTCGCAGCGCCCGCATCACGAGTAGCGCGACTCCTCTCCAAACAAAACCGTGCACAACCTCGTCCATTCGAACTCTTCGCGTCGCAAATGATGAATGCCGCAGCTGCTCTGCGCACTAAGCGAGACGGGTACCGCTCTGATCGCCATCAATCACGCGGTCAAAGCGGCTCACTCGCGCGTCCACGCCAGAACCAGGAAGCGGTACGCCTGATCGACGGTAGAGGAAGCCGGCGATCGCCAACAGAATGATGATCAGCACTACCAGCACGTACTGGCTACGTCGCGGTCGGTCGACGCCGGGCCTCAGTTCTTCACGCATGTCAAGCCTCCGGGAGTGATACCAGTCGCGTGGCACGACAAGTGCCCATCCTGATCGCGCACGCACGTGGCGCACTAGCACGTCGCAACGCAAGACCGACGCCGCCGCAGGCCGCGCCGACGATCGCAAGCTCTCACCCGATTGCGGCCTCGGCGATTCAGGGCGGCGTTCCTTCTCACCTTTCTGCGGAGTAGGAGCATGGGCTCGTTCAATGACAAGGTTGCGCTCGTCACCGGCGGCGGATCGGGACTCGGTGAAGCTATCGCGACATCGCTGGCGGCCAAGGGCGCAAAGGTCGTACTCACGGACATCAACCTCGAAGGCGCCACGCGGGTGGCAAAGGCCATCGTAGAGGCCGGAGGCGTGGCGAGCGCAATCGCCCACGACGTCTCCAAACCGGAACAGTCAGAGCACGCTGTGCAACACGCCGTCACAATGTACGGTGCCCTGCACTACGCCATCAACAATGCCGGCATCGGCGGCGCACAGGCGCCAGTGGGCGAAACGGATCTCGCGGAATGGCATCGCGTCATCGACATCAATTTGAATGGTGTGCTCTATGGTATGCGATATCAAATTCCGGCAATGCTCGAAGCAGGCGCCGCGCACTGTGCAATTGTGAACATGGCATCCATTCACGGCACCGTGGCCGCGATCGGCAATGGGGCGTACACCGCCGCCAAGCACGGCGTTGTCGGGTTGACGAAAAACGCGGCCGCGGAATATGCCGGGCAGGGGCTGCGCATCAACTGCGTAGGTCCGGCGTATATCGATACACCGTTGCTGGGAGACTTGCCGGACGAGTTTCGCGCTGCGCTGATCGCTCGCCATCCGCTCGGACGTCTGGGCAGGCCCGACGAAGTGGCGCCCCTCGTCGCGTTCCTGCTGTCGGACGAAGCGTCGTTCATGACGGGCGGGTTCTACCTCATTGACGGAGGCTATACGTCGGTCTGATTCCGCTTGAAAGGCGAGACAACAGGGCCGACGCGCCGGACGGGATTGGAACGGAGCGCGTGAGCAGCGACGTTGACAGCGGTGCGGAAGCAAGTCAGCAGGCACTCCGGATAAAGGAGCTGCTCGAGAAGGATCGCAAGACATCCGAAGAGGGCGATCGTTACACAGTCATGAGCCTTGCCGATAGCGGTCGACGAATCGTGAATCGATAAACGACTTGAGCCAGAGCGCTGCGCGGCCGCGAAACACGTGTCCCTTCCATCGCATGATCGCGCGGCCATCGGCCGTGTCGAGTATGGAGAGGTAACTCGATTGCGGTTGATACGTCACCGCCCCACCATGGTTGTTGCCCGTCATGGCAGCGCGCAAATTCGCCGCGAGCACGGGCCCCTCGCGAACCGCGTACACACCCGCCTTGGGCACCCACGGAAAGTCTCGTAGTGCAACGCAATCGCCGGCCCCCCACACGGGCGCGCCGCTTATGGAGCGCAAGGTCGAATCCACTGCCCAGAAGTGGAGTGCATCTTTCGGCAACCCGCTGTTGCGCGTGAGTGCGACCGGTGCCGCCCCCCCGAGCCAGACGCTAACCGTTGACGGCACGAGTCGGCCGTCGGCGAGGAGCACTTCCGTTGCAGTAACCGATGTCGCCTTGGCACTCGTGAGTACGTCGACCGAACGGTTCCGCAACACGCGACCTGCCGTTCGCCCCATCGCGGATTCGAACTCGGGTAGTAAGTCTGGTTTGGCCTCGACTAATGTCACCGGAAGCGATACGCCTGCGGCATCGGCGCGAGCACGAATGGCAAACGCAATCTCCACCGCACCGCCACCGCCGCCGACAATAGCAACGGCGTCTGCTGCAGTGTCGCGTCGCTGCGCACGCGCAATGGCTTGGTCGATGGCCCCAGCGAGGGCCCTCGAGCGAGCGAGCGGACGCGCCGTGAAGGCGTGCGCGGCGAGGCCAGGTACGTCGCGCAGGCCCGACGGTTCGCTACCCACATCCGCCGACACCAGATCGCACTCGAGAACGTCACCATTCTCGAGCGTCACCGAACGCCCATCCGCAGCCACGGCGGCGGCGCATCCTTCCTGGAACGCTCCCCCCGCCGCACGCGTGAGCCAGTCGACATCGATGGTCAGCGCCGACTCCGTATAGGCGCCGCGCACAAAGCCCGGAATCATGCCGGTGTAGTGCGAATGCGCTGAAGGCGAGATCACAAGTATCTCGCCGCCTGTAAATCGACGCCGCGCGGCCAACCGCAGCACTTCGATGTGCGCGTGGCCTCCGCCAAGCAGGATTAGCCGACGGTGACGTTGCGCGGTCATTTGCCTGCTTCGTCTCCCCAGATCTCCTCGAGCCGTTTATCACGCCCGCAGCTGGCCCGATAGAACTTGTATCGCACTGGATTCTTCATGTAATAATCCTGGTGATATTCCTCGGCGGAATAGAAGCGCGTCGCCGCGACGATCTCGGTGGCGATTGGCTGCGAGAACCGCGCGGCAAGTGCTCGGAGCGATGTCTCGGCCGCTGTCGTCTGCAATGCAGTGCGCGGATAAATTCCGCTTCGGTATTGACTGCCACGGTCGCAGAATTGCTGGTTGCGTGCGAACGGGTCGATGTTACGCCAGAACACGTGCAGCAGACGATCGTATGTGACACGGGAAGGGTCGAACACCACCTGCATCGCTTCGGTGTGTCCGGTGCCACCGGCCGAAACCTGTTCGTACGTTGGGTTCACTACCGAACCGGAGGTGTAGCCGCTGGTGGTAGAGAGCACGCCATCGAGCTTGTCATACGGCGGCTCCATGCACCAAAAGCACCCGCCGGCGAAAATGGCCGTGTCGACCGCCGCGGGAGGCATCGTGCGGGAAGCAGGTTTTGCGGACATGCCGACAGACGATGCGTCCATCGCGATATCCGCAGTGGTGCCGGACGTCACGCTGGCCGAGGCACTTGTTTGCACCTCATCAGAGGGCGCACGTTCGGTGAACGTATCAGTGTCGCTCGGGCCGCAGCCGACCAGCGCGAGCGAGAGTGCGAACGGAACGAGAAGCAGTCGCATACGTCAGCCTCTCAATTCCGGAAGTTTCTCGCTTGTCTGCACGAATCGCAAGGCAATTCCGTTGTTGCAGTACCTCTTGCCGGTGGGCTTTGGGCCGTCGTCGAAAATGTGCCCCTGATGACCCCCACAACGCGCGCAGTGA
>NZ_JBDNFF010000381.1:0-19984 GCF_041689975.1 Gemmatimonas sp.
ATTCTCCACGTCACTGACTCGCGTATCGTCGCTGCGCACACTCTGTGGCTCCGCTTCAACGATGGCGTCGAGGGCGTGGCCGATCTGAGTCACGATCTCGATGCACCGGTGTTCGAGCTCCTCAAAGATCCGGCCCACTTTACGGCGGGGCGGCTCGACCCGATGCTGCACACAGTGGTCTGGCCGTGCGGCGCTGACTTCGCACCGGAGTTCCTGCGCTCGCGCATCACCAACGCGAGCGCGTAGCGCGCAATGAGACTGACGCCCCCTACGGCGTCACCCCCATCAGGTACTTCGCATACCACCCCAGGTACCGGTCATAGCGGTCCTTCACAAAGCTCGGCCGCGTGATGCCGTGGAACTGTCCGGGATACACGATCATCTGACTCGGCACGCCCAGTGACTTGAGCGCCTGATACATCTGCTCGCCGCCGGCGATGGGCACGTTGAAGTCTTTCTCGCCGCCAAGAAACATTGTGGGCGTGGTGATGCGGTCGGCGTGCCAGAAGGGATACGAGAGCTTCTCCCACAGCTTCGGATTCTTCCACGGCGCACCAAGTTCGTTCTCGTACTGGTAGATGTACTGATCGCTACCGTACATGCTGGTCTGCAGCGCACTGCCGGCACCACTGGTGGCCGCTTTGAAGCGCGTGGTGGTGGCGATGGTGTAGTCGGTGAGAATCCCGCCGTAGCTCCAGCCGCCGATGCCCATTCGCGTGGTGTCCACGATACCTCTGCTGATCACGTAATCCACGCCGGCCATGAGATCCTGTACTTCCTTGTTGCCCCAATCGGCGAAGATGGCCTTCTTCCACGCCTGACCGCGTCCCGAGCTGCCGCGATAGTTCACCGCCAGCACGAGGTAGCCGTTCGCCGCGAACAACTCTCGCTCGAACGAGAACGCATGTTGATCCTGTCCGTTCGGGCCACCGTGAATGCGCAGCATCAGTGGATACTTCTTGCTCGCGTCGAACCCGGCCGGCTTCACCAGCAGCGCACCCACGGTGAGTCCGTCTTTGTTCTTGAACTGCACGTCTTCGGTGGTGCCAAGCGCCAGCGCGGTAAAGATCGAATCATTCACATGAGTGAGCGCACGCAGTGCACCGTTCTCGAACGCGAACACTTCGCCGGAGCGCGTTGCCGTCGCGCTGGTCACTACCACGCGGCCGGTGCTCGACGCGTCATATGACGTAACCGCGCGTCGGCCCTCGAGCACACGCGACACGGTACCGCCGTTCACCGACACACTGGCGAGATGCACCGCACGATCATCGCCCAGTAAAAACCGCAACGTCTGGCCGTCGGCACTCCACGAGAGTGCGTTCACATCACGATCGAGCGATGCGGCGACGAGCCGTGGCGATCCACCGCCACTCGGCAGCACCGCAATCGTATTTTGCGTGTACGCCGACAGCTGTGGCTCACTCCCCTGCAGATAGGCGATAAACTGCCCGTCGGGACTCCACGCCGGGCTCGCATCGGGGCCGCTCCACGTGGTGAGCTTGACCGGTATGGCACCGGCCGCTGCATCAATTACGTAGATGTCGGCATTGTTCGTGCGATCGGGATCGGTGCCACTACGCTCGCTCACGAACGCCAGTCGCTTGCCGTCGGGAGACCACCGTACCGACTGATCGTCGAAATCGCCGGTCGTGATTTGCACTGCCTTCCTGGTGGCCACATCGACGACGTACACATGATCGCGCAACCGATCGAGGTAGCCGGTGTTGTCGCGCTTGAAGGCGTACCGATCGAGGACGATCGGCTTCGGATTCTTCGTCTTCAGCGAATCGGGCTTCGCGTCTTCGGGATCGGGGTCGTGCGACACCACGGCCAAACGGGTGCCGTCAGGCGACCACTCGTACTCGCCCACCCCGCCCTTGAGATCGGTGAGACGCACCGCGTCCCCACCGGCGCGATCCAGCAACCACACCTGACCGCCCTTCGACTCATAGCGACCGGAGACGAAGCTCAGGTAGCGATTGTCCGGACTCCAACGGGGATTACTCTCGCCTTCCGGTGAGCTCGTCATCCGAATGGTGCGGGTCCCCTCGTAATTCACCATCCACACATCACTGTCGCTCTTGTCCTTGGCCGAGTCGACGGTGGTGATGGTGTAGGCAATCCAGGCGCCGTCCGGTGAGAGACGGGCGGCTCCGACGTCGCGCAGGCGATAGAGGTCGGCACTGCGGATCGGGCGAGGGGATTGGGCTACCGCGGTGCTGGCGGCGGCGAGCATCGTAAGGGCAAACGCGTAGTGGAACTGAGGGCGCATGGCGAAAACCGCCAGAATAAAAGTGGAAGTGATGAAACGCCGGCACTGAGAAAGAACGCGCGCTGTGGGCTGGATGCTCGGGGCTTGGAGTGGTGGGTAGTGTGTCTTGGGTTTTGGGTCCAAGCCGGGGCCCCCGGTGCGGGCAGCGCCGTAGCGCACCACGCAGCTCACCCATAACCCATTACCCAGAACCCAGCACCTCAAGCCAATAGCCCACAGCCAAAATCCACATCTCAAAGCCCAAGGTCCTAGGACGTCCTGGCAACGCGAGGAGCATATAACTCCATATCTCTCCCCAACAACAACGTCGCCAAAACCAACGTCGCACTGATCCAGAACGGGCTCTGCATCCCGAACGTATCGAACGCAAAGCCGAGCAGGATCGGGAATCCGACGCGCGTGATGCCGCCGTATGTTTGCTGCACGCCCATGTACAGTCCGCGCTCCGATCCCGCGACGACGCGCGAGAGCATGGCGGTGACACAGGGGAAGGTGAAGGCTGTGCCAAGCGGTAGCATCCCGACCGCCAGGGCCAGCGTGACGTAGTCATGCGAGAACGACATCCCGATCAGTCCGACCGCGAGGAATACCAATCCGTAGCGGCTCAAGCGCGCTTCGCCGAAGCGGTCCACGATCTTGCCCAGGAACAGCGCACGCACCACGACGCTCAGCACGCCGATGTACATGAAGAAATAGCCGATTGTATCAGCCGTGACGCCGAACCGCGCGGCGAGGAACAGCGCGAGAATGGCGGTGATGCCCTGAAACGCGCCGATCGCAATGGCGTAGATGAGCACCAGTCGCGACGCTGGTTCGCTCGGGTGTGTGATCACACGCAGGACCGCTTCGCGCGAGCCCTTCCGTACCGGCTTCGAACCGTCGGCGTTGTCGGCCACTGGCCTGCGCACTTCGGTGAGATACTTCGACGCGAATACGATGTTGATGAGGCACAATCCTGCGGCCACGAGACCCGGTGTATGCGGTCCCCAATGCTGCACCCAACTGCCGACTACCGGACCGAGCGCGACACCGGCGTTGGTGGCGGCGGACAACCAACCGAGGCTCTTCGCGCGATCCTCCGGACGCGTGGCGTCGGCCACGTAGGCCTGAATCACACTCACCGTACCACCGCCCGCGCCCTGCACGATACGCGACAACAGCAGCAACCACAGTGAGTCAGCGTAGGCGAACACCACGAACGCGACGGCGCTCGACACAAGCCCCACGATCAGCGCCGGACGACGACCGTGCTTGTCGCTGAAACGGCCCCACAGCGGCGCACTCAGCAGCTGCGCCACACTGAACGAGCTGACCAACAGCCCGACTACGAACCCACCGGCCCCGAGGTCTTTGGCGTAGAAGGGCAGCAGCGGCAGGATCATCAACATGCCGAGCATATCGATGAATGCCGTCACCATCAACACCGTGAGCTTGCCGAACGCGGACTTGCCGCCGTCGATCGGATGTTCGTCGGTGTGCGACACTATCATTCAGTTTTCCCGAGCGCGGCGGGCGCGACGCTGCGTCCGACCACTCCGGCCAAGGCGACGATCGTCAGCACGTACGGAATCATCTCCACGAATTGACTGGGAATCAGCTGCGAGCCCTGCAACTGAATCTGCAGTGTCTCGGCACCGGCGAACAGGAGACAGGCCACCGCGACACGCACCGGATCCCAGCGTCCGAAGATCACCGCCGCCAGCGCGATGAAGCCGCGGCCCGCCGTCATGCTGTCGGAGAACTGGTGCTGATCGAGCGCGAGATAGGCACCGCCCAAACTCGCCAGCGAGCCCGCAATGAGCAGCCCCTGCAATCGTAAACGGGTCACCGCCACGCCCAGGGTGGCAGCCGCTTCCGGTTTCTCGCCCACGGCACGCGCACGTAATCCAAACGGCGTGCGATAGAGCACCCACGCCAGCACCGGCAGCGCGGCGAGTCCCATCCACACCACGGGATTCACAAAGCTCGCGAACAGACCGCCGGCGCCTTCTCCGCCGAAGCCCGGCACGCGCGGTGAATTGCTGGCGCTGTCGAAGATGCGGCGAAGGTAGAACCGGGTGGCCGCCACCACGAGCAGGTTGATCGCCACACCGACGACCACCTGATTGGCCTTGTAGCGCAGCGTCGCCACCGCCAGCACTGCGGTCACCATGGCACCGGCCACCAGCGCGCCCGCCAGTCCGGCCCACGGATTGCCGCCGTAATAACTCCCCAGCGCCGCGCCGAACGCACCAGCCAGCATCATGCCTTCGAGGCCGAGCGCGATGATGCCTACGCGCTCCGACATCACGCCGCCGGCCGCCGCCAGGAGATAGGGAATCGCAATGCGAATGGTCTGCAACAGGAAAGTGAGCAGAATCATGACACGCCATTCCGTGCGTCGCGGTAGAACGCGGCCGTCACGTTGGCGGCGGCCGCACGCAGTTGCTTCTGTACTTCCGGTACTGCGGTGGCGACGGCTAGAATCACCACCGCCGTGAGAATGTCGGTGAGCTGCTTGGGTACGATCGCGTTCACCGCGAGTCCGCCTTGCGACAGGGTGCCGAACAACAGGGCGGCGCCAAGAATGCCGATGGGATGATTGCGCCCCACCAGCGCGACCGCGATGCCCAGGAAGCCGGCACCACCGGCGAAGCCTTCTTCGTAGTAGCCCTTGTAGCCGAGCACGAAATTCATGCCTCCCAGCCCAGCCAAGGCACCCGACAAGCACATCGTCACCAGCATCACACGCGGCACACGCACGCCACCGTACTCTGCGGCATCAGGCTGCAGTCCCACTGCGCGCAATTCGTAGCCGCTGCGCGTGCGGAACAGATACCACCAACTCACCACGGCCGCGAGCACGGCGAACGCGATTGTGAAGTTCGCCGCACTGCCGCGGAACGCCACAAAGCTGTCGGCCAAGCGAGGCACCATGCCTGCCACGACCGGCAGCGTATGCAGCGTTTCAGGCACACGCAGTTTCGACGAGACGATCCAGTTCAGGAACGCGAGCACGACGAAGTTGAGCATGATGGTCACGATCACTTCGCTCGCGCCGAACTTTGCGCGCAGAGCGCCCGGCACCGCGCCCACGCCCGCACCGACCAGCATGGCCGCCAGCAAGCACAGTGGCACGGCGATCAACCCCGGCGTACCAGCGGGCAGCAGTGTGCCCAGCAGCGCCGCACCGAACCCCCCGGCGGCGAGCTGTCCTTCGGCACCTATGTTGAACAACCCCGCGCGACTGGCCAACGCGAACGCGAGACCGGTGCAGGCGAGCGTCGTGGCTTTGTACAACACCTGTCCGATACCGTAGGCATTGCCCCACGTACCCTCGACCAGCAGGCGAAACACGGTCGACGGCGCTTCACCGAAACTCAAAATGAGCAGGTCGCCGACCACGGCGGCGATGGCCAGCGCGACCAGTGGCGGCAGAAAGCCGCCCGCCAGTCCGAGACCAGCGCGCCCGGGCAGCTCCGCCATGGCGCGCACTTCACCCGTGCTCTGCATTTTCCGCTGTTGTTCGCGCGGCGGCGTCGCTGGTCCGGTACTCATGCCGCCGCTCATACCGCCGCTCCCGTCATGTAGGGACCCAACTGCTCGGCGCTGCACTGCGCCGCCGGCAGTACGGTCACGAACCGCCCGCCGTACATCACCGCAATGCGATCGGAGAGCGCGAGCACTTCCGGCAAGTCGGCGCTCACGAGCAGAATCCCTTTGCCGGCATTGCGCGCAAGTCGCAGCTGCGCATGAATGAACTCGATGGCGCCCACGTCGACCCCGCGCGTGGGCTGCGCCGCCAACAGCACGCTGAACTCTCGGCCCATTTCGCGGGCAATCACGACCTTCTGCTGGTTCCCGCCGGACAACGCGCGCGCTGGCAGCGATGGCATAGCTGGACGAATATCGAAACGTCGCACCTGCTCGACAGCGTTCCTCGCGATGCGCGCCGTATCGAGCGCGCCGAACGATCCGAAGTGCTGCTGCCGACCGAGAATGAGATTGTCGGCGATGCTGTAGTCGAGAATCAGGCCGCGCCGTTGCCGGTCTTCCGGAATGTGCGATAAGCCCAGATCGGCCCGCTCGCGCACGGAGCGCGTGCCGAAGTCCTGCGACGACAGCTGCACGCTCCCCGATTGCATCGCGCGCAATCCGGCGATCGCTTCCAGTAACTCCGTCTGCCCGTTGCCTTCCACGCCGGCGATCCCGAGAATCTCGCCGGGCCGGATCTCGAAACTGAGGTCGTTCACCGCGCGGGTGCCGCGGTCCGACATCACCGACACGTTGGTTACGCGCAGCACCGGCAGAGCCAACGGTGCGGCGGTCGACTCGGCAGCCGCCCCGGCCACCCAGCTGTCGGCGCCACTCTGGGCGTCGAGGTGCAGCTGGACGTCGCGCCCCACCATCGCGCGTGCGATGTCACGCGCTGTCGTACCTTCCGTCGCGAAGCGCGCGATCGTCATGCCGCCGCGCATCACGGTGATCGTATCGGACACCGCGATCACTTCGTCGAGTTTGTGCGTAATCAGCACCACCGTACCACCGTCGTCCTTGAGCGCCCGTAGCACAGTCCACAAGTCGCGCACTTCGGGCGGCGACAGCACCGCTGTGGGTTCGTCGAGAATGAGAATCTTCGCGCCACGATAGAGCGCCTTCAGAATTTCGACGCGCTGTGCCTCGCCCACCGACAGGTCGGCCACTTTTGCTTTCGCATCGACGTGCAAGCCGCACTTCCGGCATAACGATTCCACTTCGATGACCGCGCGATGCAAATCCACCTGCATGCCTTTGCGCGGTTCCATCCCCAGGATGACGTTCTCAGCTACCGTGAGCGTGGGCACGAGCATGAAGTGCTGATGCACCATGCCGACACCGGCGGCGATCGCGCTCGGCGTCTTCCAGCCCGTCACGTCCCTGCCGTTCACCTGCACCGCACCGGCATCAGGCGCGTACATGCCAGCCAGCACGCGCATCAGCGTGCTCTTGCCCGCGCCATTTTCTCCCACCAGCGCGTGGATCTCGCCGGGCGCGACGTCGAGGAACGCATCACGGTTGGCCACGACGGCGCCGAACGTCTTCACGACGCCCGTCATCCGGATGGCCGACGCGTTCGATGCAAACATGGTCATCGTGTGCCGGACCGCGTACTGGGGACCTTGATACGCCCGGCCACGATGTCGGCCGTGAGTGTATCGAGCCGCGCGCGCACGACATCGGGAATCAGCGCCTTGTTGTTGGCGTCGTACACGTAGCCGACGCCGTTTTCGGCGAGACCGAATTGTTGAACGCCACCCTTGAACGTGCCGTCCTTCACGGCCTTCGCGACCTGAAAGACCGCTTCGTCGATGCCCTTCACCATCGAGGTGAGCACGTGACCCGGCGCTTCGCTGTACTGATCGGCGTCCACCCCGATGCCGAACTTGCCGGTTGTGCGGGCGGCTTCGAATACGCCGAGTCCGGTGGAGCCTGAGGCGTGGAAAATCACGTTGACACCCTGACTGTACATCGCCAACGCCATTTCTTTGCCGCGTCCCGGATTACGGAACGCTTCGGGCGTGACGCCAGCGTAGTTCACAATCACTTCGCAGTCGGGACAGACGTGCTTCACGCCGGCGCGGTAGCCCGCTTCGAACTTGTGGATGAGCGCGATGTCCATGCCGCCCACGAAGCCGACCTTCTTGCTCTTGCCCACAAGCGCAGCGAGCGCGCCGACCAGGAACGAGCCTTCCTCTTCGCGAAACTTGAGGGCGACGAGGTTGGGCGCCATCGGTAGCGGATTGCCGGCGCTGTCGGTGGCCACGGCGTAGTCCACGTCGGCGAAGCGGACGTTCGGATACTCCTTCGCCAGCACGTTGATGTCATCGGTGAAGATGAACCCGACGGCCACCACGAGCTCCATGCCCTCGGCGGCCAGCAGCCGCAGCCCCGCCTCGCGGTCGGAGCCTTCGCCCGGCTCGATGTAGCGGACACGCGCGCCGAGCGCCTTCGCGGCGCGGAGGCCGCCCAGATAGGCCCCGTCGTTGAACGACTTGTCCCCGCGACCGCCCACGTCAAAGACGATGCCGACATCCAGACCTTCGGAGGTATCAGCTACCGTGGCCCCGGAGGGGTGAACGGTCAGTAGGGCGACGTGGGCGAGGAGGAGCGCCCCGATGAGGTAAAGAGTCCGACGCATGATCCGGAAGGTTCGCCGCATGGTGACGCTGCGGGAAGGGGCAACTGCATGTCGTCGAGATTCTTCCGTACACGGTCAGGTGTTTTTACATCGGTCGTACTTGTCGGTGTCACTCTCTCGGCGTTCCATTCGCTGCGTGGCCGCGTCGGGCGCTGTGGCCCGTGAACACGTTCAGGCCGACGACGCTTCCGATGCATTGATCCGTCCCATCCTCTGTCGCCATCCGCTCATGGTTCTCGCGCCGATCTTACACGTTGTTCGCCCGTTGGTTGCCGTCGCGTTACTGATGACGGGAACGGTGTCCCGCGGACACGCACAAGCGACGGCACAAGGTGGTGACCGGATTTCCGTGGGGGCCTTGGCGCGGCCAATCTCAGCATGCCGCGGGTGAGCAATCCAACAACCACGTTCGAGCAGCCCCTCGGTTGGGCCGTCGGCACCTGGTTGAACGTCCCGCTGGGCCGATTTGTGTCGCTGGAGCCTCAGGCGCACTAAAGCGCGATGCCGTTTCGTCAGACGGTCGGGCAGAAACCACACTCGCTGTTCGCCGACGTGGTGATCAATTCGTTTTCTGCGCCCGTGTTGTTGAAGGTGCAGGTCGGCCCACTCGCGATGTTCCTTGGTGGGCAAGTCGACTATTCGATCTCTGTGGTGGATAATCCGAACGTGGTGGCGGTCAATAGTGTCACCAGGTTCGGCTACTCGGCGACGGGCGGTGCGGAACTGTTCCCGCGTAGTCGCGTGTCGCTCGATGGGCGCTATGTGTACGGCTTCACGGATCTCGATAATCGCGAGGGTGTGGTCGTTGCCCCTATGCTCTACGGGCGTAGTGTTCAGGCCGGGCTGAAGCTGAAACTCTTCGGCGGACGGCGAAGCGTCGCTACCGTTGTCCCGACCGTGCGTTCCGACGCGGATGGCGATAAGATCGACGACGAAGTCGATCGCTGTCCGCTGATGGTTGGTCCGGCGCGCAACTTCGGCTGCCCAATGCCCGATTCGGATATTGACGGGGTCACCGACGACTACGACAAGTGTCCGCAGGTCGCGGGGCGTGTGCGCAACGAGGGATGCGTGCCGACCGACAAAGACAAAGACGGCGTTGAGGATGATCAGGACCGGTGCCCGACGGTTGCCGGAACGGCCGAGTTTGCCGGCTGCCTGCCTCCCGACATTGATCGCGATGGGGTTGTCGGTGATGAAGACCGCTGTCCCACGGTACCCGGCATTCCGGAAATGCGCGGCAGCCCCAAAATCGTGGCGTTTGCCGCCAGCGCGGTCACGTTTGAAAGCGGACGAATCGCGTTGCGGCCGGAAGGTCGTCAGGAACTGGACAAGGTCGTCGCGTACCTCACTTCGCTGCCGGACATTTCGGTGCGCCTCGAGGGTCATACCGACAATGTCGGCACCGACATGATCAACAATCCGCTGTCAGGACGCCGCGCGCTCGCCGCGAAGTATTACCTGCTTTCGAAGGGAATCCCTGAAGCGCGAATCTCGATCATCGGCCATGGATCCACACGACCCACTATCGGCAACGGCACCGCCGATGGCCGAGCAAGAAATCGACGCGTCGAAGTGGTCGTGCGATAGTCATCGGGGAATCCGCCCACGCCCCCTCTTCGCGCCCCTACCGCACCGCCGGCGCTGCCCGCCACAGCCCATTCAGCATATCACTGGCGAACAGCCCGCTCGCCGACCAATGCACGCCCCACACGTACACCGGAACTCCACCGCTGCCGGAGTACGTAGCCCGGTGGCGCGACATGCTGGTCAGGTTGCACCGCCCATCGGCCGTTTTTTGGGCAGTCTGGCAGGTGCCGAGCTCCCCGCGCACGTCGAGCACTCGCACGCCGCCGTTGTAGTAGGCCGCGTAGGCAAACCCCCGCGCCTCGTCGACAGAAAAATTGTGCGTTCCGGCACCGGGCACTGAGTACACGGCCACCTCGACCGGCGCGGCCAGATTGCTGATGTCCACCACGTGCACGTCGCCTATGCTCGACGACCCGATCGACCCCGGTCCCTCCTGGCCCACCAGCAGATACTTTTTGCTCTGGGTCACGGGATCGTGCACCCACCATACGTTGTGCGCCTGCCCGCCCACCGTGCGGGCCCGCCCCAAGAGGCGTGGCGCAGACACAGAGCCACCCTGCGCGCCGATGTCCCAGATGCCCACGCCGTCGGTCCATTCGGCGGTGAAGAGCAGGCCATCGCGCACGAAAACGTCGTGGATGAACGGGGTCCCCATTTGCTGTGACCACACCGTACGTGGCGCGGAGGGCGTGCTGAGATCGAGCACCACCAGTCGCGCCGGAACGCCATTGGCCGGATCGATGGAGCAGAAGGCATACAGCACGCCGTTCACGCGGGCCAGCTCGGCGGTGTGCACGCCGTACTGCAACTCGCCGCCGGTCGTGCGCGTAATGAGCTGCGGGGCCCGTGGGTTGGCCATCGAGTAGATCGCCACACCCCCATTCGGATTCGACTCGATCGCGACCAGCATGAGGCTTCCGTCGTCGGACACCTGCACGTCGCCCGTGGTGGTCGCATTGGCCACGATCACGCTGTCCACCAACTGCGGCTGATTGGCGCTCACGTCCCAGATCTTCACCGCGTTGCCGCGTACCCCGGCGCGCGTGCCCCACGTGGTCGTGTAGGCGGTCGTGCCGCGCACCCAGACTTCGGCGGTGTAGCGCTCGGGCACGGCGCCCTGACCGAGGTGTGTGAGTACGCTGGGCGCGATCGGTGTCGTGGGGGTGGTGTCACGAGGTGGTGTGACCGCGACCTGCGTCGGT
The DNA here is from genome assembly GCF_041689975.1 of Gemmatimonas sp. Classification (GTDB taxonomy): domain Bacteria; phylum Gemmatimonadota; class Gemmatimonadetes; order Gemmatimonadales; family Gemmatimonadaceae; genus Gemmatimonas. The sequence continues at coordinate 11,225 of NZ_JBDNFF010000381.1, forward strand.
GCGGGGTCGCTGCCGCCACAGGCCGACAACGCGGTCGCCAGCAGTGCGGAAGCGATAGCACCCATCATGTGGCGCGGGCGAGCGTATGTCATCGATGCGTGTGCGCTGAAGGGAAATTCGAGGAGCGGATACCCGCCGGCAGAACGTAGTGACCCATCCGCCGACGCATGGTGCCGACGTGAATACGCGCGCCCACCGATACCGACCACTGCGTATCGGACCCGTAAAACTCGGCGGGTACGAACACGGCCGGCGTGCGCAACGCCCGCGCGGTGGCGCGGGCCACTTCTACAAACGGGGTTACGTGCGTGCTGCGCAGGCGCGGGATGCCGGTGCGCGGTGCGGCCAGCTGCACGGTGCCGATCGACCAGCGGGTGACGCCAACCAGTTGAAAGTCTACATGTCCGTTGGGGATGCGAAAGAGGTCGAGCAGTCGTTCGCTTTCCGGACGGTCGGTGCGTTCGGCGCGCCCCGAAAAGGCCCACCCGCGATGTACCATGCTTGTTTCAACGAGCGCGCTCGCGAACCGGAACACGCGCTGCGCGCCCAACGATTCGTCGGTGCGCGCGATTTCCAGGAGGGCGTACCGTTTGTCCGGCACGTCGTACCGTAGCGACGAGCTCAGTTGATTATGGTCGAAGGCACCGCCCTGAATGAGGCCGGGGCTGCGCACGAAGGCGCGACTGACCTGCCATTCGATTGCTCGGTGCGGCGCCACGGTAAGCCGAGTGCTGCGTGAATCGCCCACGCGCGACCACTGCGGCCCGGTGAACGGCCCAACGGGTTCGTCGCCGTTGAACCATCCCTGCTCCACGGTGACCGACCGGTCTCCCCGGGCAAACTGCACGGCGCCCAGCAGCTGCACGCGTTCGAGGATCTGCGCGTGATGATGATTCACGGGATACTTCACGAACGGCCGCATCATCGGATCGTCGGTGCCGTACGGCGTGAACCCTTTGCCGCCGGCCACCGTGAGGCGGAACCCGGCCCGGGTGGGCGTAGCTAGCGCCAGCATGGCTTCGTGCACGAGCGTGTGCGGGTGCCGCCGATCGGCGTAGCCCTCGCCGTAGATGCCGGCGTTCAGCTCGCCACGGCGGAGCGTGTATCCCTCGAAATTGAGCGTGCCGGTGAAGCGCACTGGCCCCACCGTGGCGTCGCCCATGAGGTTGGGCTGCGTGAGGTAGCCTTCGGTGTAGCGACGGCCAAGCAGCGCTGGATTAGCCGTGGTGAGGAGACCCGTACCCATGGCACCGACGTGGTATCGGGCGGAATCATCGGCCGGATTGTGCGGGAAATGCTGAGCCCTGCCAACCGCGGGTGAAACCGCGGCCAGCAGGGCGACAACAAAGACCAACGTACGCACCTTCAAAGCGCGACTTACTTGAGCGCCTTGTAGCGATAGGCCATGATGTCCGTGCCGGTCGCCTTCAACGTGACCGGCTTCGTCTCACCCTTCTTGATCGGGCCCACCGCTTCGGTTACCGTCGCCACGACGGCTCCAGCCGCATCGAGGAACTCGGCCGTTACCGAATACTGACCGTCCTTCACGGCCACTTGCTCGAGCGCCAGCAGGAGCGTCGCCACATCTTTCCGACGATCGAAGCTCGTGACATCGACCTTGACCGGCAGCGCTTCGGCATACGTCTGGTACTTCACCAGCGAATCCGTCCACGCCTTGATCTCCACCGGCTTCTTGGCCGTTTGCGCGGCCTTGGCCAGACCCTGCGACGCGTAGGCGAACAGCATCCAGCCGTCGAAGTTGTTCGGATCGATTTCGACCAGCTTACGCGTCGGCTCGAACATCAATGTGAACTGATCCTTCGAATAGTGCGCCGCGGCCACGTTACGCTGGGCATCGCGGTTGTTCGGATTCCGTTTCGCCGCCGCCTGGAACAGCTTGAGCGCGTCGTCCGACTTGTTGGCCCGCGTCGCGATCACACCGGCCGTCGTGAGCGCAACGTCGGTGGCCGAGGCTTGCGAGAACAGCGGCGTGTACACCGTCGGAATCAGCGCCGTGTCCTTTGCCACCGTCAGCGCATCCGCCCATGACAGCAGCAGGTTCGGGGCATCCGGGCTGTCCGGCGTCATCGTGAGCAACGCCTTGAAGCCTTCTGCCGCCTCACGCGCCGTTGCCTGCTGTTCGGCGCCCGTCTTGGCCTGGGCATCTTCCAGCTGGGCCATTGCCGCGTAATACATGCTTCCGGTCTTGAGGTCGCGGTACGTCGTGTCGTCGGCTGCATACTTGATCACGTGCTTCCAGTGCATGATTGCGTTCGCCTTGTTGTTGCGCGCGTTGGCGACGCTGGCGAGCACGTAGTGCGGGTACGGGTTCGTGCCCGACATCATCATGGAGCGGTTGGCGAAGTACTCCGCCGAGTCGAGCTTGCCGGCGTTGGACGCGTCGAGCGCCCCTTTGGTCGCGGCCAGCCACACTTCGTTCATGCGCATCGCCGTGATATCGGCCCCGCAGGTGGGCACTGCGGCCACGATCGCCTTGTACGCGACATCCATGTTCACGAGGATGTCGTACGGCTCGGTCGGGTTGGTGACGAAACCGAGTTCGCTGCGAGCCGGGGCATCGGTGAGGCCGGGCTCGACGCCCCACATCGTGAGGGCCTGCACGAGGGTCAGGTTGTACCCGCCGGGATTCTTGGCGAAGCGCTCCGGCTTCGTGTCGAGTTCTTTGATGATCTCGCGAAGCGCTTTCTTCCGGGCGTCCGGACTCGGCGCGCTCCGGGCGCTCTGGAACTTGAGCGACAGCAGCGTCAGTTCTTTTGGTGTGTTCTGGTCGATGCTGCACTGCGGTGCTACGCCACCACCGGGCTGAGCGGCGAGCGTAAACGGAACGAGAGCTGCTGCGGACAGCGACAACACGGTCGCCAAGCCAGCGATGAACGTCAAACGCATGACGTCTCCTGAAAGCGAAAAGAGCGGGAGAATGGGCCAGCAAGCTGGCCGGGGGTTCTGTTGGGGAGCCAGTGTTCTAACTTCAAACTACTATGACCGACCGGATCCGCACGCGGTTCCTTGTTATTGGCAGTGGAGTCGCAGGACTTCATGCTGCCTGGCGCGCCTCGGCACATGGACCGGTGACGGTCCTCACCAAGCGTACTCTTTTCGACTCCGCGACGGCGTATGCCCAAGGAGGCATCGCGGCCGCCTTAGGCGCCGGAGACTCGCCAGACCTGCACCGACAGGATACGCTCGCCGCCGGCGCAGCGCTGTGCGACGCCGAAGCCGTCCAGGTGCTGGTTGAAGAGGGCCCGGCCCGAGTCCGCGAACTGCAGGCGGCGGGTGCTCGCTTCGATCTTGATCCCAATGGCGAGTTCCAGCTCGGGAAAGAGGCGGCGCACTCACGTCATCGCATCGTGCACGCGCAAGGCGACCAGACCGGAGCCGAAGTGGCCCGGACGCTGGTGGCCAAGGTACGCGAGTCGCCGAACATTCAGGTGGTTGAGATGGCGCGGGTGCTCGACCTGTTGCTGTTAGAGGATGAGGACGGGGTCCAGTGCGCGGGTGTTCGCGCCAGCATTGCCGGACGGGCCGTCGAGATTGTGGCCGATGCCACGGTGCTCGCGACAGGCGGTTGCGGGCAGATCTATCGTTACACCACGAACCCGCAGGTGGCCACCGGCGATGGTTTCGCCATCGCGCATCGGGCTGGTGCCCGGTTGGCGGACATGGAGTTCGTGCAGTTTCACCCCACGGCGCTCGACACGCCAGAGAATCCGCTCGCCCTGATTTCGGAAGCGGTGCGCGGCGAAGGCGCCATTTTGTTGAATGGACGGGGGCAGCGGTTCATGCCGAAGCGCCATCGGTTGGCAGAACTCGCCCCTCGCGATGTGGTGGCCCGCGAAATCTTCCGCGAGCAACAGCAGTATGGCACCGTATTTCTGGACGCCACCAAACTCAGCGCCGCGTTCGCGACCCGCTTCCCAGGCATCCTCGCGATTTGCCGGGCCCGCGGCATCGATCCGGTGCACGAACCGATCCCCGTGACACCGGCCGCGCACTACATGATGGGCGGCGTGATGACCGATCTGGCCGGTCGCTCCAGCATCGCGCGTCTGTACGCCGTGGGCGAGGTGGCGCGCACGGGCGTGCATGGCGCCAACCGCTTGGCGTCCAACTCGCTGCTGGAAGGCCTGGTGTTCGCCGAGCGGGTGGCCCGCGACATGGTGGAGACGCCGACCGACTTGGCCGTGCCTGAGCCGACGTTGTGGGAAGTGCCGTCGCTCGACGATCGCGGCGCGGCGCAGGTGGCCGCCGACGAGATCCGCGAACTCATGTGGACCTATGCGTCGATCGCCCGTACCGCGCCCGGCTTACGCCGCTGCTTTTCCGCCTTGCAGCAGATCGGCGAGCGACTGCCCGCGGGCGCCACGGAAGAGCGGAACCTGCACACCACGGCCACATTGGTGACGGAAGCCGCGCTGATGCGCAAGGAGTCGCGTGGAGGGCACTTCCGGAGCGATTTTCCCAAGACCCGCCGGAAGTGGCAGGGACGACATATCACATGGTAGAAGCGAAGTATGGAGTCGGGAGTCGGGGGTATGGGGTAAGTCCCGTCTCCGCTCCCCCCACTTCGTCCCCGTACTCCGGACCCCGTACCCCCTACTTCGCAGTTATGATATGACCATTTTAGAGGCCCACTACGACCCCGCGCTCGCCACAGAGATTCGCGCGCTCGCCAAGGAGCGGAACGCGGTGATTCTCGCGCACAACTACGAGCGTCCTGAAATTCAGGACGTGGCGGATTTCGTGGGTGACTCGCTGGGGTTGTCGCGCGAGGCGGCGAAGACGGAAGCCGAGGTGATCGTGTTTTGCGGTGTGCATTTCATGGCCGAAACGGCGGCGATTCTATCGCCGCAGAAAACGGTGCTGCTCCCCGATCTGGCCGCCGGCTGCTCGCTCGCCAGCACGATCAATGCGGCACAGCTGCGGGCCTGGAAAGCGCAGCATCCGGGAGCGGTGGTCGTGGCCTACGTGAACACGACTGCCGAAGTAAAGGCGGAAAGCGACTACTGCTGCACGTCGGGCAATGCCGTTGAGGTCGTGAACGCGATTCCGGCCGACAAGGAGATCCTCTTTCTCCCCGATATGTTCCTCGGTGCCCATGTGCGTCGCGAGTCGCGGCGCGAGAACATTCATGTGTGGCTCGGGGAATGTCACGTGCATGCGGGTATCGATCCCGAACACATCTCGAACATGCGCGCGAAGCATCCGGGCGCCGAATTCCTGATTCATCCGGAATGTGGCTGTGCGACGTCGGTGGTGGAAGCAGTGAGCGCCGGTGCTGTCGATCCCGACAACGTGCACATTCTCTCGACCGAGGGCATGATCAAGCGTCCGAGCCAGACCGATCAGGATACGTTCATCGTGGCCACCGAGATCGGCATTCTGCACAGGTTGCGTCGTGCTAATCCGGGCAAGCACTTCATTGCGGCGAACGATCAAGCGCAGTGCGCGTATATGAAAGTGACGACGTTGCCCAAGGTGCGCGATGCGCTCCTGCATATGCAACATCGTATCACGGTGCCGGACGAGATCGCGGCGCGCGCGCGGATTTCCATCGAGCGCATGGTGTCGATCGGCGGCAATTCCGGCGTGAGTCCCTTCGACCCTGAGGATCCCGGCGAATGAGTGCTTCCCACCCGCCCCTGCGTCCCACGCCGTCGAGCGGGCAGCTCGCGCTGACGCCGCGGACCATCACGCCGCTGGGTACGCGCGCGGTGCCGCGGTCCGCACTGACGCTTTCGCTGGCGTTTCCGCTGTCGGACGCGGACGTCGCGGCACAGGTCCGGGTGGCGCTCTTGGAAGATCAGGCGTTCAATGATGTGTCCACGCTGGCAACTGTCGTCAGCAGCCGTCATGTGCGCAGTGCGATTGTAGCCCGACGCGACGGCGTCATTGCCGGCGTGCCGCTGGCCGTCGAGGCGTTCTGTCAGCTCGACAGTGCAGTCACGATTCGCGTCGAAGCCGAAGATGGCACCCGCGTGAAGGCTGGCGATCTCGTCATGCACATCAGCGGGCATGCCCGCGGTATGCTGTCAGCCGAACGTACGGCGCTCAACTATCTGCAGCATCTGTCCGGTATCGCCACGCTGACCCGTCGCTTCGTCGATGCGGTCACCGGCACGTCTGCGCACATTCTCGATACGCGCAAGACGACGCCGGGATGGCGCGCCCTCGAGAAGTACGCCGTGCGCGCCGGTGGCGGCACGAATCACCGCATGGATCTCCGCAGCGGCGTGCTGATCAAGGACAATCATCTCGCGGCGATCGGTGGCGACATCGCGATGGCCGTCTCCCGTGCGCGCGGGCTCGCGATGAGCGGTACCGCCATCGAAGTCGAGTGCGATACGCTGGAGCAGGTCGTCGCGGCCGTCGTCGCCGGCGCCGATTGGGTGCTGCTCGACAACATGTCGATCGAGCAACTGCGCGAGGCCGTGGCGCGATGCCGCGGTCAGGTGATCACGGAAGCCTCGGGTGGTGTCACGCTCGACACGGTACGTCGTATCGCAGAAACGGGCGTGGACCACATCTCTGTCGGCGCACTCACGCATTCTGCACCCGCGCTCGATCTCGGTCTCGATTTCGACGGCCTGTAAGGTCGCCAGAAGGAATTCCCCGCCATGCCTGTTCGTCTCCCGCCGCTCACCGATCGCGCGTCCCGCCTCCTGCTGGAAGGCCTCGTCGATTACGCCGGCCTCTATGCGCCGGCTGCCCTCGCTATGCCGAATGCGGTGCGTAACTACGCGCACTACCGCGCGTCCGGCTCCGGCTGGATCCTTGGGCGATTCATCTGTCCCGCCCAGTCGCTCACGCTCTTCTCCGAGAAGGCCGACCCGCTGCTGCCCCGTGACGCCGGTGCAATTCCCTGGCGACTCTCGGTGACCGGTAGCCCGGATGTCGCCAGCGATCTCGCGGAGATCGCCGCTTTCAACCAACGCCATCGCGTGTGCTTCGATGAATGCGGCGCCAAGGTCGATGCATACGAAATCAAGGTGACGTCGGTCGGCGACGTCGAACGCATTGCCGCCGCCATGCCACGCGAATTGCTGACCTACCTGGAAGTCCCGCTCGACGGCGACGTCGAGACGCTGATCGCCGCGATCGCCCGCGCGGGGAAACAGGCGAAAGTGCGCATGGGCGGCACCACCGCCGACCTGATGCCGTCACCCGCGTCTGTCGTGCGTTTTTTCAGCGCGTGCTTTGCGCACGGCGTGACCGCGAAGGCAACGGCCGGGTTGCACCACCCGCTGCGTGGTATGTACCGCCTGACCTATGAGCCCGACGCCGCCACCGGCCGCATGTACGGCTTCCTGAACGTGGCGCTCGCTGTCGCGCACCTCGCCAGCGGTGGCGGCGACACGGAGGCGATCCAGCTGCTCGAAGAAGCGGATGCCGGACGGATCGAGTTCAGCGACCTCCACGTGGCGTGGCACGGACCCGATCGCACGCTCACCTTCACCCGCGATGTGCTGCAGCAGATGCGGCAGCGTGGTCTCGTGAGCTTCGGGTCGTGTTCTTTCACTGAGCCGGTGGATGAATCGCGCGCCTTGGGCTGGCTGTAGAGTAGTGCTCCGATAGTCGAGACGTGGCGTCGTCATCCTGGGTGATCATTTCATGCCGGTGCGGTTGTTCGCGTCTCTTCGCGTGCTCCGCGAGCTTCGCCTGAACCAGCTGGCTCTCCGATCACCCCGTGGCAGCCGCGAGCACCGCGGTTCACGCGAAGTCCGCGAAGGCACGCGAAGTACGGCAAAAAGATGGAAACAGGTTTTCAGCACCCCGCCACAGCGTAGCCAGCGGAGAGGGTGCCCATACGCTAAACTCACCGCATGTCGATCGATCCAACCAACGACCCCGCGCTGCGCTCCTGGGTGCCGACCGCCAATCTGCGCGGTGCGGATTTTCCGATTCAGAATCTGCCGTTCGGCATCTTCCGTCGGGCTGGCACGCGTGAAGCGCCGCGCGTCGGTGTGGCGATCGGCGCCGCGATCCTCGACATCGCCGCCTGCCTCGCCGCCGGTTTGTTCGACGACGACAGCGCTGCGCGCAGCGCCGCCACGGCCTGTGCCATGCCGACGCTCAATGAGCTGATGTCGCGTGGTGCGCCGGCGCGACGAGCACTCCGGAACGGGATCTCCGCGCTTCTCTCCGACTCGGTTGCCGTGCACCGTCGGCAAATCGCCGAGCACGCGCTGGTGCTGCAGCAGGAGGCCGAGCTGTTCTTGCCGGCACAGATCGGCGACTACACCGACTTCTACGCGTCGGTGCACCACGCTACCAACGTCGGCTCGATGTTCCGCCCCGACAATCCGCTGCTGCCGAACTACAAGTGGGTGCCGATCGGCTATCATGGGCGCGCTTCCAGCATCGTCGTTTCCGGTACGTCGGTGCGCCGCCCCACGGGACAGCGCAAAAGCCCGAATGAAGACGTGCCGTCGGTCGGTCCGTCACGGTCGCTCGACTATGAACTCGAACTCGCCGCATTCGTGGGCACGGGCAACGCGCTCGGCGAATCGATTGCGATGGAGCAGGCCGACGACCATCTGTTCGGTCTGTGTCTGTTGAACGATTGGTCGGCTCGCGACATTCAGGCGTGGGAGTATCAGCCGCTCGGGCCGTTCCTCGCCAAGAACTTTGCCAGCACGATCAGCCCGTGGGTGGTCACCCTCGACGCGCTCGAGCCGTTCCGCACGCCGTTAGCCGCGCGTGCCGTGGGCGATCCGGACCCGCTGCCGTATCTCGCCAGCA
>NZ_JBDNFF010000382.1:0-2887 GCF_041689975.1 Gemmatimonas sp.
CGACACCAAGGAAGCGGAGGAGTTCTGAGCGAGGGCAAGACATCGTCTGAGACCACCAGTGGCCCAAATACTGAGGAGGAATGAAATGGCAAGTCGAACCACAATCTTGAGCTGGTGGCGGTCGGTGTGGGAAGCCCGACTGGGACGCTCGCTCACACCCATCGAGACACGTCGCTTTCTCGGCAGTCCACAAGTAGGAGAGCTGGCGAGACTCCCTGACGCCAAGGTGCGGACCGCCATCAGGCAACACCGCAAGCTCCCCGACGCGCTTCACGCTGCCCGGAGTACCAAGGTCGCGTGGATCGACGAGCCGAGCAAAGCTCGCGAGAATCGGGGCTTCGCCCGGACCGTACGGCGAGTTGCCCCATCGTGCCCCGCCTGTGGACTGGTCCCAGATCCCCTCTCGGGGGCGGGTAGATGCTGAGTACGGCCGATCCTCAAACGCAAAGGCGGAATTGAGTAGGTGGAAATGCCGCCGTCGTCAACCAGTCGGACAAGTGGGAGGGTCCGCGCCGCTTCCCTTACCTGCCGTCCGGCAGTTGTTGGGACTAGGCGCCAGCTTCAGTTCTGGCAGTAATCGCAGCTTCCATCCGGATTCAGCGGAGAGAAGTGCACGGCACAATTGGGTAGTGGCCCGAGCTCATCTCGGGTGACCCTCCCGGCGGACGAGGAGTAGTTCGGGAACTTCACCCGATTGAGGCCCTCGTAGTAACCCGACGGCAGTGCTGTGTCGGGCGCATGGGCCGCCCGGATGTCCACGAATCCGTAGTGGACGTAGACAATGTTGAGACCGTCCGCGTCGGCGAAGGAGAGGTACGACCTGCTCTCGGGGACGTTGAAAGACTGCGCTGCTTCCAGCGCACCGCCGTCTCGCATTGCTTCGAGAGCTCGGGCGATGTTGGTCTTCTCGATCCCAAAGGATTCCATCGCGAGCCTGGCCCCGGATTCGTTCACCAGTCAGACCTCCCGCGACTCGCCGTGGCCCCGCTATTCATTGCGCTATGTCACGAGCAGCGCGAACCATCGCGGACGTGTCGACGAAGCAGGCGTCCAGAAGCTTGGCGAAGTCCTCCCATCGAAGTTCGACTCCACTCTGTGCTTTCCGCGGCCACCAGTCGATGGTCCCCTTGGAGATATTGAGCGTTCCGAGTTTCTCTCCATCACTGAAGATCTCGAACGAGTAGTCGGCATTCACCACCTCCCGTGTCGGCTGGCTGACTCTCACCACATGCTCTGCCACAGTTGCACCTCTTTTCTGTTGAGGACGGTAGATCGCTGACTCTCAATGTTCTCGGGACGGGAGCGCACCAACGCTTCAACCTCATCGGCGGCCGCAACCAGATCATCATGCTCCCATACGACGAGGGTCAACCAGCCAGCCTCCTCAAGCTTGTGAACCGTGTCAGCATCGCGGCGGCGGTTTGCCTCCAGCTTCTCGGACCACCGCTCCCAGTTCGACTTCGGGATCGTCCCGTGGTCCGAGCACCCATGCCAGAAACAGCCGCGCACGTCAACAACCACTTTCGCCCTCGTGAAGACGATGTCGTGCCGGCGACGCCGATCGATAATCGGGAAATCGATCCGGTACCTGAGCCCTCGGGACCAGATCTCTCCGCGGAGCAGACGTTCTGGCCCGGTGTCGCGGCGACGCTGTCGCTGCATCTGTTCCCGGACCGCCGGCGACGAGGCTTTCGGTCGGCCGGTCACGCTCGATCGCCGGTCCCGATCGCGTGGCACATATGGACATTCTCGCGCCGTCAGCGCGGCAGCCGACCGTCGCAGTGACGGGTCGACCACAGGAAGGCCCGTTGGCGAGGAGGTCTCCGTGAGGGGAACCGATTACGGCTAGGTTTGTGCCTTCACGGCAAATGCCGCGTGGCCGGGCGAGAAGGAGATTCGATAGGTGGACGGACTGGAATGGATCTTCGACCCGGTGCCCCCTTCGGGAGCACTGTCCGGCGGTGACCCAGCGTCATATGTCTTCAAGCCGAGTATCGACACGTTCGTTCGCGAGGTCGTCCAGAACTCGAACGACCAGCGGGGCGGCGAGGGGATGGTCGATGTGACCTTCGCGCTGCACGAATTCACTGGCGGCGACGCAGCTGACACAGCCCTCTCCGCGGTCGGTTGGAATCAACTCGTAACGCACCTCGAGGCTGTATCCGAGACTGAGAGCCTGATTGCCGGTCGAGTTCGCGAAGCAGTCGACGACGCATCACAGGGCCGACTCTTGATGCTCGCCGTGAGTGACCGCAATACCCGTGGGCTCTACGGCGAAGAGATGTCCACCGATGGCAATTTCGCCCCCCTTTGCCGACACAAGCTCGTTACGTCCGACGACAAGACGCTCGGTGGCGGATCTCACGGGTTGGGTAAGGCCGTCCTTTGGAGCTTCTCGTCGATCTCAACCGTGGCGTTCGCCTCAGTGATCGACGATGACCCGGGCCAGACCAGGTACATCGCTCGAACAGAGCTGCCCTACCACGATCACGCAGGGACCGTCTGGGCCGGGCAGGGTTGGTACGGCGTCCCATAAGACTCTGGTCAGGGCAACTTCGCGAAATCCGCTTGGTTCGGCGCATCCGAGCAACACCTGCGCGGTTCACCGATGGAGAGACCGGTCGACGAGTCGGGGACAACGATCCTGATTCCGTTCTTCTTCGAGCCTCAACTTGATGAACGACGCCCCGCGAGCAAGATCGCCGAGTCAATCCTCGAGTCAGTGTCCAAATGGTTCTGGCCATCGCTCAGAGCGCACCAGCTACGGGTCGATGTCCATGCCTTCCAGAACGGCCAACGCTGCCAGCTGTTCCATTAAAGTCAACGCCCCGTTGATAATGGGTAGAACAGCAGGCACCAGTCCGGCAAACAATAGAGCCTCCCTGTC
>NZ_JBDNFF010000383.1:0-35419 GCF_041689975.1 Gemmatimonas sp.
GTGGGCCGTGGGCCGTGGGCTGTGGGTTGGACGGCGGGGTGGGGGACGGAGGGAAAGCTGCGTTTGGGGCGGCGGCCGTAGCTGGGGTCGGCGGCGCGGCGGCGTCCGCGAGAACGCGTCCAGTCGCGGGTACGCTGGTCGCTTTCGCTGGCACTGCGCTCCCGCGGCGGGAACGGACGGTCGCTGGTGATGGCGCGGTCGGTAAACCCAGCGGCAAGGCGAGCTGGGTGTCCGGGAAGGTCAACTCCGTACAGATCGCTGGCAGAGACGCCGAGTCCGCCCCAGGTGACGGGGTGTTCGGCGTGCTGCTGTTCGGCGTCGCTGCTGTTGCCGCGGGCGGTCCAGGGACGACGCGCGCTTCGCGCCACCCCGCGCCGATCGGGAATCTCGGAATCCGTACACACGCGACGCGCCACGACGACCGCACTGCTCACCTCGATGGACTGATTGCGATCCTGACTGTTCCCCCCTTTCTCCACGGTCACTACGAACCGTCGCGACGCATCGGCGACGGTAATCGATTCTCCGGTGATCGCCTCTTCGGCCACCGATTCCGGCGAGCGGAGTGGTCGTCGTCGGCTCGAGGTCACGCGTGATGTCACGCGCATCGATGGCGGCATACTCGGCGCGGACACCGGCATTGCGGCGATGCGCAGGCGCACGGTACCGGCCAGTCGACTGGGTCGCACTTCACGGCCGCCGTCGTGATGCTCGAGCACCACGCACGCGGCATCGCGTTCCCGCGCCAGCTGCGCCAAGCGCACGCCGTGCACGCGCGACAACGGTGGTGCGCCGTCGATGACCACCAGGGCGAACACCCCGCTGCGCAGCAGCAGATCGGCGGTCCATGCACTGCGTTTGGTATCGGGCGGACGGATCACCACGAAGCGCGCCCCCAGCGCCGCAAACGGGGCTGGGGCAAGCGTGCGCCGGGCGTCGATCCACGCCACCCACGCGCCAGTGTGCAGCACCTGCGCCACCAGCTGCCGCAGCAGCGCCGTTTTCCCGACCGCCAACGGTCCGCTGATCTCGGTGACACGCCCCCGTGGGATGCCGCCCCCCAGTGCCCGGTCCAATCGCGCCAGCCCCGTCCTCCAGGGGCCACTGGCCTGCCGTTTACCGGCGACCACCGCCAGCACTTGATCGCGCAGGAGTGTGAGGTCGGGCAGCGCCGACGTGGTGTCGGCTTCGGCGAGGATGGTGGCGATAGCGGCAGCAGATACGGCGGTCATACCGAATATATACCGAAGACCGGAGGTGGCGGAAAGAGCGGATTTGGGAAAACGCCATGAGAAAGGCTCGCCAGTCCATACGCAGGCATTGTCCGCCGCCACGGCGCACCCTAGTCTAGAAGCACATGCCTGCTCTTTCTGACATCGAAATCCAACGCGGACTTGGCGCGCTCCCGGGCTGGTCGCGCAAGGGCGACACGCTCGTGAAGAGCTATCACTTTGCGACGTTCCCTGCGGGCGTCGCATTCATTGCGCAGGTGGCTGACATCGCGGAAACGATGCAGCACCACCCCGACATCGATATTCGCTACACCAAGGTGCACTTCTCGCTCAGCACGCACGACGCGGGCGGGATCACTGCGAAGGATTTCGATCTCGCCCGCGCGATTGAAGAATTGGCAGCGGCGTGAAGCCTACGCGTGGCTGACCGCGCGATCCGCGCCTGCTTCAGCATTCGCGTCTTACGCGTTGAGACGTTCGCTTGAGTGTTTCACCCGTGATACACTCAAGACATGGACAACGTCACCGTTCGAGACCTTCGCAATAGCGGCGGTCGGGTGCTGCAGCGCGTGGCCAGCGGTGAAACACTCACCGTCACCATGGACGGGCGTCACGTTGGCCGAACTGACCGTTGGACCTCTCGTCGCCACGTCGGACGACGAGCGAGCGGCGCGACAGGCGCATTTGCAACAGGCGCAGTCGGACTTTGAGGCTCTGCCGTTCGATGCCCACCACCGCTCAGTGAGCTGATCGAGTGCGTCGAGCGGTCGCGGAAAGGAGTTCGGCGAAACGACTCCCATTCCGAGCCATTCGGTCAGCTGGGTGCCGATTCCTGTTCTTCGCGTGTTGCTCGGCGGTCTCTGCGCCTCTGCGTCCTCTGCGTGCTCGGTTCCGCGGCCTGTGCGTCGTCGCCCCTCGGGAGTCGGGCGCGGCGTACGGTCCGCACGGGGCAATGGAACGGATCACGCCGAGGCGCAGAGCACGCAGAGGCGCTCCGTCAAACCCTGCCGGATTTTCTCGTGACCACGCGCGAAACCCCTTCCCTCGCACAACGCACTGTCGAACGCAGGACCCGGACACCTTCGAGATGTTCCGCTTGGCTTTATCGCGCAAAATCAGCGCAGAACTCGGCACTCTTGAGGTGTAATCCTGATGACTTCAGCGGCATCGATGGGCACGAAGTGGTCGCGGTACCGATGCCGACCCGCTAGTTGATCTTCCGCAGCGTCACGCTGCCGTTCACCGTGCTCGCCCGAATACGCGTGGCGCCGTTGCCCACCGTGCCACGCAACCGCCGTGGTGACAGGGTGCCGGAAATCGTGATCGGAAAATCGGTCGATACGCGTCCGTTGACGGTGGCCAGTTCAAGTTGCGCGCCGAAGTTGGACGGCAGTTCGATGGTGATCGCGCCGTTCACTGTTTCGTAGTCGAGATCATCGGCGCGGCCGAGTGCGCCCATTGACACGGTGATGCTGCCGTTCACCGTTTTGGCGCGCACGGGACCGCCGGCGCTGCGTGCGGTGATGCTGCCGTTCACGGTGTGCGCATCCACCTCGTTGTTCACGCCGGTCACCTCGACGCCGCCATTCACGGTCGACAAATCCACCCGCACGCCATCGGGGACGCGCACGGTGAAGCGCACCGAAACATCGTTGCGATCGTTCCACGTGGTCCGACGATCACTGTGAATGCCACTCTCGTCGCAGCGCGACCCCTCGCTGAAGAGTGCGCACACGAGCACGTCGTCACCGATCTTCTTCTGCTCGATGCGCACGTCTTCCGGGTTGCCCCGGCGCCAGCGCTTTTCGGCGCTTACTTCCACGCGGCCGTTGGTGCTGTGTTCCACCTGGATAGCGCCGTTGATGTTCTTGATCAGGATGCGCCGCCCCGACGGGATGGTGCCCGACCAGGTGAACGCGTTGTCGCGCTGCATATCGCGATCCCGCTCGCGGTCCTGCGCCACAGCGGGCGCTGCGATCGTGGCCGTGAGCAGCAGTGCGGCGGCCGCGGAACGCAGCGCCGAACGGGTCGAGGAACGGAACGACAGCATCGGAAACTCCATATGCAAAAGTGATGCACGCACGTGTGCGATCATGAGCGGGTGCCTCGCACGACGCGGACGTCGCCGTTGAAGGTGGAAATGGTGAAGCGGGTAGAGCCGCCGCCGCCGATTTCATAGCGGCGCACGGCGCGGTCGTTGCGTGACGGCGTGAGGCTGCTGGGCATGAGCGTGAGCGACCCAGCCCCGGAGGCACTCATCTCCCCGTTGAACGTGGAGACATCGATGCTGCCGCGCGCACTCTCCGGCAGTCGCAACGTCACGTCTCCTGAATGCGTGGTAAGCTGCAGGCGGGCATCGTCGGTGGTACTGCCATCGAACGTGATGCTGCCGCTGATGCTTTCCGCCTCCACCCGTGCCGCCCGATCCATGCCCAGCATGACATCGCCGCTGGTGGTGTGCACATTCACGTCGTCGCGTACCCCGCGCAGCGTGATGTCGCCACTCATGGTGGTCACGCGCGCCGGCCCCGAGCGGCCACCCAAACGAATATCGCCGGAGAGCGTTTCGAGCGTGAGGCGTCCGCCGATGTCGTCGAGGCCGATGTCGCCGCTGGTGGTGCGAATCTCCACATCACCATCGATGCCGGAGACGTCGACATCGGCCGACGCGGTAGAAATGACCACGCGTACGTTGCGCGGCAGGTCGAGTTCGAGCGTCGCGTCGTCTCGGCGGCTGCCGGAGCGACTCGAACTGGTCGACCGCATGTCGTCCGATGCTTCGAGCGTAACGCCCACGCCGGACGTACGCAGCTGATAGTCGCCGGTGCGTCCACGGATCGCACCGGTCGTGGCTGAGCCACCGCGCACCACCAGACGACCGGTACGCACGGTGATGTCGACCACGGCGTTGCGCGCGACGGCGAAACTTGAATCACGCTGCGCCAGCAACGGCGATGCCGCTCCGGCCAGCGGGAGCATGAGCAGCGCCCCGAGCGGAATCAGGAGGCGGGATCGCAAAGGGAGAGTGAACACGTGAGAGGGCCGCGCTACAGCAGCGCCACGCGCCGGAGCAGCGCGAGCTTGGTTTCGAGTGCACGATCGAGTTGCGTAGCCAGCAAGGCATTGCGCGGATCACGCGCGAGCGCCTTACGGCTGTCGCCAATGGCCCGATCGATGATGTCCAGATTGCGGCGCAGTTCTCGCACCGTCGCGCTGTCGAGTTCCACGACGCGATCGTCCACGATGCGACGCAACGCCGAGATCTCGCGTTCATACACCATATCGGCATCGGTGTCGTCACGCGCCACATCGCGCGCGGCATCGCGAGCAACATCGCGAGCAACATCGCGAGCAACATCGCGAGCAACATCGCGAGCAACATCGCGAGCAACGGGTCGCGTTGTGGAACGAGATGCCGATGCGGCAGGCGCGCTCGAGGTCGTCGACGGCGAAGTGGCGACGATCTGGACTGACGCGCCGGGCAGGCCCAGGTCGTTCCCGCGGGCGGCGAGACGCCACGTGATACCCGACGTCACCGCCACCAACATCGTGGCGGCGATGGCGAAGGTGCGAAGCGACACGGTACGTGCCGTGCGCGTCTGCGTGCGCCCGGCGGCGGACGAAATGGGGATCACGGTCGTGTCGAGTCGGGCTTCGATGCCGCTCCAGAGATCGCGGGTGGGCGAGATCTCGGGCAATGCCTTCGACTCCGCAACAATCGACTCGAGCTCGCGCACCAGCGCGGCGCAGGCGGCGCACTCAGACTGATGGGCCGTCATCCACGCCTGCTCGGCGCTCTTGAACTCGCGCGCCATGTACCCGCCGCACTGCGCGTCGAAGCGAGCGCAGTCGGCTGAGGTGCCGGTCGGGGGAACGATATCCGTGTAGTCCATGCGCTCTATCACCGGTTCAGGGCCGCACGCAACAGCATACGCGCACGGTGTAACTGGGCCTTGCTGCCGCCCGACGTGATGCCGAGTGCTTCGCCGATCTCTTCGTGCGTGAAGCCTTCCACGTCATGCAGTACGAACACCCGTCGCGCACCAGCCGGCAGACCGGCGATCGCTGCATCGAGATCGAGCCGCTCTCCGACGAACACCGCACGCGCTGGTGCCTCGTCGAGGATGTCGTCGTCGGCGGCTCTCGCGCCATGAACGCTAGCCCGCTTACGGCGAGACAGCGCGACGTTCACCGCCACCCGATGCAGCCAGGTGCTGAACGCCGACTCGCCACGAAAGCCCGGAAGCTTCTGCCACACCCGCACGAATACGTCCTGCGTGACTTCCTCGGCCAGTTGTTGGTCGGCCAGCATACGCAGGCAGATGGCGTAGACGCGGTTCACGTGTGTCCGATAAAGTCGCTCGAACGCGCGCCGGTCACCCGAGGCCGCGGCGGTTACATCCTCGTCTGCTCCGCCACCCGACTCGGCCATGCCGCTGGTGGCCAGACCTGAATCGATCCCAGCAGCGAGCACGCTCGGCGATGATGCCGGGAGGGCAGGTTGCAGCGAGACGAAAACAGGCTTGGTCACACGCAGGGCGAGCAGAGAGGCTCCGGAAGCAGGTCACACAATTGGATGACGGCTCGAGCCGAAGGGTTTGTACCGATCGCTCAGCTGCTGAGCGACGCGACGATGGCCGGCAACTGCGTAATACTGTTCATCCAGTAGTCTGGTGCCGCTACGGCCAATTCGTCCCGGCTGAACGGGCCCCACTGGGCCGCGGCCGTGCGCACCCCGGCGGCCCTCCCGGCGTGCATGTCATGCGGAGAGTCCCCTACGAACACGGCCCCTGTGGCCGGCAGATCGAGACGACTGAGCGCCAACAGGACGGGGTCGGGGAGCGGCTTGTGGCGCTCGGTCTCCTCGAAGGTCACGATGGCGTCGAAAGCGCCGTCAAGCCCGACCTGCTCGAGGGAACGTGCCGTCATACCGCGTCCCTTGCTGGTCACCAGCGCAATGCCATGCCCCTCGGCCCGCGCCCACGCGATGGTGTCGAGTACGCCGGGATAGGCGGTGGTAAGCCGAGACAGGTGGATGCCCTGATAGTCGCGATAACGCTCCACCAGCGATTCTACCTCGACCGCGTCATCACACCACTCGGCCAATTGGGTACGCAGCGGCGTGCCAATCCCCGCCACCCACTCCTCGGTGGTCGGCGCGCGGTCGCGGCCTTCGAAAGCGAATCGCATGGATTCGAGGAGCAGCTCGATGGAGTCGATCAGGGTGCCGTCGAGGTCGAAAAGGAGCGCGTGTCGTGCCATGCTGAAGGGTAATCGGGTCCGATGAGCAGCAAGGCACGGACGCGCCACGGCAACGGTGATTCCGAAGCGGCTACGGATGGGGGCAGATCCAGCGCGACGCTCGCCAGCACGGGTTCCTGCTGCCACGCGGTCATCCAAGCTCGCGGCGAACTCCGTGGTATCGCATCCGCCTGCGCGCACCACCGCGCCATTGCGTCCTCGGCCCCTGATCCGCGCGCGCGCCCGACGACCCATTCGGCATCGGCAATCGCTCCCCGTAGCGCGACGCGTTCGATCGGCCCGCATTGCTGTACGAGTTGTGCGAGGTGCCTCGCGGCGCGCTGCGCGAGTGGTGCCAGCGCGTGATCGGTGGGACCGGCGTCGTCGCGCGCCACGCGACGAGCGTGCCAGCGGCCCATGTCGCGGAGCGCCATCCGAACCGGCGCTTGCAGCGCCGTGCGCGACGGCACACCGCTCCCGCCCGCGATGTGAGCACCGGCGGTGTCAGCGATGGTCACCACGCGCAGCAGTGCCCGCCCGCGCGCGCTCACGATGCGCCGAACACGGTCGGTGGAATGCACGCGTCCACAGAGCAACAGCGACTGCCCTTCGTGTTCAACGAGCGCGATCCACGCGGTTTTTCGCTCACTCCGCATGGCTCCGACCAGGAGTGTGGGGGACGGGACGTCCGCTTCACCCGCTCCGCTCGTTTCGATGGGCGCAGTCCATCGCTGGAGTCGCGCGTGCAACCGGCTGGCCGCATCGGCCGCGCTCTCGCGTCTCGGCCTCGTGCACCGGGGCTCGTATGCATCGTCCCCACGAGCGGCACCGGCAAAGCGTTTCGAGAGTGCCGCTTTATTGGCCAGCCGATGCTGCAGTCGGAGCGCACGATCGCCATCGGGGGGCGGCGCAAAGCCGTACACATGCACCACGGTGTGCGGAGACCCGATGCGCGCGCAGCGACCGACTCGTTGCCGGCGCAGCGCGTCGGTCCACGGCAGGTCGAGGTGCACCACCACGCCGGCATCCTGCAGATTCACGCCTTCGGCGAGGAGATCGGTGGCGAGCAACAGGCGAATCTTTTCGTGCGCCGGCGGTGGCGGGCGTTCCTGCGCGAGCGGCGCGAAGCGAGCGAGTACGTCGCTCCGACTGATGCGCCCACTGGCGATGCGAGCGTGCTTGCTCGAGAGCAGGCCGACACCAGCGATGTCGGACAGCGCACGGTGGAGGGCGCCGATGGTCTGGGTGAACTGGGAGAAGGCGATGATGGGCGTGTCGGGATGCGCGTGCAGGAGGGCGCGAAGCTCATCTGCGCGCGCGCGGTCGCCGCACGCCGTCTGCGCATGGTGTTCGGCAAGTCGGGTGAGCGCTTCGAGGTGTGCGTCCAGACGCTCGATGAGTGGGGCGCCATCCACTTCCTGCTTGGCCATCAGTTCAGGAAAGGCGAGCTGCACTTCGTGGTCACCCACGAGCCAGCTGCGCAGCTCTGACTGCGTGGGATGACGTCCTGCGCGCAGCGCTTGCCGCAGCGCGTCTCCACGTAAGCGCCGCTGCCGCAGGGCGTGCGCCAGTGCCGCATCGCTGGAGCACCAGGCGCGCAGCAGTCCGAGGCGGATCAGCGCACCGGCTACGGCACCATCGTGCGCGGGAAGGGGTGCGGGCAGCGCCAGAATGTGCGTGAGCATTGTACGGTCGTGGGGCATCTGCAGCGGGGGGTGTTGCTGCACGCGCGGCCTGTTCGGGCCGGGCGTTCCAGCCAACGCGGACGTCTGCATGTTCGATGGCGTGTTCGATCGCCGAATCACGACCTGCGCCAGCATCGCGTCCGACAGAAGATCGGCACGTGATCCCAGGAACAGCGCCAGCAGATTCCGCAATTCATCTGCGCGGTTGTGCAATGGCGTGGCGGACAGCAACAGGGTATCGCAACCGGCGACGAAGCGGGCAATGGCAGTATAGCGCGCGGTGCGTCTCGTGCGCAGGTAGTGTGCTTCATCGATGATGACGAGCGTGCGAAGCCGCGTTCGCTCGCGCACCATTCCCGGCTGTACGGCATCGACAGCCGGTGTGCTGTGCGCGCCGTCGTGCCGGGAGAATCCGTGCACGGAGTGCAGCCGTACGTGTGGCAGGTGCGCGTGGGTGATTGCGGAACGCCACATGGGCTGCAGGGCGGCTGGTGCGATGACGTGCACCTGCTCGTATGCACTGGCAACGGCGAGCGCGGTATACGTTTTTCCAAGTCCCACGTCGTCCGCGAGGAGGGCGCCGTGATGTCTTCGCATCGCTGTATGAATGCGGGCCACGGCGTCACGCTGGTGAGGGAGCAGCGTGATATCACCGAGTTCGGCGGGCGGCGGCGGTGCGATGATGGCGGTGGCGAGCCGAGCCTGCACGTGGCGCGCGTCGTGTGGGGACCACGTCATGGCGTGTACCAGTCGAGCAATGGAGTGAGTTGGCGAAGCGGAACGTCGTAGGCATCGGCGACCGCGAGATCGTGTTCATCGATGGGGACGTGCTCGTGTTTGGCGAGTCGTTGTCCGATCGGCGCGAGCAGGGTGCGGGCGCGGAGCCAGTCATGGGGAACGGGAAGGGCGGCTACGGTCCATCCAAGAAATCGCCGAAAGCCACCGCGCGCGGGTTCGGCGAGCACGTCGAGCCAGGCGGCGGCGATGGTGGAGTTGAGGAGCGCGTCGAGGGCGTAGGCGTCGTCGAGGGACGCGGTTCGCATCACGTAGCAGCTGTTGAGCGGCACGGTGGGATCGCCGGCATCGAGCACGCGGGTGCGCAGTCGTTTGCCGATATCGGCCCAGACCACGCGCGGGGTATCGGCGCGCGCGGCTTCAGTGCGAAACAGCGTCCACCAGGGCATGCGGGGGCGGGCATCGCGTCGGCTCTCGAGGCGGGGTCGCCAGTGCGCGAGCCATCGCGCGGTTGCGGGCGGAAGCGTACGGAGTGGCAGTCCATCCAGACCGTGCGTCCACAAAATGCGCAGCTCGTCGCCTGCGACCGGCGCACCGACCTTCGGCGACCGTGCGGTGATGCCTTCACCGCGCAGGGCGGGGCGCAGCAGTCGGCGTTCGATGATCGCGGACCGTGGCACGGACGCGGTGCCCGGCGCAGGGTTATCCGAGGCGACCACGGTCGCGGAGTCGTCGTCGTGTTCTTGCGCGTGCACGAGAAACGCGGCGTTGCAGCCGCACTTCACGCCGAGTAGGGGGCGTCCGAGTGGGGAGTCGCCGAGTGCGGGGCCGGCGGTGCGGAGCCGCTCGAAGGCCGTGTGTGCGGGTGGCGGGAGCAGGATCCATGGGGCGGCCGCGTCGCCATCGAGGGAAAGGCGTGACGTGGGGATAGGAAAGTGTCGTTCGCCATGTGCGGTGCTGACGGTAACGTGGATGTCGGTGGGAGCGAGGGTCGGTGTGGGGAGAGACGAGTGCGTCGGTGTCTGCGCCGAGGCGTGTTTGCGTGCGACCAGCAGCGACGGATAGGTGGCGGCGTCGAACAGCGCGGGGGCGTCACTCCAGTCGCGGATCGTGTGGACCGTGGCGTACTGGGCGATCGTGCGGCGAATACCGCCGCCCGAGAGCGTGCGCCATAGCTTGGCGGGCACGAGCAGGGCGAGCGTGCCGCCGGGCGCAAGCAGTTCGAGGCTGCGTTCGATGAAGGCGACCGAGAGATCCGGTTGCGAGGCGAAGCCTACACCGGCGCCGGCGCGGGCGGCTCCGGCGTGCCAGGTGGCGGCGCGCATGCTGCGAAATTCCCGACGCAACTGTTCACGCTCGCGTGGCGCGAGGGCGTGCGGACGCACCCAAGGCGGATTGCCGATCAATACGTTGAAGCCACCGGTGGCGGCCACGTCGGCGAAATAGGTGACGAAGCGGAACGGCAGCGCGCCACCGTCGGCGAGTTTGGCTCGGGCAGCGGAGAGCTCGCGACACTGTGCGCGCAGCGCGTCGAGCTTGAGATGGTCGGCGCGACCAGGTGCCCGTCGCTGACCGAAGAGATCGCGCGCCCGGATTGTGCTGAGCAGCGCAGCGCGATCAGCGCGGAGGGCATCGCGTTGCGTGGAGAGTTCGGCCATCGCGCGTTGCCGTTCTTCACGCTGCAGGGCGAGGGCGATGGACTGTTTGCGCGGGCCGGTGGCGCGTGTGTAGCGCTCGCGCAGCGCGGTCAGCGTGCGGGCGCTGGGCGGCGCGAATCGAAAGTTGCCGCCGGCGAGGGAATCGCCCACGCGGATGTGGTGATCCAGATTGGGCAGTGGTGGCACGCGGGTGATGTCGGTTTCGGTGCATTCGATGACCACCGACAACCACAGCCGCAGTTCGCAGAGCCAGACGGCGACCGGATTGCGATCAACGCCGAAGATGCAGTGCGTGAGGAGCTGTCGTCGGATGCGATGCGCGTCGGCGACCGACGATGCAGCGAGTCGCGATGCGGCGACCAATTGCGTGCGTCGGTGCACGGTGCCGAGGCGTTCGAGCGTGTGCACCAGGAACGCGCCCGATCCGCAGGCCGGATCGAGCATGCGCAGACCGTGCAGCGCGTCGGTGGTGGCGGGGGTGAGTACGAGCGGCGCGGCGGTGTCGTCGAGGGCATCGGGAGGCAGGTCAGGGAGGGCGGAGAAGAGGGCGTCACGGACGACCTGATCGACCAGTGCCGGCGGTGTGTAATACGAGCCCGAGCGTCGGCGCTCGTCGGTGGCCATGAGCGATTCGAAGGCGCGTCCCAACATTTCCGGATCGACCGCCGCTTCCGACCAGCTGGCGGAGTCTTCGTGGGCGGTGAAGCGGTGCCGGTCGAGGACCGCACCAACGAGGTGGGCGATGGCATCGTCGCTGAATCGCAGGGTGCGGTGCCGCTTCTCGAGCGGCGTCGGGGAGAACAGGCCGCCGTTGAGAAACGGGACGGCGCCGAAGCGGCGCGCGGCGGGGGCGCGATCGCAGCGCGGCGTGTTCAGCGTGCCGAAAAACAGCGGGCGCAACAGTCGCTGGTGCAGCTGTCCGCCCAGCTCGAGCTGCGCCGTGGTGTGATGCAGGAGAAAGTCGAGGCGATGATCGAGCCAGCCCTTCGCTTCCAGAAACGCGAGAAAGAGGCAGCGGCTGGTGCAGAGCAGGGCGAGCTCGCGCCGGTCAGCGGGTGACGTGTCGCTCGCGGCTGGGTCGGTCATATCGGTGGCCAGCGTCGTGACGGCGCGCTCGAGGATCCCGTAAAAACGATTCGAGAGCGCTTCGCGCCGTAGGATGTCGGTGAACCGCGCGTGGCGAAGCAGGGCATCCTGCTCCGGCACGGCGGCGAGGGTGCGCAGCGTGTCGGCATCGGAATCCACCACGCGGGTACGATCGATACGCAGAGCGGCCACGCGCGGACCGCTGCTGTGCGAGCCGACGGTGGCGATGCAGAGGGTGCGTAAACGCGCGTCGAGCGTGATCAGGCACCAGTGTCGCGCCGGTGCCTGTTGCAGCATGGTAGCGGCCAGCCGTTTGGTGAGTTCGCGCGGATCGGTGGCACCGGCGAGATCAGTGGGCGGCGCCAGTTCGGCGCAGAGCAGTCGCAACGTGCCCGGCCCGCGCACGAGATCGGCGCTGCTGGTGAGCGCGTCGATGCGCAGGCGATCGCGCCCGTCGGCGGAGAGCGTGGTGGGAGTCGCGGTGAAGCCCATGGCGTGGGCAATCGGTCGCAGCAACAGGCGGGAGTCGGCCTGTGCGAGCAGTTGGGCGGCGGCGCGGAGTGTGAGCACGCGGCCACAGTGGGGGTGCGTGGCGCAACGTGTGTCACCCGAAGTGCGCGGGCGGTGCTTTCGGAGCGCACGCCGAAGAGGCACCTTGCGGGATGCCCGTTTCGATAGCCTCGTCGCCACGCTCCGACCCCCGCGCCTGGGTCGAGGTGGCGCGTGTGTTCGCGCGGCTCGGGCTGACGGCGTTCGGCGGGCCGGCGGCGCACATCGCCGCGATGGAAGACGAGATCGTGAACCGTCGGCAGTGGATCAGCCGCGACGAATTTGTCGACTTGGTCGGCGCGGCAAACCTGATTCCCGGTCCCAACTCCACCGAACTCGCGATCCATATCGGTTATCGACGCGCCGGATGGCCGGGGCTGATCGCCGCGGGCGTTTGCTTCATCGTGCCTGCCGTGTTGCTGGTGTGGGGGCTCGCCATCCTGTACGTGCACAATGGCTCGCGGGTGAAGGCGTCCGCGATTCTGGCCGGGCTGCAGCCGGTCGTACTGGCGGTCGTCGTGCAGGCGCTCTGGCGACTGCGTGCGAGTCTGGTGCGTTCGCGCTGGACCGCGATACTGGCGGCGGGCAGCTTGATCGCGGTGCTGTCGGGCGTTTCTGAGATGACGGTGCTGGTGGCGGCCATCGTCGCCTCGATCATCATCGCGCGCGCCACGATTCGCGACGACACCGGCTCTGGCGCAGATCCTCGTGAGCTCGCCGCGTTCGGTGCCGTCGGCGCGTTCGGTGCCGTCGGCGCGTTCGGTGCCGTCGGCGCGTTCGGCGCGGGCGCGGCGGCCATGAGTGCGCCGTCGGTCTTTTTGTCCTTCGCGAAGATCGGCAGTGTGCTCTTCGGCAGTGGCTACGTGCTGCTCACCTTCTTGCGTGGCGAGTTCGTGTTGCGTCATGCGGCGCTCACCGATGCGCAGCTCCTCGATGCTATTGCGGTGGGACAGATTACGCCGGGCCCGGTGTTCTCCGCCGCCACATTCGTGGGCTATCTGATTGCCGGGCACGCCGGCGCCGCCGCCGCGACCGCCGGCATCTTTCTTCCGGCGTTCGCCGGTGTCGCCCTCACCGCACCATACGTCGCGCGGCTGCGCGGTTCTCGGCGGTGGTCGTCGGCGCTCGACGGCGTAAATGCGGCGTCGCTGGCCCTGATGGCGTCGGTCGTGCTGGTCATGGCGCGCCAGATCGCGCCTGATCCGGCCGCAGTGGCTATCTTGGGCGTAGCCGCGGCCGTGCTCGTGTTCACGCGCGTCGGCAGTGGGTGGGTACTGCTGGTCGGCGGATGCCTCGGTCTGCTGCGCACGCTCGTCTGAGTACTCGCGTTTCTTTTTCTCCTCATCGCACGACTTCCCATGCCCGTCTGCTGGCTCAACGGATCCTTTGTCGCGGAACAGGACGCGTCGGTGTCCATCTTCGACCGCGGCCTGCTGTTCGGCGACGGTGTCTACGAAGTCGCGGCGGTGTTGAACGGGCGACTACTCGATGCCGACCGGCATCTGATGCGATTGGCGCGCTCACTCGCGGCCATCGGTATTCCCCACACACAGTCGACCGCGACGTGGCTCGGGGTCATGCAGCAGCTGGCCACGCAGAACGGCGTCAGCGAAGGACTGGTGTATTTGCAGGTCACGCGTGGCGTGGCTGAACGCGATTTCCCGTTCCCGGTGAACGCGACGCCCACGATGTTCGCGTACGCCCGCCCGAAGTTGCTACAGGCGGATCCGAACGCGTCAGGCGTCCGGTTGCTTTCGGTGCCTGATATGCGCTGGATGCGGTGTGACATCAAGAGTACCAGCATGCTCGCGCAGGTACTCGCCAAGCAGTCGGCGCGTGCCAGCGGGGCGTTCGAAGCGATGATGCACGAAGATGGCCTCGTGACCGAAGGCGGTTCCAGCAACCTGTGGATCGTGAACGATGGCGTCGTGCAGACGCGTCCGCTCGCGAACGATATCCTGGCCGGCATCACGCGCGACGTCGTGCTCGAACTCGCGCACGCGGCCGGTGTCCCGGTGCGTGAACGCGCGTTCACCGTGACGCAGGCGAAAGCGGCCGGTGAGTGCTTCATGAGCAGCGCGACGAGCTTCATCCTGCCGGTCACGACGATCGACGATGATCACGTGAGTGGTGGGGCGCCGGGCCCGGTCACCGTGCGGTTGCGCGCCGCCTATCTCGAGCGCGCCGGACAGCTCACGCGCTGACCCGCAGCGCGAGCTACTGCGCGAACTACTGCGCGACGTACCCGCGGTCTTTCCATTGCACGTTGTTGCCGCGCGCAATCGCCGCGATGCAGATCGCCAGCACGATCGCACCGCCCAGCGGGGCCAGCAGCGCGCGGCGCATCGGGTCGCCATTGATCCGGTTCGCGGCGGCGAACGAGGCCAGCACCGCCGCACTGGTGGCGAGGCTCCAGAAAAGCAATCCGGCGCCTATCGCGCCGCCCGTGGCCAGGGCCACAGCACACCACATCAGCGTCGCGAACGGCATCAGCAGGCCCAGTGGAAACGATAGCAGAAGGAACGGATAGAGCCACTGGCCCTTCGCCCCCCACCACATCGCGTGGCGTCCACCGGCATACATGTTCTTGCCCCAGCCTTTCATCAGGCTGCCCAAGCCATCGTACATCCGTGTGCTGAGCTGGTTGATGCCAAGCGCCAGCGACACGCGATCGCCCCGCGCCTGAATCGTCTGCGCCATCATCACATCCTCCGCCACGAAGCCCCGCACGGGCTCGTGACCACCGATGGCGTCGTACACACGCCGCGACAGCATGAAGCACTGACCGTTGGCCACCACGTCGCGCGGATTCGTGGCCCGCTCCATCGCCTCCGCTCCGCCGTAACGGGTGAGAATCAGCGTAAATACCGAGGGCTGCACGGCACGCTCCCAAACCGTGCCCATCGCCTGGTGTCCGGCCACCGACAATAGCTCGGCGCCCCGCCGCTCGCGCATGCGAACCATGCGCCCCACCAGGTCAGGTGCGTGCCGGGTGTCGGCGTCGGTGAACAGCAGCAACGATCCCGTGGCGTGGGACGCACCCGACTGACAGGCCCACTGTTTCCCGAACCAGCCTGCGGGCAGCTCCGGCGCGTCCACGATCTTGACCCGCGCGTCACCGGCGGCCGCGGCGCGCGCCAGCTCGCCGGTCCCATCTGTGGAATGATCGTCCACGACGATGAGCTCGAGGTCGGGCCACGTTGACGCTCGGATGCTCCGAATGCACGCGGTGATGTGCGCCGCCTCGTTCCGAGCGGGAAGCACGATGCTGACGCGCGGTATCGGCGCTGCAGTCGTTACCACCACCTCGATGTCGTCGAGGCTGGGCGTCGTGCGTAGTCTACCGGCCAGAACCATCGGCGCGGCCACCCACGGTGTCGCGGACAGCGCGGCAACGGCGGCGCCTAGCAGCGAAATTGGCATCAATCCGGAGAAATTGCTCAACATGATCCCTGTAACCTGACAGTTCACCTCGCTGTTCGGCAGCGCACCGCGCGCATCGTGACGAGGCGGCGCGGTTCCGTTGCTCCTCCGAGTCAGGACCGGTACGTTCCGACATGGTCGCGGCCGCCGGTACTTTCGATCTTCCCGAGGATGATGCTCGGGGTGCGCATCACCCGCGCTCCCTCCGCGTGCCGCCACTGCTCACCGTCGGCGCCCGCCTCGCCATGATCTCGCCCTCTGGACCGTTGCAGGGGCCCCATGAGCTGGAGCTCGCCGTCGCGACGGCCGAGTCCCTGGGATGGAAGGTGCAGGTCGGCCAGCACGCGCTGCGACGCACCGGCTACTTCGCGGGGGATGACGCGCAACGTGGCGACGACCTCCTCGCGGCGTTGCATGACGATACGATAGATGGCATCTGGTGTCTACGGGGCGGCTACGGCGCCGCACGCCTGCTGCCTCGGCTCTCGGTCGAGTTGCTGCAGCGCTACCCGAAGGCATTGATCGGCTATTCCGACATCACGGCGTTGCACGCCGCCTGGCAGCAGGCCGGGCTCGTGAGCTACCACGGACCCACGGCACGAGCCCCGCTTTCCGACTTTTCGCGCGACTCCCTCGTGCGTGCCCTGCAGCACGGCACTGACAGCTGCGGCGCCGCACCCGAGGCACGTGTAGTGCGCGGCGGCCGCGCCACGGGCCGGCTGGTCGGGGGCAATCTGGCGCTCGTGTCCTCGCTCTGCGGGACGCCGTGGGCCGTGGACTTCCACGACGCGATCGTAGTGCTCGAAGATATCGGTGAAGCCACCTACCGCATTGATCGCATGCTTACGCAGCTTCGGCTCGCCGGTGCGTTCGAGGGTTGCGCGGGTGTGGCGTTCGGCCAGTTCACCGATTGTCCCGACACCACCGACGACGGCACCAGGACGATCGAGGCGATCGTGACCGAGCTCGCTGACGCGTTACATGTACCAACGCTGCAGGGCCTTCCCTTCGGGCATATTTCTGACCAGTGGACGGTACCGTTCGGCGCGAGCGCCACGTTGGATGCCGACGCACGCACATTGTCGGTCTCCACCGTCTCCATGTCGCAATTTCACCAGACCCACCAGAGAGCACGCATATGAAGACCGCACAGCAACTGATCGCCGAAGCGAAAGCGAGCATCACAGAAGTCACGGCGCGTGAAGTGCAGGACCGTCTTGCCGCCGGAGCGCCGCTCGTGCTCATCGACGTCCGCGAGCAGAACGAGTGGAATCTCGGACACGCCGCACCGGCGCAGTACATCGGCCGTGGCGTGCTCGAAAGTCAGATCGAATCGCGCGTGCCGCGCGAGGCGCACGTTGTGCTGATGTGCGCCAGTGGCAATCGCTCCGCGCTCTCCGCGCGCACGTTGCTGGACATGGGCTACCCGAACGTCGCGTCGATGGCGGGTGGATTTCGCGACTGGATCGCCTCGGGTGGCGCGGTGGCCGACTGAGCGAGTCCGCGCGCGACCGTCTCTTGCAGCTGGCACTGCAGCACGCCGACGTGTCGCGACTGGCGAGACGTCTGGCCAGTCGCGTGCCCGTCGATGCGTCGCCGGCCGCCGAGTCGCGGCTCGCGGCGGTGTCGGCCGTATTACGCGTGGTTGACGGAGCGCCGGAGCTGTTGTTCATCAAGCGGGCAGAGTTGGAGCGCGATCCGTGGAGCGGTCATATGGCGTTCCCCGGTGGCCGTCTCGAGCCCGGTGACGCTTCACTCGAAGTCACCGCCGTGCGCGAAACACAGGAAGAACTCGCCCTCGATCTCACGCAGGGACGCATGCTCGGGCGCCTCGATGATCTCGCGCCGCACAATCGCTCGTTGCCGCCGATCATCATCCGGCCGTTCGTGGCGATCGTGGAGCCGGATGTGATGTTCATGCCCAGCGAAGAAGTGGCCGCGACGTTCTGGGTACCGCTCGCCCGTTTGCAGCATGAGAGCTCGAGGGCCAGGTACGAGGTCGAGATGAACGGCATTCGCGCCAGCTTTCCAGCGTTTCGCGTGGAGCAGCACATCGTGTGGGGGCTCACGGAACGCATCGTGCGCCAGCTGCTCGCGCTGGTCAGTCCGTAGTTCGCCTCGCACTTGCCGCAGTCGATCCACCCGTACCTTACCCCGAGGGCATCACGTTGCCGACCTGTTTCGCGCTTCACCGCTCCGCTCGTACTGCTGCCTCCATGGCGGTTTTCATAGTTGCTACGGTCGTCACCAGCTGCCAGCGGCCCGCGGCTATCGCCGTGGCGCCGATGTCGGGGAAGCGCGTGGAAAGCGACCGCGGCATGGTGGCCGCGTCGCACCCCGATGCTGCCTCGGCCGGCGCGGCGATCCTGGCGCAGGGCGGCAATGCCATCGACGCGTTCGCGGCCACGGCGTTTGCTCTCGCCGTCACCGATGTATCGCAGACGGGACTCGGCGGTGGTGGCGCGATGACCTTCTTCAACGCGAAGACCAGGACGGTCGAGCATCTGTCGTTCTATCCGCGGGCCGGCGAAGACGCTGAATGGGCGCGCGCCGACAGCTCGCGCGGCCGTCGTGCGGGGCGCGCCGCGGCAACGCCCGGAATGGTGGCAGGCGTGCTCGAAGCGCACTCCAAGTGGGGTAAGCTCACGCGTGCGCAGGTCATGGCGCCGGCCATTGCGCTGGCGCGCGACGGCTTCGTGGTGTCGCCCTTACTGGCGCGCACGATCGTGACGTCGCGCGACAAGTTGATGGCCGATTCGTTGGCGGCCGCCCGGTTCATGCCGCGTGGCGAGGCGCTGCGGCCTGGCGATCGACTTATTCAGCCGGAACTGGCGGTCACCTTGCAGCGCATCGCGAGTGAGGGCGCCACGGTGTTCTACAACGGCGGCATCGCGGAGCGGCTGTCGGCGAAGGTGAAGGCGCAGGGGGGATTGATCACCGTGCGCGACATGAACACGTACTTCGTGACGTCGATGCGCCCGCTGTGCACGATGTGGCGTGGCTACACGCTGCTTGGCGCGCCGCCGCCAATGGGTGGTGCGTCGGTGCTCGAGATGCTGCAGATGGCTGACGCCGCCGGCGTCGCCGATGCCGGCTCGTTCACCGAAAATGGCGCGGCCGTTGCGAAGCTCGCCGACATCATGCGCATCGGTGACGCCGACGCGGGCGCATACCGCGGCGACCCGGCCGTACAGCGCGTTCCGGCGCATGGCGTTGTGCATCCCGACTTCGCGCGACAGCGTGCGGGACTGGTGGGCGGTGCACTTCCCGACACAGCCATTGCCGGCAATCCCTGGGCGTTCGACACGCTCGCGTCGCCAAGCAACTGCGGCCGGTTCAATCCGTATCCGACCGCGACTGCGCTGCGCACAGGCAGTATCGGGAGCGCGATGCGTGACACCACCACCGTTGAAGAGGGAGAGAGCTTTACGTCGCATCTGGCCGTGGTTGATGGCGACGGGAGCGCAGTGTCGGCTACGACCACCGTTGGCGTGCTGTTCGGCTCCGGTGTGTACACGGACGGTTTCTTCCTGAATTCGGCCGGCAGCAACTTCGACGCGAAGACGCGCGGCACGAACCGCTACGCGAATTCTACGATGTCTCCGACGCTGATTCTCGGCGGTGACAAGGTGCGTCTCGTGGTCGGCGCCGCCGGTTCGCAGTACATCCAGCCGGCGATCACGCAGGTCACGATTCGTATGCTCGCCTTCGGTGAAGATCCCGCCATTGCGCTGTCGGCGCCGCGCATTCACGCCAGCGACAACGTGAAGGAAGTCGAAGTGGAGCCTGGCTTCGCGACGAGCGTGTACCAGGCGCTTGTCACGCGCGGTTACGCCCCGGCCAGCCGTGTGCGCGATATCAGTTTCGGCGGTGTGCATGCCGTGTTCGTGCGCAAAGACGGCAAGCGGATCGGTGTCGCCGACCCGCGGCGCGACGGCACCGCAGCGGGCTGGTAACACACCGGTACGTTACGAGTCCGGTCCGCGTGCGCTACGTGGCCCGGTGCAGGCCCTGCTCGCGCGCGAGATCGCCCAGTGCCGTGCGGTCGCGTACGTCGAGCTTGTCGAAGATATTCGCGAGGTGCGTTCCCGCGGTTCGCGCAGTAATGCCGAGCCGGGCGCCGATCTCCTTGTTGCTCAGGCGTTGTGCGACCAGTCGCACGATGTCGCACTCACGTGGCGTGAGCATGGCCAGTGGTGAGTTGTGCTGGTCGCCGGCCACTTTGCCGCCCAGCGATCGCAACACGGTGCGCGCTTCTTCCGCCGCGGGTCGCGCGCCGAGGCGCTCGAGCATCTGCAGTGCCTCGCGCGCCTCGTGTTTGGCCTCGGTAAGCGCGCCTGACTGCTGCAGCGCACGCGCCAGTCGCAATCGCGTGCGCGCCGCGTCAAACGGATAAGGCACCGCTTCCAGCGTGGCGACGGCGCGTTGCAGCAGCAGGATCGCGTCGGCCGTCCGCTCTTCACGGAGCGCCTCGGCACCGTCGATCACCAGCACCCACGCTGCGCCGATCGGATGCGCCAGATGTGTGGCGTCGTGCTCCAGGCGACGTCGCACCGCGCTCAACGTCGTACCGTCTTCCACGGCCAGCGCCGCCTCGGCCAACGAGGGTAACAGACGATACACCGCCCAGGCGATGTACCCCGTGCGATCGGCGATCGTGATAGCGGTCTGCCCGAGCGCGAGCGCCTGCGCGTGCTCGCCGACGGCAGTGAGATACGCGGTGCGCGCCATGCACGCTGGAAGCACACCGTGCACTTCGAACGGGCGTTCGAGGTCGAGATGTCCTGCTCCAGAAACCTCCCACGCTTCATCGGTAAGCCGCTTTGCGGTCGCCAAATCACCACGCTGCAGATATACGCCGCTGACCCAGTAGAGCAGTCGCGCCAGCAGCGTGGTCTGATCGAGCGCACGCCCCATTGCGAGGGCGCGTTCGCCGTCCATGATCGCGCGATCCCACTCGCCCGTGCCGGCGCGATACTCGATTACGATCTCCATTGTGCGCAGTTCGAGCAGCGGCGAATTGAGCTCGGCCGCGAGTCGCGTCGCTTCCTTCAGATGCGCCTCGAGAGCGCCGGTGTGGGCGGTCAGCGCCGCGAGTACGGCCGCGGACCAGTGGGCCGACCACGCCAGGTTGCGTTCGCCGCTCTGTTCGGCCAGCTCGACCGCGCTGCGTGCGTGCGCCCACGCGCGGTGCGCCGGCCCGGACCAAAGATGGACCATCAGCAGCATACGGTGCGCGCGCGCCAGCAACGGAATCTGGCCGAGTCGTTCGGCGATCTCCACGGCCCGCGTGATCTCCCGCTTGGCCTCCTCGGGAAGGCCGAGGGCTTGCAGGCAGTCGCCCTTGGCCAACCGGATCCGTGCCAACAGGACTTCGGTGTGTGCGCTGCCGCTGCTGCGCTGGCTCGCGCTGGCGTGCGTCAGTGCCACGTCGAAGTGTCGAATGGCGTCTTCGCGACGGCCCAGCCCCTGTTGGGCAAGACCGAGACGCCGTTCCGCCACGGCCACTGCCAGTGTGTCGCCGAGTGCTTCCGCCAACGCCGACGCCCTGGCGCACATCACGATCGCTTCGTGGTACTCGCCGAGCCGACGATACAAGCGCGCCAGCTCGTCGAGGAGCATCGGAATGTCGGCGGTATAGTCCTCGTGAAAATGCTCGTCCATCCAATCGAGCGCGGCCCGCAGCGTGACTGCCGCTTCTCGGCGTGCGAGACGACCGAGTGCCTGACGACCAGCTTGAAGGAGCCATTTCACCGAGCGAGCCGACTCCACCTGCGGGTCCGCTTGGCGCCAGTGGGCTGCGATCGACTCGGCTTCACGGTCCGCGTGGCGACCGGCGACCGATTTAATGGCGGCCGCGATGCGTGCGTGCAGCTCACGCTCACGCGCGAGGCCGACGTGTGCAACCAGTGTCTGCCGCATCATCGGATGCGCGAGGTCGTATGTGATTGCGCTCCCGTCGGCCTGTTCGGTCACGATCCCCTCACCGCGCAGTTCGCCAAGGGCGAGACGAAGCGCGTCCTCGGAGAGCCCGCTCATCGAGCGCACCACGTCGTGCCGCGCGGTGGTGCCGATGACCGCGATCACATCACTCACCAAGCGGGCGTTGGCGCTGAGCCGTTGAAGCCGTTCCAGCAGCAGCTCGCGCATCGACGGCGGGAGCACGAGCTGCTCGACGTGCCAGCCCACCCACACGCCACCCTGCTGCCGTAGTTCGCCGCGAGACACGAGCTCGTGCAAGGTCTGATCAACGAAGAATGGGTTGCCGCGTGTGCTATCCTGCAGCAACGCGGCGAACGGCCGCAGCGCGTCTCGCTCCACGTGAAACGCCGTAGATAGCAATGAAGCTACGTCATCGCGCGACAATGGTGTCAGCCGGAGGTCGGTCACATGGTTCACCGTGCGAAGGGAGCGCAGCGCGAGACGCAGCTCTTCGCTGAGCGGACGGTCCGATTCGTTCCAGCTGGCCACCAGCAGCACACGTTCTTTGCTGAGCTGCCGGCTCACGAAGTGCAGCAACTCGATCGACGAACTGTCGGCCCACTTCAGGTTTTCGAGGCTGAGCAGCAACGGCCGCCGCTCACTGAGCCGACCGAGCAGCTGCAGAATGCCGAAATGCAGGCGCAGGCGTTGCTCCGTCAGTGTCGCGTTGTCGGTGAGACGCTGCTGGGCAAGGTCCGTCTCGGACAGGAGACGCGGGGTCAACGCCGCAAGAATTCGTTTGTCGCCACGGGTAAGGCGCGTGAGCGCACTGGGGTCGAGCGCGGCGAATAGCGGCTCGAGCGCGTCGGTGAACAGGGCGTACGGGTTCGCCGTTTCCAGTGGATAGGCGCGTCCAGTGGCGACTTGCCACCCGGTCGCTGCGCCCGCCTCCGCCTCCTGTACGAGGCGTGTCTTGCCGATGCCGCCGTCACCGCTCAACAGCAGGAGCTGAGCACGTCCACCGTCCACGTCGGCGAGAGCGCGCTCGAGGATGTTGAGCTCCGCACGGCGGCCCGTGAAGGGCAACAAGAACGATGGTGCTGTATGCATTAGAGGCCTGATTGAAGCCGATATAGAGACCGTTCGAATTGTCGCACCCGCGACCGTAGTCCACGCGAACGGCGGTGCGCTGCCGCGGATCGATCTGTAGTCGGACGCCGCCGCCAAATGTGGGGAGCAGTCGCGCATCGGTGAGCGTGTCCCACGACCGCCCGATCGTACCGGCTCCCGCGATGGCCACGAGTCCGAGACGGTGGACGATCGGTGAACGATACGCGACCTGCGCGGCCGCCAATCGCTGATCTCGGTAGCGTCCGCGCGCGTAGCCACGCATGATGTCGCCGCCGCCCACCAGCGCCAGCTGGTCGAACGGCGTGTCACCGCTCACCCCCAGCAACAGCAGCTGCGCCGCTACGACGTGCGTGCCGGTGAGCGTGCGGTAGTGACGCGCATCAATGCGCACGCGATCGTACTGAAAGGGTGAGCCGAGAGCGTCATCGTTATGCGTGTAGGTAAGCTGCGCAAAGGTGCCACGCTGCGGCGCGAACAGATTGTCGCGCGAATCGCGCAGCGCGCTGATCGACGGTTCGACCAGGCGTCCGCCGTCGCTGCCGGTCAGCGTACGCTGTCGAAGCACGCCGACCGTGTCGGGGGTGATCGACTGGTCCACGAATCGGATACCGCCCGTGGCATATCAGTGCCCACGAACGCGCTGCTGCACGCCGGCGATCGCTTCAACGCCCTTCGGCGTAAAGATCTCCTTGTCGCCAGCCGGTGTTGAATCGCCGATGCCGTAAAAGGGCAGGGGGAATTTCTGCCATGCCAGAAGCGCGTTCAACCGACGGCCATTCTGTCGCGTCCAGTGTTCACCTTCAAGCGAAACGCGGGTCTGCCCCTTGGTGCTGCGGATGGCCGTCGCGATCAGGGAGGCGGGTCGGGCGTGGTCCATGGCTGGACGATCAACCACAGCGAGTACCGTAGCGCCGAACTGCAGTCCCGATTCCGGCGCAGAGCCGAGTGTGGGGAGCGGCTGAATACGTCGCCGACCAACCGCCGAGTCCGGGGCAGTTTGGGCAGCCGCACTGGCAGGGGCGCCAAGCACGACGATGGAGACCGCACCGAGCATCGTGCTCCAGGTAAGGTATCGGGGTGTCCGGTAACGGATTACGAGGCTATTGCAGTGAATCATGAGCGGCTCGGTCAGGGGAGTCGGGGATCGTGACCGGTGCATGGTGCGTGTACGCCGAGCTGAGAAGGACACGTCGCATGACGTAGGGGGCGACTTCTCGAATACGTCATTGCCGAGATATCGTCGCTTTTACGTTGTTGCAGTAGCATCCCAACGTTTTAGAGGAGAACGAGTGGAATGGGTTCGAAATCAGCGTCTGAATGACGGGGTAGTGGCCTAGGTAGTTGATGGAGAGGGACTTGCGCGAACAGGGCCACACTCAGGAACTGTACAATTTCGAACACGCGTTGCCCGTCAAGCGGTCGACCTTGCTTCGCGATATGGATGTGCGTCTTCACCTGAACACGTGGGGACACCACTCACGGTGTTGCTGTTCTTCGCGGGCCTTCGCGATCTTCGCGGACTTCGCGTGAACGGCGGTGCTGGCGGCTGCCCCGGAGCGATCGGAGAGCCAGCTAGTTCGCGCGAAGCTCGCGGAGCACGCGAAGAAACGCGAAGAACAGCAGAATGATGGAAATGGGCATCGTGCCGAAGGACGGGGCGCGGCGAACCGCCACGCCTGTTGTGGCGGTGCTTCGGTGCAGGACGGTCCCGCGCGCCTCCGCGCAAAAGACCGACATGCAGCGCCTCGTCGTTCACGTCGACACCAGACCAAACGACGTCGTTCCCCAGGCAAATCAACCACCGACACCGTTCTAATCCCAAAACGTTGAGACACTACTGACCTTGTTTAGAAGTTAGCCCCGCCTAAATTATGAATATGGATGCTGTGAATACTGATCCCACCACGACCCCTCCACGCGATCCCGGCGCCATTGCGTCTTTGCCGTCAACGTCACCCACGGCGGAGGCCGGCTGGCGTCGCGCCCGACTGGCGCCATCGCTGGCCGAAGTACATCGCTCCGTCGAGGTGAATGGCGCGACGTGGTTCCGGAAGATGGTGGCCTTCGCCGGCCCGGGCTATTTGGTGGCGGTGGGCTACATGGACCCGGGCAATTGGGCGACCGGGCTCGCTGGCGGTTCGCGCTTCGGCTACACCTTGCTCTCGGTAATTCTGCTGTCGAACCTGATGGCGATGTTGCTGCAGGGACTCGCCTCGAAACTTGGCATCGCCACGGGACGTGACCTGGCGCAGGCTTGTCGCGATCACTACTCGCGGCCCGTGGCCTTCGCGCTCTGGGTGCTGTGCGAAATCGCCATCGCGGCCTGCGATCTCGCCGAAGTGATCGGCACCGCAATCGCACTCAACTTGCTCTTCGACATCCCGCTCGCGTGGGGCATCGGGATCACCGCGGTCGACGTGCTCATCGTGCTCTACCTGCAGAACAAAGGGTTCCGCCTGCTCGAGGCGTTGGTGATCGGGCTGATCGCGATCGTGGGCGGGTGCTTCCTGTTTGAACTCTTCATCACGCGACCGGATCTGGGCGAAGTGGCACGCGGATTCGTTCCGACCGCCCAGATCTTCACCAATCCCGAAATGCTGTATATCGCGATCGGTATCCTCGGGGCCACGGTGATGCCGCACAACCTGTATTTGCACTCGTCGATCGTGCAGACGCGGAAATACGAGGAGACGTCGGCAGGCAAGCGCGAGGCGGTGCGGTTTGCGTTCATCGATTCCACGATCGCGCTCAGCTTCGCGCTGTTCATCAACGCGGCCATCCTGATCGTGGCGGCGGCGACGTTCCACACCAGCGGCAACACCGAAGTCGCGGAGATCCAGGATGCGTACAAGCTGCTCACGCCGTTGCTTGGCGTAGCGGGCGCCAGCACGATCTTTGCCCTCGCGTTGCTGGCGTCGGGACAGAATTCCACGATTACGGGCACCTTGGCGGGTCAGATCGTGATGGAAGGCTTTCTGAACCTTCGCCTTCGTCCCTGGCTTCGCCGGTTGATCACGCGGGCTATCGCCATCGTGCCGGCGGCGGTGGTGGCGATACTTTACGGGGAGCGCGGTACGGCCAAGCTATTGATCTTCAGCCAAGTCATCCTGTCGCTTCAGCTGTCCTTCGCCGTGTTCCCGCTGGTGCGCTTCACCTCCGACCGCGAAAAGATGGGCGAATTCGTGAACTCGATCGGACTGCGCATCTCGGCCTACGTCGTCGCCGGCGTCATCGCCACGCTGAACCTCTGGCTGCTCGTGCAGACGGTTCGTGGGTGGCTCGCCTGATGTATCGTCGCATTCTCGTGCCGCTCGAGCACTCCGCGTACGATCAGGTCATTCTCGCGCACGTGAGGCAGCTGGCGCAGCTCTGCTCGTCCTCCCTCGTGCTGATCCACGTAGCCGACGGCTGGGCCGCACGGCACCAGCTTTCACTCAAGCTGCGAGAATCGGAAGAAATGCGACTGGACCGTGAGTACATCGAAGCCTGTTGCGCTTCACTGCGCGCGGACGGCTTCGAGACCGAGTCGCTGCTGGCTGGCGGTGATCCCGCCGGTGAGATCGCGGCCGCGGCCGAGCGGGAGCAGTGTGATCTCATCGCCATGGCAGTGCATGGCCACAAGGGGATCCAGGACGTGATCTATGGGACGACCGCCAATACTGTTCGCCACCGGACGATGGTGCCCGTTCTCATGGTCAGGGGTCCCGTTCGCGTCGCCTCCCGCTGATCTTTCGGTATGAACGCGCGTGACGCTGGTTCGCCCGATGCAAGCTCGCCCGTCGTAGCTCCTCCGGCCCTGACTGGGCCGGTCGAGGACTACCTCAAGGCCATCTACGAGCTCGAGAGCCGGTTCGGTGCGGCTGCTACTAGTGATGTGGCGAACGCGCTCGACGTGGCGCCGGCGTCGGTGACCGGCATGGTGCGTCGGCTGGCCACACAGGGCTATCTCGATCACGTACCGTACCGTGGCGTGCAGCTGACGCCGCGGGGGCGACAGGCTGCGTTGCGCACCATCCGCCGCCATCGCATCCTGGAGTCGTATCTCACCGGGGTGCTGGGTTATCCGTGGGATCGCGTGCACGACGAAGCGGAGCGGCTCGAGCATGCCGCGTCGGACGATCTCATCGAGCGTATGGCGGCCGCGCTCGGGCACCCCACGGCCGATCCGCACGGCGCCCCGATTCCCACGGTCGATGGCATCGTTGAGGAGCAGCCGCATCGCACTCTCGCCGAACTGCCGGTGGGCGAAACGGCGCGCATGCTGCGCGTGAGCGACAAGAATCCCTCGCTGTTGCGCTATCTTGCCGAAATCGCATTGCAACCGGGCGCCGAAGTCACGATGGTGTCGCGTGCACCGTTCGACGGACCGCTCACGTTACGGATCGGAAAGAACGAGGCCGTGGTGGGACCCAATCTTGCCGCTCAGGTATTGGTGGAAGCGATGCCCTCCACTGGTCCACGCTCTGCTGATGCTTCTGGCTCCCACACGGCGGCTGCCGCCGCCAAACCGAAATCGCGCAAGTCGACCGCCCGTTGAGCGGCCGCCGGTGAAGCACATGCTGGCGGCGGCCGTCCTTATCGCCTGCGCGCTCGGGGCGGTCGGCGCTACTCCGCTTGCGTCGCAAACCCCTACAGCACAGCGCGATTCGGCGCAGCGCGGAATCGCCATCGATGCGCGGATGGCGGAGGATCTCGGACTGGCCGTCGGCGCACGGGTCCGGATTTCGGCCAAGCCGGGGGAAGCGGGCGACAGCGTCACGATCGCGGCGATTTACGAGCGGAAAGCCGACCCGGCTGAAGTCGCGCGGCGCGAGTATCGCGTACGATTGCATCTCGATCAGTTACAGCAGCTCATGGAGCTCGACGATCGCGTCGATCGCTTCGCCGTCGGTACGCGCGACGGCCAGTCGATCGATTCGGCATTGGCGCGTATCAATCATGTGGCCTTCGGATTCCGCGCCCACAAGTCACGAGATGTCGCGGTGCAGAGCTCCCGCACCTTTCGTGTGGTCGAGCGCTTTCACTTCGCGATCGGTATCATCACCGTGGTCGCCAGCGCGGTCTTTCTGCTCTGTCTGCTGTTGCTCAGCGTCGAGGAACGCAAACGCGACATCGCCGCCCTCCGCCTCATGGGAATCTCCCGCGCCACCGTGGTGCGTGCCATCGTGATCGAAGCCGCTATCGTGTCGCTCATCGGCAGTGTGATCGGCGCCGGCATCGGCTGGATCGCATCGCTCATCGTGAACGCGCATTTTCAGGAGTTGTATCGCACGCCGCTGGTCTTCGCGCTGCTCACACCGCAGATCTTCGCGTTCGCAACCGGACTCTCGCTGGTGCTCGGTATCGGCTCCGGCGCCGCAGCCGGCTGGCGACTGGTCAAGTCGTCGCCCTTGTCGCTCATGGGACGCTGAGCGATGCGACTCATGATGGCTTGGGCCACGCTACGCCGGCATCCCGCCCGCACCACGCTGGCCGTGCTCGGCATCGCGGTGGCGGCCGCTCTGCTGCTCGACATGGTGATGCTGGCGACCGGCATGAGTGAATCATTCCGCTCTCTGTTGCTCACGCGGGGCTATCAGCTGCGCGTGTCGCCCAAGGGAACGTTGCCGTTCGACAGCGAAGCCACGATCGACGGCGCCGGCGCGATCGTGCGTGCGCTGCGCGCCAATCCCGACATCAAGGCCGTCAGCCCCACGCTTGGCGCCACACTCACCG
The DNA here is from genome assembly GCF_041689975.1 of Gemmatimonas sp. Classification (GTDB taxonomy): domain Bacteria; phylum Gemmatimonadota; class Gemmatimonadetes; order Gemmatimonadales; family Gemmatimonadaceae; genus Gemmatimonas. The sequence goes on from NZ_JBDNFF010000383.1 coordinate 28,378, forward strand.
TCGACGGCGGTCGGATCCCCTCGGCCTTCACCCTTGGGCTCGAGCGCGACGTACAGGGTGATTACACCCTCGAAGCCGGCTCCGACATCACGCGTGCCGATTCCGGCACCACGGCGCCGCTGCCGCGCATCGTCGTGAGCCAGACGTTCCTGACACGCGCGGGACACGTGGTCGGCGATACCATTACGATCTCCTCAGGACTGGATGCGCAGCTGCGCACCGCAGCGCGGTCGAGTCGTGTCGTGATCAGCGGCATGGGGCGCTTCATCTACGTGCCGGGCGAAACACCAGTGATGGCGCTCGATCTCGCACTGCTGCGTCAGTTGCTCGGACCGAGCTATCGCGACCGTATGTCGCTGGCGATGGCCGAGTCGCGTCGCGGCGATTCTGCGTCGGTGGAAGCCGTGCGCTCGTGGATCGCGACCACCCAACCGCGCGTGACCGCGATCTCCACTGAAACGGCGATCCGTCAAGTCGAGGAGCGACTCTCGTATTTCCGACAGTTGGCGTTCGTGCTCGGGGCCATCAGTCTCGGCATCGGCTTTCTCCTGGTCGCCACGTTGGTTACGCTCTCCGTGAACGAGCGACGTGGCGAGATCGCCGTGTTGCGTGCGATCGGTACGCAGCGGATTGGCGTGCTGCATCAGGTCTTTCTCGAGGGGCTGCTACTGACCAGCGCGGGCATTGTGGGTGGACTCGCTCTGGGATTGGTGACCGCCCAGTGGCTCAACGCCATTCTCCGTGACTTTCCGGGACTGCCATCGGCGTTCGACTTCTTCGTGTGGAGTCCGAATGCCGGCTGGCGCGCGCTCGCGCTGCTGCTCACTTCAGGAACACTGGCCGGACTGCTGCCTGCATGGCGCGCCGCCTCCATCCCCATCGCTCGCGCGTTACGAGAGGAAGCCATTGGTTGACGTGTCTGAACATGGTGCCGGCACCACACGCGAAACCGGCACGGCGGGCGAGCCGGTCATCGCCTGCGAGCAGGTCGTGCGCAGCTATCCCATGGGCAGCGCGATGGTGCAGGCGGTGCGTGGCATCGATCTCCGCATCGCGCGCGGGGAGTTCGCGGCCATCACCGGGCCGTCGGGATGCGGCAAGAGCACGCTGCTGCACTTGCTCGGCGCGGTCGATGTACCGACGTCGGGTCGCGTGCTGGTGAACGGTCGCGACACCGCATCGCTGTCCGATCGTGAGGCTACCGACTTCAGGTTGCGTCACATCGGCTTCGTGTTTCAGCGCTTCTATCTCATGCCCACGCTGTCGGCGTCGGAGAACGTCGAGCTGCCGCTCGCCGAAGCGGGCATGGACAAGCGGGCGCGGAGGGCACGCGCCCGTGAACTGCTGGGCTATGTGGGCCTTGGCGACCGGCTCGATCATCGCCCGACGCAGCTGTCGGGGGGAGAACAGCAACGGGTCGCGATCGCGCGCGCGCTGTCGAATGAACCCGCTCTCCTGCTGGCCGATGAACCGACCGGCGAGCTCGATGCCGAAACCGGCGTGCGATTGCTCGAACTGTTCGGGCGATTGCATCGCGACGGACGCACGCTGGTGTTCGTGACGCACGATGCCGTCGTGGCGCAAGCCGCGCAGCGCGTGATCCGGTTGCACGACGGACGTGTGGCGTCGGATTCCCGATCGCCCGTTGCGAGTGGCGCGTGAGCGCGTCCACCGGCGCCATTCGATTGGCCATGGCACAGTTACTGGCGTGGCGATCGGTATCGTCGCGACCGATGCGCGCGCTGTTGCTGTGCGGCGGATTCGGCGTGGGCGTGGGTGTCATGATCGTGCTGCTGGCCGTCGGTGAGGCGATGGTGCGTCAGGCCAGCCAGGAGCGTCTGGTAGGCGGCGGTACGATCACGGTATTGCCGGAAGGCATCGACATCGAAGTCCTCACCACGGGTGGACTGGGCGGCCTCTTCTTTTCGGTGCCCAACGCACGCTTTGTGCATCGGCAGGTGCTCAACGCGCCCCGCCTCAGCGATGTGGTCAGCGTGGCGGCGCCGCAGCTCGAGGGCAAGCTGTTGTACGTCACCACCAGCGACGGCATCGAGCATCCCGTGCGGGCCAGTGGGGAGATCCCGTCGGCCACCCGCACACTTGGTGCACTGCCCACGGTGGCCTCGGGCGCGTGGGAAGACGACGACGGTGATCGTCGGTGGATGACGCCGACGCCGGCGGAGCTGCGTCACGATATCGATCACTTTCATCTCCCCAGGCCGGGTATGGCGAATCGTAATTCGTGGGGGGAATGGCACTACTTCAACGTGATTTCGCCCGACGCGACGCGCTGGGCGTTCATCTCGTTCATCGTGGGCGGTGATGTAACGGGCGATCAGTGGGGAGGGCAGGTGCTCGTTACGCTGCACGAGCGCGGCCGTGCGCCACGCCGATTCAGTCGCTCGACTCCGAAGGAGCGTGTACGCTTCTCTACGCGTGATGCGAATCTCACGATCGGCAACGACAGCGTACGCGTGATGCCCGATGGTCGGTACGCAGTGCGGGCCAACGTGCGTGAGGAAGGCACCGGCACGCCGCTCACACTCGATCTCGTGCTGTCACCCGCGCCGCGTGTGGATTTTCCCGGTGCGACGCTGGTGAGCGGTGACTTCACCTCCGGGTACGCCGTGCCGGCATTACGGGCCGATGCGTCGGGGTCGTGGTGTGTGGCCCGGGTGTGCGAACGCTTCGACGGCGCACAGGCGTATCACGATCACAACTGGGGCGGGTGGCGCGGTGTCACATGGGAATGGGGCTCGACGCGCGCCGGCGAGTACACCCTGCTGTATGGCCGGGTCACGCCGGAAGATTCGGCAGGCGGCAACGCTCCGCTGTTCGTGTACGTTACCGACGCCCAGGGATTTCTCGCGCTCTTCCGGCCGCGCGTGATCCGCTACGATGACGCACGCGAGGTGCAAACGGTGAAGGGTGTGCTCAAGGTGCCGGCCACGGCGGAGCTGTTCGACGTGCGCGGTACCGATACGCTACGGCTTTTGCTGACCGTCGACGACGCAGTGGCGACGGACACGCGCATCGGGTTGGTGGAACGCGGGGACAGCGACGCGGCGCGCGCGCTGCGCAAGCCGTGGTTCGTGCAGATGGCCGGCGAAGCCCGGGTCGAAGGTCGCGTCCGCGGTCGCGTACTCAGCGGCCGGGGACGCGGGTTCTTCGAGACCTATCGGTAGCGTGCGTGCCACGCACGGCGTGGTTCAGCTCACGCGCGACGCAACGAGCTTGCGCGTGTCATTCGAAAGACGCTTGTCTTTGAGCAGCACGCGTAGCCGCGAGGCATCGGCCCGGGCTTGCATCCGCTGCTTGGCATCCACGTTCAGCCACATGGCGTCCAGCAGTGCTTTGGCTTCGGTGTCCACGTCGCCAGCCGTCGAGGCCTCCGCGGCGAGTCGCTCGAGCACCGTCGCGGCCTCGCGGTTGTACGACTGCGCATACAGTACGTGCGCGAGTCCGAAGGAGGCTTCGGTGGCGAGTTTTCCTTCGTCGCGGTCGATGGCCGCAGCCGTCACGAACTCGCGGCGTGCGACATCGTACTCCCCTTTGGCCAGCGCGACGCGTGCACGGGCGATATGTTCGGGGTTGGAGATCATCGGCTCGGCCACCGAGGCCGCGCGCGTGGTCGCAGCGGCTGAAGGAGTGACGGGGAGCGTGAGCGTGGAGGCTTGTAAGGCAGTCAGTGCAACGAGCGCGAGCTGAAACATAGCGACTCCTCTTGTGAGTGATCGTTTGAACCGCGGGTGTTACCATGTTCGATACGTGAAGACCCCTTCGCGGTGTCAGTGGCGGGACCGGAGGCCATGGGCTGGGCCCGAGTGCACATGGGACATGCCTGTGAGCCGGCGCCGACGACGCCCATGAGCGCGCAACTGCGGTTGGGCACGCAGGGATGGAATTATCCGGCGTGGGTAGGTCCCTTTTACCCGGCGGGCACCCGTCCCGTGGACTTTCTGCGCACGTTCACGCGTGCCTTCGAGGCCGTGGAGATCGACTCCACGTTCTATGCGATCCCGCCGGTCAGTACCGTGCGTGGCTGGGCGTCGCGTACGCCGCCGGAGTTCACGTTCACCTGCAAACTCCCGCAGGAGATCACGCACGAGCGACGCTTCGTGGACGCGGTCGACGTGTTGCGTGCGTTCACCGATCGCATGCGTGAATTGGGGCCGCGGCTCGGTCCTATTCTCATCCAGTGCGGGCCCGATTTCTCGCCCAGCGAGATCGATGCCCTTGCCGCGTTTCTGCCGGCACTGCCGCCCGATCTCCGGTTCGCGGTGGAGTTCAGGCAAGCGGCTTGGGTACGCAAGAGCACGTTGGCGCTGCTCAAGCGCCATGGTGTGGCGTTGGCCCTCAGCGACGGCCGATGGATTCCACGCGACTGGCTGCTCAAGCTCTGTGAGCAGCCGACGGCGGATTTCGCCTACCTGCGCTGGATGGGACCCGACCGGTCCATCGTCGACTACTCTCGGCTGCAGGTAGACCGCAGTGCCGAGCTCGACGCGTGGAGCCGCATGATCCCGGTGCTGCAGCGCGAGGTGCGCGAGGTGTACGGCTTCGTGAACAACCACTTCGCTGGGCACGGGCCGGCGTCGGTACGGATGCTGCAGGAACGGCTCGGGATAGCTCCGGTAGACCCGCGCTCGATCGGGGACCAGCCATCGCTTTTCTGACGCGACTCTCGTTGGAGGATATACTTCAGGCATGACTGTGCCGAATGCATCAGCCGACGCCGCGCTGCGGCTCGTTCGAGGCGAATCCGCCGCGCCACACGACCTGCTGGGCGCGCATCCGATCACTCTGGACGGCGTGGACGGGGTCGCGATCCGCGCCTTCCAGCCCAACGCCGCGTCCATTGCCGTGGTGCTCGGTGAACAGCGCTGGCCGATGGAGCGCGACGCGCACGGGTTGTTCGCCCTCTTTCTGAGCGATCGCGCCGCGCCCATCGCGTACCGACTCGAGATCACGTTCGGCGACGGCCGCGTCGTATTGCGCGACGATCCATACCGCTTTCTCCCCACGCTCGGCGAGATGGATCTTCATCTCTTCAACGAAGGACGCCATTTGCGTCTGTGGGAGAAACTGGGGGCACACGTTTTGGAGATCGACGGCGTGGTCGGCACGTCGTTCGCCGTATGGGCACCGAACGCCACGCGCGTCTCGGTGATCGGTGCGTTCAATAGCTGGGACGGACGCGCACACCAGATGCGTCTGCTTGGCGCGAGTGGCGTGTTCGAACTGTTCGTGCCCGGTGTCGGCGCGGACGCGATGTACAAGTTCGAGATCCGTTCGCCCGGTGGTGCCCTGCGCGTGAAGACCGATCCGTACGCGTTCAAGATGGAGCAGGGCCCAGGGCACGCCTCGATCGTTCAGGCGCGCGGCACGTACGACTGGAAGGACGGCGTCTGGCTGGCACAGCGCGCGGACGCCGATCCGCTGCGCGAGCCGATGCTGGTCTACGAAGTGCACCTCAGCTCGTGGATGCGCGGCGAGCACAATCGCCTGCTCACGTATCGCGAATTGGCGCCGCGCCTCGCGGAGCATGTGAAACGCATGGGTTTCACGCACATCGAGTTGTTGCCGGTGCTCGAGCATCCGTTCGGCGGTTCGTGGGGCTACCAGGTGGGTGGCTACTTCGCGCCCACGTCGCGGCACGGATCGCCCGATGATTTCCGTGCGTTCGTGGACACGATGCACGAGGCAGGCATCGGGGTCTTGCTCGACTGGGTGCCGGCGCATTTTCCCAAGGACGACTGGGCGCTTCGCCGTTTCGACGGCACCGCCTGCTACGAACATGAGGACCCGCGACTCGGCGATCACCCTGAGTGGGGCACGCACATCTTCAACTATGCGCGCTACGAAGTGCGCAATTTCCTGCTGGCCAACGCGCTGTACTGGATCGAGGAGTTTCACATCGATGGACTGCGCGTGGATGCCGTCGCCTCGATGCTGTATCTCGACTACGGACGCGAGTCGGGCCAGTGGCTCCGTAACCGGTTCGGTGGTCGCGAGAATCTCGAGGCGGTGTCGTTTCTCAAGCAGCTGAACCACGCCGTCCATTCGCTGCATCCCGGCGTGATCACGGTGGCCGAGGAGAGCACGTCGTGGCCACGGGTCACGCATCCGATCAGCGAGGGCGGATTGGGCTTCACGCTGAAGTGGAACATGGGGTGGATGCACGACACGCTCGACTACATCAAAGTCGACCCCTTCTTCCGCAAGGGCGCGCACGACAAGCTCACCTTCGCCATGATGTACGAGTACAGCGAACGATTCATGAATCCGCTGTCGCACGATGAGGTCGTGCACCTCAAACAGTCGTTACTCGAGAAGATGCCCGGCGATGCGTGGCAGCGATTCGCGAACCTGCGCACGCTCATCGGCTACTCGATCACGCGACCGGGAAAGTCGTTGTTCTTCATGGGCACCGAGCTCGGGTCGCATCACGAGTGGAATCACGACATCAGTCTCGAATGGCATTTGCTGGGCGATGCCCGGCGACAGGGGCTGATGGCGTTCATGGAGTCCATCGGCGCGCTCTATCGTCAGCACTCGTGCTTCTGGCGGCGTGATCACGAGCCGTCGGGTTTCGGCTGGATCGACGTCTCCGATAAAGAGCAGTCGGTGCTGTCGTATGCGCGCTACGACGGATCGGCGCACGCCATGGTGGTGCTCAATCTCACGCCGGTCCCGCGCGCGGCGTACCGACTTGGCGCACCGTCGATGGGCACGTATCACGTGGTGCTCAATTCCGACGCGACGCCGTTCGGTGGCAGTGGCTTCGTGGTGGCGGAGGCGGTGGAGGCGGAGCCGGTGCCGTATCACGGATTCCCGCAGTCGATCGCGGTATCGTTGCCGCCGCTGAGCATGCTCGTGTTGCTGCCGTCCGAACAGCCGTATGCGCGCGCGGTGGTGGACGTGTTGGCCGCGGGTGCCGCGGGTGCCGCGGGTGCCGCGGGTGACACCGCGGGCTCGTTGCCGGGCGCTGGAAAATCGCGGTCGAAGAAGGACAAGCCGGCGAAGGAGGTGAAGGAGCTGA
>NZ_JBDNFF010000384.1:0-3101 GCF_041689975.1 Gemmatimonas sp.
CATGCGCGACCTCGGCCTGCAAACGATGGCCCGCGCCATGGAGTACGTCCCGGGCGTCACCATGGGGCAAGGCGAAGGGCACCGCGACGCCCCCACGATCCGTGGACAGAGCACGACCGCCGATTTCTTCGTGGACGGCGTCCGCGACGACGTCGAGTACTACCGCGATAGCTACAACGTGGCGCAGATCGAAGCACTGAAAGGAGCCAACGCGCTCGCTTTCGGTCGCGGTGGTGGCGGCGGGGTGATCAATCGGGTCATGAAGCCGGCCGAGTGGACACCCACCCATAGCGGAAGTCTGGAGACGGGCTCCTTCGACCAGCGTCGCGTCACGCTCGATGTCGGGCAGGGGATCACGTCGCAGTTCGCGGCGCGCGTGAACGCGCTGCATGAGAAGAGTGGCTCCTTCCGCGACTTCATGTCGTACGAGAAAAGTGGTTTCAATCCCACGATCGCGTTCCGCGCTGGTCCGACAATGGTGCGCGCCGGCGTGGAACGCTTCGTTGACCGGCGCACGGTCGATCGCGGCATCCCGTCAGCCAACGGACGCCCGTCCGCGCTCGACTGGCGCACGTTCGTCGGTGACCCCGATCGTAATCTCTCCACCATGACGGTGGACGGCGCGCACCTGATGGCCGAGTACGACAACAGCCGTGGCCTCACGCTGCGCACGCACAGCCGTGCGGTGCAGTACGACAAGTTCTATCAGAACGTGTTCGCGTCGAGCGCCGTGAATGCCGCCGGGACGCAGGTGAATCTGGGCGCGTACAACACGGCCACGGGCCGCCGCAGCCTGTTCAATCAGAGTGATCTCGTGTACACGTCGCGTTTCGGCGCGGTGCGACAGACACTGGTAACTGGAACGGAGTTCAGCCGCCAGGCCACCGATAACGTGCGACTGACCGGGTACTTCGATAATGTGACGACATCGCGCACCGTGCCGCTCACGGCCACGGCCGCAGTGGCGCCGGTGTCGTTCCGCGCGAGTGCAACCGACGCTGACAACGACGCCGTGGCCAACGTTGCCGCCGTGTTCCTCCAGGAGCAACTGCACGTCGGTAACCACGTGCAGTTCGTGATGGGGGTGCGCTACGACCGCTTCGCCGTAGGAGTGAGGGATCATCGCACCGACATCGTGACGCAGCGCGTGGACTACTTGCTGTCGCCGCGCGGGGGCATCGTGTTCACGCCTGGTCGCACCGTGTCATTGTACGGATCGGTGGGCATCTCATCGCTGCCCAGCGCCGGCGACCAGTTCTCATCGCTCCCGGCGAGCCGAGCTGCGCTCAGGCCGGAGCAATTCCGCAATCGCGAAGTGGGCGTGAAGTGGACACCGACCGAAGCGCTTGAAGTCAACACGGCGTGGTATCGCCTCGACCGGACGAACAGTGCCGCACCGGATCCGGCCAACGTCGCCCTTCTGGTGCAGACGGGGGCGCAGCGCACCACTGGTGTGGAGGTCGGCGTGACCGGTGCCGTTACATCCCGATGGAACGTCGTGGGCGGCGTGGCGGTGCAGCAGGCGCGGTTTCTCAGTCGCACGTCGGCCGCCCGCGCCGGCGCTACGGTGCCACTCGTGCCTCGCACCACACTCTCGCTCTGGAACAAGGTGCGCGTGACGTCACGCGCGTCGCTCGGTGCCGGTGTGGTGCATCAGGGCCAGCGTTACGCAGCCATCGACAATAGCGTGACCCTGCCATCGTTCACGCGCCTCGATGGCGGACTCTTTTTGTCACTGCCGCTGTCGCTGACCATGCAGGTCAACGTCGAGAACGTGCTTGGCACGCGTTACGCGGCCACGTCGCATGGCAACAACAACATCATGCCCGGAGCCCCGCGCACCGTGCGTCTGTCCTTGTCCGTACAGCCGTGAGGTGAGAGAGCCGGCGTGTCAATTCGTCGCGCACGTCTTGAACCCCCACCAAACCATGCCATATTAGATGGTTACACACGCGCTCGTCCGGAAACGGCCGGGCGCGCGTCTTTTCTGTCCCGCCTCAGTGGACCTGCGCATGTTTCAGGAACTCATCGCCAAAATGGCGCGTGAAGTCGAAAAGCTCTCGCACGAGCTCAACGTCACGCTTCCCTTTGAAATCCGGAAGGCGGTCGAACTTGGCGACCTGAAGGAGAACAGCGAGTACAAGGCGGCACTGGAACGCCAGCAGTTCGTGCAGGCGCGCCTCGGGCAGCTCACACAGCGCGTGACGAAGCTCGCGAACATCGATATCGCGCAGATCGCGACCGATCGTGTCGGCCTCGGATCGAAGGTGATCGTCGAGGAAGAGGAGACGAAGGTGCGTGAAGCGTATGAACTGGTGTTCGGCGACGCCGGTGAACTGCAGGAAGGTCACGTCACGATGGCGTCGCCGATCGGCCGCGCCTTGCAGGGCAGGGCGGTCGGGGAGCATACCATCTTCAAGCTGCCGAAGAAGATTCGTCGTCTGGTGATTGTCGAACTGACAACGATCCATGAACGCGGCGCCGAAGAGCTCGCCTGATTCGCCCGACTTCAATTCTCCCTGTTGCCGGAGCACTGTGATGCAGCGTGCCGAATACACCACTCGTGGCCCCGTCCCGCAGGATGTCATCGAATGCGTGACGCATGAGACGCCCGTGCCGCAGGCCGGTGAGGTGTTGCTCGAGATGCTGGCCGCGCCGATCAATCCGTCGGACGTGCTCACGCTCACCGGCCAATACGGTATGTTGCCGCCCCTGCCGGCCGTGGGCGGCAACGAAGGTGTGGGACGCGTGGCAGCTCTTGGTGATGGGGTGACGTCGGTAGCTGTGGGACAGCGCGTGCTGTTGCCGATCGGCTCCGGCACGTGGGCGTCGCATCTCGTGGCGTCGGCGGCGGGGCTGATTCCGCTACCGCCAATCGGTGACCCGCTGCAACTGGCGATGATGTCGGTCAATCCGCCCACGGCGTCGCTGCTCTTGTCCGAGTTCGTAGCGTTGGCACCGGGCGATTGGGTGATGCAGAACGCCGCCAACAGCGGAGTGGGCGAGTACGTAATTCAACTCGCCAAGCGCCGGGGTCTCCGCACTGTGAACGTGGTGCGGCGCGAGGATGCCATCGCGCCACTGCACGCCTTGGGTGGCGA
>NZ_JBDNFF010000385.1:0-20967 GCF_041689975.1 Gemmatimonas sp.
CCCTGCTCGATGGCGTTGAGATACGCGAAGTACAGCACCGCGACCCCGGCGACGCCGAGGAACAGTGCGGCGGGGCGGTCGGTGCTGTGCAGGGGTTCAGCGCGCGTAACGGCAGCATGAACCGTGAACAGCGCCGCCGCAATCGCCGCCCGCCAGAACGCGATCGTGAGCGGTGGTGTGCCATCGGCCATCGCCACGCGCGACATCACGCCCAGCAGCCCCCAAGAGAGGACCGCCAACACGATGGCGATCGAGCCGGTTCGAATGGTCGCTGGTGTGGGGCGCGTCATCGCGCGGAATCTAGCAGCCGCCGCCTGCCAGCCCCATGTTGAAGGGGTCCACGCACCCCCTCCCTCCGCTCAGGCTTCCCGTGCGTCTCCCGCGCTCTCTGCAGGCTCGCTGCTCGCTCGCGCTTTCTCTCGCGAGCGCGCTCTCACCAATTGCGCGAGTTCTCCCGGCGCAATCCGATCCGGGCTTCAGCGCGCTGCACTGGCGTGCGATCGGCCCCCTGCGCGCCGGTCGTGCGCGTGCGCTCGCCGGTGTCCCCACGCAGCCGAGCGTGTTCTACGCCGGTTTCGACAACGGCGGCGTGTGGAGGACGACCGACTACGGCTCGAATTGGGTGCCGCTGTTCGACGACCAGTCCACCGGCTCGATCGGCGCGATCGCCGTGGCGCCGTCGAATCCGAACATCATTTATGTGGGCAGCGGCGCCGGTATCATTCGCCCCGACCTCGCCGTCGGCGACGGCATGTACAAGTCGATCGACAACGGAAAAACGTGGGCGCATCTCGGGCTGCGTGAATCGCAGATGATCGCGATGGTCGATGTCGACCCGAAGAATCCCGATCGGCTGTTCGTCGCCGCGCTCGGCCATCCGTACGGCCCGAACAGCGAACGCGGCGTGTTCCGCTCCGTCGACGGTGGCGCGTCGTTCCAGCGCGTGCTGTACAAAGATGAATACACCAGCGCCAACGACGTGCGCATCGATCCGCAGAACCCCGACATCGTGTACGCCACGCTCTGGCAACAGCAACAAAGCTTCATTGAAGGTCAGGGTTTCGGCGGCGGCGGCAACGGTATTTTCAAGTCCACCGACGGTGGTACCACTTGGAAGCAGCTCACGGCCGGACTGCCGTCGGTATTGCAGGCCAACATCGCGTTCGCGCCCGGCAATACGAAGGTGTTGTATGCCATGGTTGCGGCTGCACCACCCGCCGGCTCGGCGGCCGGCGCATCAGGCCCGATCGGCTTCTACAAATCGACCGACGCCGGCGAGCATTGGTATCTGGCGGTGAACGGCCCCGGCTCAGCGGTCGGTGCGGCGCCGAAGTTCGTTGACAATCGTCCGCTGGCGCGCATCGGTGGTGGTGACCTGCCCACGATTACGGTCGACCCGAGCAACGAGAACGTCGTGTACAGCGCCTCAACCGTCATGTGGCGCACCGAAGATGGCGGTCTTACGTGGTCGGCCGTACGCGGTGCGCCCGGTGGCGACGACTATCAGAAGATCTGGGTGAATCCGAACAATCCTGATCTTATTTTCACGGTATCCGACCAAGGAGCCGTCGTGTCCGGAAATCGCGGCGCCTCGTGGAGCAACTGGTATACGCAGCCCACCGCCGCGATGTATCACGTGACCACCGACAACGCGTTTCCCTATCGCGTGTGCAGCGGACAACAGGACAATGGATCGGCGTGCGTGAACAGCCGCTCCGACGACGGACGCATCACCTTTCACGATTGGCATCCGGTCAACATTCAGGAGTACGGGATCGCCGCACCCGACCCGCGCGATCCCGATGTGATCTTCGGCAGCCAGCGCACGAACGTGTCGAAGTATGATCGTCGCACTGGACAGACCGTATTGGTCGGCCCCGACCTCTCGGTGCGCGGTCCGAATGGCGAGAATTTCGGGCGCAACGTACGCACGATGCCGTTGCACTTCTCGCTGGTAAACCCCGACCTGTTGTACTACGCGTCGAACGTGGTCTGGAAGTCGCTCGATCGCGGACAGAGCTGGACACGCATCAGCCCCGATCTGGCGCGGCAAACGTGGGACGTCCCGACCACAGCGGGCAAATACACCAGCAGTGTCACGCCAGCGCCGGCCGGTGCGATCACGGCGTTGTCCCCGTCGCCACGCAGCGCGAGCGTGCTGTGGGCCGGTACCGACGACGGACAGGTGCAGGTCACGACCAACGGCGGTACCACGTGGAAGAACGTGACGCCGAGCGCCCTCAAGGCGTGGACGCGCATTTACAACATCGACGCCGGACACTTCGATGCCGGTACTGCGTACATCGCCGCCAATACGTTCCGCATCGACGATTTGCGTCCGTACTTTTACCGCACGCATGATGGCGGTGCCACGTGGACCGAGATCAGCAACGGCCTGCCGGGCAATGCGCCGGCCAATTCGATTCGCGAAGACCCGAAGGTGAAGGGGCTGCTGTACGGCGCCACCGACACGCAGGTGTGGGTGTCGTTCGACGACGGCGATCACTGGGAGTCGCTGCGCATCGACATGCCGGCCATCTCGGTGCGCGATCTGCAAATCAAGGATGACAGCAGCTGCTTGTGCAGCGATCTGATCGCCGGTACACACGGCCGTGGTTTCTACATTCTCGACAACGTCACACCGCTGCGTCAGATGGCTCGCGCGCGAGCTGCCGCCGCTGCACGCGACGCCTATCTTTTCGCGCCCGCGACGGCGGTCCGGGTGCGCTTCGCGACCAATGATCCCACGCCGTGGCCGCCGGAAATGCCGTCGGGGGAAAGCGCTCCGTCGGGCGCGTTCATCGACTACATGCTGCCCGCCAAGGCGTCGTCGCCGATCACCCTGGAAGTGCTCGACGCCACGGGCACGCTGGTGCGCTCGTACTCCAGCGCGCAGAAAGCGCTCGACCCACATCCGTACACCGACCGCGTAGGCTACAACGAGGTGTGCAAGAAAACGCCGACCGCACCGTACTGCGGACTTCCGCTCTACTGGCCTGGCCCGCCGCAGGTACTGTCCGACGCCGCGGGACTGCATCGCTTCACCTGGGATCTCCACTTCGACCCCGTCACGCCGGAAGATGCCATTCCCCAGGGGGACGACGATGCCACCGGCGCCGTGCCGGGCCGCACGCTGCCCGTCGTGAACGCGCCGTGGGCGCCTCCCGGCCGGTATACCGTGCGCCTGACCGCGAATGGCAAGCGGTACGAGCAGCCGCTCATGCTCCGGCTGGACCCGCGCGTAAAAACTCCGGCGGCCGCGTTGGCCCGCCTGCATGCACTCAGCACGGAGATGTACCGCGGTGCCGTCGACACGCACCGCGCCTTTGTGAACGCCCGTGCCCTGATCACGCAGTTGAACAGCATGAACGGCGCTGATGTCGATGCGCTCAAGGCACAGATGGAAGCCGTCGCGCCGTCGTCGGCGACTGCTCGAAATGTTCGGGGCTTCCGTCGTCGCGGCGCGGCGCCTGTGGTGACCTCGCTCGAAAGCGCGAGCACGGCCATGCTTTCTGCCGCGATGGCGATGCACAACGCCGACGTCGCGCCGACCGCCACGCAGGTGGCAGCCTGTACCGCAGCGCGCGCCATGGGGGCCGACGTACTACCAAAGTGGAACGCGCTGCACACCACCGGCATCGCGGCCTTCAACGCCAAACGCAGGGCCGCTGGTCTTCCCACTCTCACGCTCCCCTGATCCATGCTTGCACGCGCGACTCTCAGCTATGCCCTGCTCGCGACCTTCACCCTGCTCGGCGCCTGCGCGTCGGGCGGCTCCGCGCGCGCGTCGCGTCCGCTCACGCCGGCGCAGCTCGCCGCACAGGACGGCGGTATTCCGCCGTACACCAAGGCCGATGTGTCCTTCATGCAGGGGATGATCAGTCATCATGCGCAGGCCGTCACAATGTCGTCGTTCGCCGAGTCGAATGGCGCGACGTCGGAAGTCCGCGTGCTGGCGGGACGGATCACCGTGGCGCAGACCGACGAAATCGCCTTCATGAAAACGTGGTTGGGAAAGCGAAAGCAGACGATGCCAGCCGGTGACATGGAAGCGATGGCTCACGCCCATCACATCGGCATGGATATGTCGACGATGGGCGGCGATGCATCCGGCGGCATGATGCCCGGCATGCTCTCACCCGCGCAGATGGATACGCTGAAAACGGCCAAAGGTCGGGCGTTCGACTGGTACTTCCTGACGTTCATGATCCAGCACCACAAGGGCGCGATCAGCATGGTCGATGAACTCATGAGCGCGAAAGGCGCCGCCAACGATGACGACGTCTTCAAGTTCGTCTCCGATGTGGTGGCCGACCAAAGTACGGAAATCGATCGCATGGAACTGCTGCTCAAGGCTCGCTCGCGTCCGTAGTCCGTGCTCGTTTTGCACGCCCCGTTCACCCTTACTACTCTCTCCAATGCAAACGCCACTACGATCGCTGCTCGGCGCTGCGCTGCTGATCGCCGGCAGTACCGCGGCTTCCACGAACGTGCACGCGCAACCCACGCCCGACCCGCGCGTCGGCCTCAAGGCCGGCTGGTTCGACGCGGAAGAAACGGCTTGGAACATCAAGCTCGTCTCGACCACCAAGCCCTCGGAGTCGTTCCTCAACATGAGCACGCCCGGCGACGCGCGGCTCAAGAACTCCGATCTCGCCTTCAGCGGGAACCTCGTCTTCCAAGGCAACTACAGTGGCTGGCAGGTGTGGGACATCGGCAATCCCCGCAAGCTCAAACTGCGCGCTGCTTTCGTGTGCCCCGGCTCGCAGAGTGACGTCACGGTGTTCGGCAATCTCCTGTTCGTGTCTGCGGAAGCCGTGAGTGGACGCGTCGACTGTGGGTTGGGCGGAGTGCAGGATGAAGTCAGCAAAGATCGCGCACGTGGCATTCGTATCATCGACATCAGCGACATCGAGCACCCGCGCACGATCACCACGGTGCAGACTTGCCGAGGCTCGCACACCAATACGCTGGTGACCGATCCCAAGGATCCGGAGAACGTGTACATCTACGTGTCCGGTTCAGCCGGTGTACGCTCCAACCAAGAGCTGGCAGGATGCTCGGCCACCAACCCCGACATTGATCCAAACTCTTCACTGTTCCGCATCGAAGTGATCCAGGTGCCGGTCAAGAACCCGGCTGCCGCGGCGATTGTGAGCTCGCCGCGCATCTTCGAAGGACTGACCGAAGCCACGCGCCACGGTGATGCCGCCGCCGATCGTCGTGAACGTCCGGCCGGCGCCCCGGCGCGTCCGTCGGTCGCGGGGCGCGGCGGTCCCACGCAGTGTCATGACATCACCGCCTATCCCGCGGTTGGCCTGGCTGGCGGGGCCTGCAGCGGTTACGGCATTCTGCTCGACATCCGTGACATCAAGAATCCGAAGCGCATCTACGCCGCCTCCGACACGAACATGTCGGCGTGGCATTCCGCCACGTTCAGCAACGACGGCAGCAAGGTGCTGTTTTCCGACGAATGGGGCGGCGGTAGTTCACCGCGTTGCCGTGCCACGGACAAGAAGGAGTGGGGGGCCGACGCGATCTTCGTGCGCAACGGCGACAAGCTCGATTTCAAGAGCTACTTCAAGATGCCCGCCCCGCAGACGAGCCAGGAAAATTGCGTCGCACACAACGGTTCACTGATTCCGATTCCCGGTCGCGAAGTGATGGTGCAGTCGTGGTATCAGGGCGGTATCAACGTATTCGACTGGACCGACCCGTACCGCGCGTACGAAATCGCGTTCTTCGACCGTGGCCCGATGGACTCTACTGCGCTCGTTGGAGGCGGCCATTGGTCGGCCTACTGGTACAACGGTCTGATTTATGGGTCGGAGATCTCCCGTGGCCTCGATGTGTGGGAGCTCACCCCCAGCGAGCACATCTCCAGGAACGAACTCGACGCCGCCAAACTGGTGAAGTACTCGTACTTCAACGCGCAGGAACAGCCGCAGGCCGTGTGGCCGGCGGCGTTCGTGGTGGCGCGCGCCTACACCGATCAGATGGCCCGGAATAGCGCGGTGCCCAAGGCGTGGCTCGATGGCGTGGTGGCGCAGCTGGCCTCGGCCGAGAAAGCCAAGGGCGACAAGCGCGTGACGGCGTTGAACGCGCTCGCCACGCAGCTCGACAACGATGCCGCTGCCAGCCCAGAGGCGGAGCGTGTGACGGCGCTCAGTGCCGTCGTGAAGGCGCTCGCCAAATAGCGGACAAGGAAACGCGGCGGGCCCGTGTGAACGGTCCCGCCGCGTGCGCCACTGCAATGAACCGTAATGAACGCTACGGCACGATGCGCAGCGTTGGCCCTGCCCGATCCACGACCTTCGGCAGCCCTTTCGCATCCAGCTGCGCATTCAATGGAGCCAGCTCACTCGCCAGTGCACCGTCGATTGCGGCGAGATGCTGCCTGAGTTGCTGCCGCAGAATCCCGTCCACTTCGACATGCTGCGTGGTCGGCGTGAAGTCGGAACTCGACATGCCGTTCGCGAGGTACCCCATCTTCGAGATCAGCATCGAGCCGAAGCGCACGCCGTCCTGCCCCTGACCGGTCTGTCGCAAGTCCACGAGCTTCATCTCGACTTCAAGGAGCTTCGTATCGAGCGCGCGAATAGCGCGCACGACCTCCGCGTCAGTCGCGAGACGCTGCACTTGCTGCAGCTGCAGGCGCACCGACTCCACGCGATGCACCGCCGATCCCGCATTGTTGAGCTGCTGCTTGATGCCTGACAGCAGCGCCACCTGTGCCGCGATCTCGGCCTCGGTGCCGCCGCTGTTCGGATCCTTGCGCACCTCGAGCGGCTGCGTCTGCGCCGTGCCATCGACCGTGAGGCGCACCGAGTACACTCCCGGTGGCATCAGGATCGACAGACGACTGGTTCCCGGCGCCGTGCGGCCCTGCGGGCCCGCCACGATGTGCTCGGCGTACAGCGGGCTCGTGAGCAGCCGCACTTCCATACTCGGTTCATCGCGCAGATCCCAGGCCAGGCGATTTACGCCAGCCGTGTTCGGACCACGAAGCGTGCGGACCACCATGCCTGCGTCATCGAGAATCTCGACGGTGGGTGCGGCCTTGGCTGACGCTTTCAGGTAGTAGTTGACGCTCGCCCCGTATTCCGGATCGTCGCCCGCCGTGGGGTCGTCATACTGCGTACTCGGCGCCGTGATGCCGCGATAGCGATACGCCGCGCGCGGCCGGAACAGATGCGCACCCTTCTCCAGTACCGACGCATCGAGCTGCTGCAGCGGTGCGAGGTCATCGAGAATCCAGAAGCCGCGCCCGTACGTGGAGATTACCAGATCGTTGAAGTGCTCTTGCACGACGATGCCCGAAACCGGCGCGTGCGGCAGGTTGTTCTGCAGCGGCAGCCAATGATCACCGGCGTCGTAGCTCATGTAGATCGCGTTCTCGGTGCCGAGATACAGCATGCCACGACGCGTGGGATCTTCGATGATGACCTTGGCGTAACTCAGCATGCTCCTCGGTATGCCGGTCACGATCTTCGTCCAGCTTTTCCCGAAATCGGTCGTACGATACACGTGCGGATCGCGATCGTTTTCCTGGTGCGCGTCGACCGTGAGATAGGCCGTCGCTGCATCCCACTTGCTGGCCGCGATCGACCGCACTGAACCCCAGAACGGAATGCCGGGCACGCTGGCCGTGAGATTCGTCCACGTCGCGCCATCGTCGCGCGTGAGCTGCACGAGCCCATCGTTGGTACCCACCCAGATCACGCCCTTCTGCTTCGGCGACTCGGCGATGCCGTAGACCACGCCGGAATACTCGACGCCGATGTTGTCGGGCGTGAGACCGCCCGAGCTCTGCATTTTCGACCGGTCGTTGCGCGTGAGATCGGGGCTGATCACCTGCCAGCTGTTGCCGCCGTCGCGCGTGCGATGCACGTGCTGACTGCCGGTATACACGCTGTTGTGATCGTGCGGCGAGATGAGCAGCGGCGCATCCCAGACGAAGCGATATTTGAGCTGCTCGGCGGCGCCATTGGACTGCTGTGGCCAGACCTCGACGTTACGGAATTGCCGACGATTCTCCTCGAAGCGCACCACGATGCCGCCCACCATGCCCGAGCCCGACGCGGTGCTCCAGATGATGTTCGGATCGGTGGGATCGGGCGTGGCCCAACCACTTTCCCCACCGCCCACCGAATGCCACATGCCGCGCGAAATGCCCGCGGCGCGTCCGCCCTGTACGCGACTGTTGCTCGGCCCGCGGTAGCTCGGCTCATCCTGTTTGTTGCCGAGCACATTGTACGGAATGTTGTTGTCGACGGTGACGTGATAGATCTGCGCATTGTCGAGACGCTGCTTGAACCAGGTGCGTCCGCGCGTCGTCGTGATCGAAAGCCCCTGATCGTGCGCCACGATCTGCCGGTCGGCGTTGGTCGGATCGATCCAGATGTCGTGGTGATCGCCACCGGGCGCCTGCTGGCCCGTGAGCGTGGTCAGCGAGCGACCGCCATCGATCGACCGCGCATACGACGCGGTCAGAAAGTACATCTCGTTCTCGTTGTCGGGCGTGACCGCCATGCGCGAGTAGTAGTGGGCGCGGCCCATCACGTTGCGATCGCGATTGATCAGTGTCCACGTGGCGCCAGCATCCTCACTGCGCCACAGCTGGCCGCTTTCGGTATCCTGGCCGTTCCATGGCACGCCGTCGCCCGTCTCGATCATGGCGAAAATACGCTTCGGCTGCGACGGCGCGATCGCCAGCGCCACTTTCCCCACCGGCTTGACCGGCAGTCCGTTCCCCATGAGTCGCGTCCACGTTGCGCCGCCGTCGGTCGACTTGAACAGCCCGCTCCCCGGGCCACCGCTGGTGCGTCCCCAGGTGTGGATCTCGATCTGCCACATGCCGGCATACAGGGTCCGCGGGTTCGACGGGTCCATTGCCAGATCGCTGCAGCCGGTGTTCTCATCGACGAACAGCACACGCGTCCACGTTCCCCCACCGTCGGTGGTGCGGAACACACCGCGCTCCTGCTGCGGGCCATACGCGGTGCCCAGCGCGCAGGCCAGCACGACGTCGGGATTGGTCGGATGGATCGCCAGCCGCGCGATGCGCCCGGTCTTCTCGAGCCCCATCAGCGTCCACGTCGCGCCGGCGTCGGTGCTCTTGAAGATCCCCTGCCCGATCGAGATGTGGCTACGAATGTGGGCTTCACCGGTGCCGGCCCAAACCACGTTCCGGTCGCTGGGTGCCACGGCGATCGCCCCCATCGACATGACCGACTGCCCGTCGAAGATCGACGCCCAGTGCACGCCGGCGTCGGTGGTCTTGTAGATGCCGCCCGACGCCGCGCCCACGTAATACGTGGACGGATCGCCGGCGATGCCCGCGGCGGTACTGAAACGATTGCCCTCGGGGCCGATATGGCGCCACGGGAGCGCGGCGTACGCGGCCGGCGTAACGGTGGCCGAGGTGGCGGCGGCCGGACTGGAAGCCTTGGCCGGCGCGCGCTGGGCGCCGGCAACACCGGGCGACACAACACCGGCGGTAAACACACCCGCCACGACGATCAGCGTCACGGCGGTTCGAGAGAAGGCGAAAGGCATGAGGACCTCAGAAGGGGGACGTAGCGCACATGCTACTGCCTTTTGAGGTCCTCGTCAAAGCGAATCGACGCCCGTGTTTACGCCATCTTCGCCTGCAGACGGCGATCGATGGCGTCGAGGAACGCTTCCGTATGCAGATACGGCGTGTCCTTCGAAATCAAAATCGCGAGATCCTTCGTCATCTCGCCGGCTTCAACCGCTTCGATGCACACCTGCTCCAGCGTATCGGCAAACGCCGTGACCGCCGGTGTGCCATCGAGCTTGCCGCGATGCGCGAGGCCTCGCGTCCACGCGAAGATCGAGGCGATCGGGTTCGTCGACGTCTTGTTGCCCTTCTGATGCTCGCGGTAGTGGCGCGTGACCGTGCCGTGCGCCGCTTCCGCTTCCATCGTCTTGCCGTCGGGCGAGAGCAGCACGCTCGTCATGAGGCCCAGTGAGCCGAAGCCCTGCGCCACGATGTCCGATTGCACATCGCCGTCGTAGTTCTTGCACGCCCACACGTAGCCGCCTTCCCATTTGAGCGCCGACGCCACCATGTCGTCGATCAGGCGATGCTCGTAGGTGAGTCCCTTCGCGTCAAATTCGGCCTTGAACTCGTTGTTGAACACGTCCTCGAACAGATCCTTGAACTGGCCGTCGTACGCTTTCAGGATCGTGTTCTTGGTGCTCAGGTACACCGGGTAGTTGCGCTGAAGGCCGTACGTGAGGCTCGAGCGCGCGAAGTCGCGAATGGAATCATTGAAGTTGTACATGCCCATCGCGACGCCGCCGTCGGCGCCGAAACTGGCCACCTGGAATTGCATGGGCTCGCTACCATCGGTCGGCGTGTACGTCATGGTGACCGTGCCAGGCCCCGGTACCTTGAAGTCGGTGGCCTTGTACTGGTCGCCGTGCGCGTGACGGCCTACCACGATCGGCTTGGTCCACCCTGGCACGAGGCGCGGGATATTCGAGATGATGATCGGCTCGCGGAAGATCACGCCGCCCAGGATGTTGCGGATGGTGCCGTTGGGGCTCTTCCACATCTTCTTGAGCCCGAACTCCTTCACGCGGGCTTCATCGGGTGTGATCGTCGCGCATTTCACCGCCACGCCGTACTTCTTCGTGGCCTCGGCCGAATCGATCGTGACCTGGTCGTTGGTCGCATCGCGGTGCTCGATCCCGAGGTCGTAGTACTCGAGTGCAACGTCGAGATACGGCAGGATGAGCTTGTCCTTGATGAACTGCCAGATGATGCGCGTCATCTCGTCGCCGTCCATCTCGACGACGGGGTTCACAACCTTGATCTTGGCCATGCCGGAGATACCGGTGAAGTTCGGTGTGGTGAGTGGGAACGAATCCCGAAGAATAGCCGCCGCTGTGTACCTCTGCTACGCCTCGCCCAGCGCTTCAAATACACCGACCTCACGGTTCTTCCGCACGTCATCCCAGCGAAAGCACCGACCGTTCATAGCCACGTAGACACCGGGCGCGAGCGACTGCACGTAACTGAGGGCGCTGCCGAGGTTGAACAGTCCGTCGGAGCTGCCGAAGGCATAGGGCACCATTGCCCCGGTGAGCACGATGGTCTTGGTCGTCACAGCGGCCGCGATCACCGCCGCTGTTTCCACCATCGTATCGGTGCCATGCGTGATCACGATCTGCGTTTCCGCGCAACTCACGCACGCATCGACGATGCGATGGCGATGTGACTCTTTCATTTCGAGGCTGTCGATCATCATCAGGACGTCGACCTGTACGTCGAGCATGCAGCGGCCCCGCCGCAGCATCTCCTCGACATGCGTGGCGTCGAAGCGCAGCGTGCCGGTCAGCTCGTCGTACTCCTTGTCGAACGTGCCACCAGTCACGAAGACGCGCAGGCTCATTCCGACTCCGTTGCATCGGATGCACTCTTTCTCGCCGCCCGCTCGCGAACACGAGCCTTCGCCGCTTTCTCGCGCGCTTTCTTCGCCGCTTTCGCCGCCTGCCCACGTTCCGCCTCGGCGATCACCGCCTCGCGCGCCGCGATGTCCGCCTCGCGCGCAGTCCACGCCTCGCGGTCGCGCGCCTCGGCCTCCCGTGTGCGCTGCAGGCTCACATCGTCGCGCCACGCCGCCACTTTCGCATGGTTGCCGCCCACCAACACGTCGGGCACGGAAAAGCCACGGTACTCGGCCGGCCGCGTGTAACTCGGCGCACTGATGCCACGATCGTAGAACGAATCGGTGCGCGCGCTCTCGATGTCACCCATCGCGCCCGGAAGCAGTCGCACCGTGGCATCGATGATGGCGAGTGCCGCCGGTTCGCCTCCGCTCAGTACGAAGTCGCCAAGCGAGAGTTCTTCGGTGGCCAGATGTGTGGCCACGCGCTCGTCGATGTCCTTGTAGTGCCCGCAGAGCAGCGTGAGTTCGGTGCCGGCCGCGAAACGCACGGCATCGGCATGCGAGAAGCGACGCCCGCGCGGTGACAAGAGCACGATCGGCGCCTTCGCCTGCGCCGACTCTACGGCTTCGAAAAACGGTCCGGGCTTCATCACCATGCCGGGACCGCCGCCGAAGGGAGAGTCGTCCACGGTGCGGTGCCGGTCGTAGGTGAACGCCCGCAGGTCGATCACGTTGTACGCCACGCCACCGGTACCGGCGGCCTTGGCCGGAATGCTGATCGACAGCGGCCCCGCAAAAAACTCGGGGAAGATCGTCACGACGTTGATGCGTAGCACGGATAACGCTCGGGTGAACGCGTTAGTGGTCGAGCAGGCCGTCGAGCGGCTTGAGCACAATCGTGTTGCGATCTTCGTCCAGGCGCTCGATGATCTCGGGATGCCAAGGCACGAGCGGACGACCGGTCGCGGTCTCGACCTCGAGAATAAGCCCTTGCGGCGCGTCGTACACATCGCGCACCACGCCCACGTGGCCTTGGCCCTCCACCTCGACCTGCATGCCGATGAGCGCGAAGATGTATATCTCGTCGTCGTCAGGCTCGGGCATGTCGGCGGTATCGGCCAGCAGGTAGCGGCCGCGCCACGACTCGGCGATATCGCGATCCGTCACTTCACTGACACGTACCAGCCAGTCGTTGTTCATCGGACGGCCGTCTTCGATGTGCAGCACGGCAGCGGTGGGATCACCGCTGATCTCGCCCTTCCGGTCCCCCGCATAAATGACAACGCCGGCCGTGAAAATCACGTCCGGCGCCGCAGATAGCGACTCGACGGCCCAGGCACCGCGCACACCATGCGCACGACGCACCTTGCCGACAATCACATAATCAGGCAGATCACGCCTCGGGGAGAGCGACCGCGTTGGCCTGGAGCTTGGCCGCCAAACGGGCTTCGTGGCGCGACTTGAGGATGCCGGCGCGGCGGAGCAGCGAGCGCACGGTGTCGGTGGGCAGGGCGCCGACGTTCATCCAGTACTCGACGCGATCATGCTTGAGGTTGAGCGCATTCTCGCCGAGCTGCGGCTGGTACTGTCCGATGATTTCGATAAAACGGCCGTCGCGCGGCGCCTTCGAATCAGCAATGACGATACGGTACATCGGGGTCTTCTTCCGGCCTTCGCGGCGGAGACGGATCTTGACGGCCATGTGATAATCTCAGTTCGGACAGTTTGGACAGCTCGCCAGCGTTTTGCTCTTTGCAGGGCTACCGGCGTTCCGGGCTCGTCGCGAAGTCGGCGTTTCCGACCCGCACCCAGGTCCCCGTGCTAGGGGAGCCATTAAGCATAATCAGGTTGGCGCAATGGTGCCACTCTCGAGGCTTGCCTGCCCCGCTTGCGGGTTCCGGACAGGCCGCCGCCTCCCGCCTAGGGGCGTCAATCCATCTCTTCCTGCAACGCTTCCAGTTCAGCGATCACCTCGAGATCCTTCGGTCGTCCCGCAGCGCGTTTCACGCGAATAAGCCAAGGTAAGTCGAGCAGTTGCAGGTCGAGACCGAACGCCGTGACCGAGATCGTATGTGGCACCAACGTGTCGTACTGACCACCGCCGGTGATCTCGCCAAGTAAGTCGATGGCGCCGGTCGTGGTGGTGAGCGTGAAATTGAGCCCAGCACGCAGCGTGGCCACCGACCAGTCGAACGGCAAACCAGGCGGTGCGCCGCGTAGATACGGCGCGAACGGAGCGAGCGCCTGAACGAGCCGCTCGAGATTCGCCGGCGACCGCGCATATGACACGTCGAGATCATCCGTGAGTCGCGACGAGCCGTGCGCCCGCGCGGCCACTCCGCCCACGATGATGAACTCGACGCCCGCGTGGTGTAGTGCGGTGAGCAGTCGCTCGAGTTGCGTCATGGCTTTTCCCGGTTCTTGTGCTCAGGGCTCGGCCGGGCTTCCGCAACTTTTTTCGACCGCGCGCGCGTGACCGCATGCTGCAGCCCGTGCAGATCGGCCTGCCATTCGCCGAGCGAGCGAAGTCGTTCGTGCACGGACTTCAGCAGATTCTCGCGCAACAGCGTGCGATCCACGTCACGCTTGTATATCGCCACGACCGCGTCCGCGACGGGCAGCGGGACGAGCGTGAGCTGTACCGTCAAGCCCGCGGCCTCCGTACACCGTGCGAGCGTGTCGATGGTGGGGTTGGCGTCGCCTTGCTCAAGCTTCGCGATGGCCGATTGCGACGTGCCAACGCGCTCAGCCAGCTCACGCTGCGTGAGATGCGCGAGCTGTCGCGCTTCCTGAACCATGCGACCAACAGCTCGGATATTGTACATATTATGACGATACTCTATATAGTATCGACGTTCAACCGGGTGCGCTGCACGCGACAGGTAACGCTCGTCGAATTCGGAACGTATTCTGGAGTAGCGGCGTAGCGAACGCCGGCTTAGCTCGGTGCACGCCGTCCACTCCATCCGCGTTCCCATGGCCCCCTCTGTTCATTCCTGCCAGCGCCGTCGCCAACGCGTCGCATCGTTCGCTCCGCTAGCCATCTGGCTCGCGGCCGCGCCGTTGGCCTTCGCCGGTACTCTTGGCGCCCAGGAACCCGCCGCCGCGCGGGCCCCACGCGCCGCCATTGATGCCCCCAAGGGCATGGTGGTCTCCGCCAGCGCCATCGCCAGCCAGGCGGGCCGTGACGTGCTGGCCAACGGTGGCAACGCCATCGACGCCGCCGTCGCCACCGGCTTCGCGCTGGCGGTCACCTACCCCACCGCTGGCAACATCGGCGGCGGCGGGTTCATGGTGGTCCGCTTTCCCGACGGCCGGACGACCACGATCGACTTCCGCGAGAAAGCGCCGTCGCGTGCCACGCCGGAGATGTTCACCGACAGCACCGGCGCCTACTCCTCGCGCATTCACCACAACTCGCACAAAAGTGTGGGTGTTCCGGGTACCGTGGCCGGCTTCGCGCTCGCGCACCAGAAGTACGGTAAGGCGTCATGGGCGAAGCTGGTCGACCCCGCTGTGAAGCTGGCCGGTGATGGTTTCGAGATTCCCTCGGGCTTGGCCGCGTCGCTGGCCGGTACGCGCAACAAGCTCGCGATGTACCCCGCTTCGATCGCGGCCTACTACAAAAATGGCCAGCCTTACGCGGCTGGCGAGAAGCTGGTGCTGGGTGATCTCGCGCAGACGCTCACCCGCGTGCGGGATCAGGGGCGCGACGGCTTCTACAAAGGCTCCACCGCCAAGCTGATCGCCGATGAAATGACGAAGCACGGTGGACTGATCAACGAGGCCGACCTGGCCGCGTACCAGCCCGCCGAACGCGCGGCCGTGACGGGAACCTACCGCGGCTATGAGATCATCTCGATGCCGCCGCCGAGTTCCGGTGGTACAGCGATGATCGAAATGCTGAACATTCTCGAAGGGTACGACCTCAAGAGCCTGGGTCACAACTCGCCGCAGTACGTACACTACCTCGCCGAAAGCATGCGGCGCGCCTTCCGCGATCGCGCGCTGTACCTGGGCGATCCCGACTTCACGAAGCCGCCGCTCGAGAAGCTGATGAGCAAGGCGTACGCGACCGAACTGCGTAGCACGATCATGAAAGACAAGGCGTCACCGTCGTCGCCGGCCGATGTGGCGCAGGGCTACGAGAGCGACGAGACCACGCACTACTCCGTAGTCGACAAAGACGGCATGGCGGTATCGGTCACGTATACGCTCGAAGCCGGCTACGGCTTAGGCGCAGTGGTAGACGGCGCCGGCTTCCTGCTGAACAACGAGATGGGCGATTTCAACGGCAAGCCCGGACTCACCGATAGCACGGGGCTGGTCGGTACGAAGCCCAACATCGCGCAACCCGGCAAGCGCATGCTCTCGAGCATGACGCCGATGATTCTCGCGAAAGACGGCAAGCTGGTGGCCGTCGTGGGCAGTCCGGGCGGCCGCACGATCATCAACACCGTCATGGAAGTCGTCCTCAATCTGATCGACTTTCAGATGCCCGTGCAGGACGCCGTGAATGCGCCGCGCTTGCACCATCAGTGGTTGCCGAACGTAGTCACCATCGAGCGCAACGGCACCTCACCGGAAACCGTGAAAGCACTGGAAGCGATGGGCCACACCGTGCGGCTCGGCGGCAATCAGGGCACCGCGCATTCGATCTTCGTGAACGCGAAGGGCGTACGGCAGGGTGCGGCGGACCCAAGAGACAGGGATGCGGGGGCGATTGGACATTAACAGCGAAGTAGGGAGTCGGGAGTGAGGGGTACGGAGAGCAAACGGGGGTACGAAGCGAAATCGCTTCATACCCCCGTCTCCGTACTCCCGACTCCGTACTCCTTACTTGGCCGTAAACGCCGCGATCGCCTTGTAATTATCCCACGCCACAATGATCTCGCCGCCCTTGGCCATCGGCTTCACCATGATCTCCATCTTCTCGACGACCGCGTTGTTGCTGGTCACCGTCATCGGAATGCGCACCAGATCCTGCTTCATGTCGTAGTCGGTGCCCCACTGCTTCGTCTGCTTGTTCACGATCAGTTCCCACTTCCCGCTCTCTTCGAGCTTCGTGAACAGTGTGTAGGTACCGGCGGGCACGGTGACGGCGCCGAACGCCAGCGGCTTGCTGGTGGTGAAGTGCGTGGCTTCGTTGGCACCGGTGCGCCACACCGTGCCCCACTTCATGTCACCGAGGCCGTTGAACAGCACGCGGCCACGCTTGGACGGGCGGCCGTAGTTCACGTTGATATTCGAGCCGGCCACGGTGGTGATCACCGAGTCGCGGGGCGAGGCGGGCGCCTTAGGCTGCGCGTCCATCTTCATGCCAGCCATGCCGCCGGCCGCTTGGGCCGAGGCGGATACGGAGATCAGCGAAAGCGCGGCAACGGCATATGCGCCGCGACGAAGCGTACGGGAAATCGTCATAGTGTTCGGTAGGTCGGGAAAGAGTTGAGTGGTACGTGAGACAGCTGCGAAGATTACCCCGGTGTAGCCCGGAAGGGTTCCTTGTTACTCCGCCTTCATCCGTGCCTGGGCCAGGAATGCCGGTTCCAGTTGCAGCAGGCTGGCCAGCTTCCGCATGACGTACGACTCCTGACTGTCCAAGGCGCCGTCGGCCAGCGCGACCTGCCACATCAGCTCTGCCAGCACGATGCGCTGCGCGACATCGTAGTCCTTCACCACCTGGCGCGTGAATACGAAGTGGTCCACCGCGTGATGATTCGCGGCCGCAGCATCGGCCAGCATTGCACGGGCTCCTGCTTCGTTGACACCGAAGTGGCGCTGCAGAATCTCTATAATACGCACCTGCTCGGCCTCGCTGAACGCCCCATCGGCGCAGGCCAGCTCCACCAACAACGCGCACGCCGCCACGCGCACATCGGGCGAGTGCACTCGGGAGTGCGCGCCGGCGGTCCCCGGCACGCTGTCTCCGATCAACTTGCGACTGGCCTCGAGCATCGATGGCGATTACATGCGCGTGGCCGGCCCGATCGCGCGATCGAGCTTGGCCTTCGCCGCTTCCAACTCTTTGCGCAGGAACGTGTACCGCTCGTACGCGTCCTGCCCGACTTTCTGGTCGGCACGCGCCGTCATGCCGGCGAGATACGTGATGTGTGCCTGCAGCCCCGGCTTGCCGTAGCGAATGGGCTGCGTGTTCACGATCTCACTCACTTCCTTGACCTTCGTCGCGGTATCTGCAGCGCCGCCGGTTGCCCCCTTGTACTTGGCTTCCGCCGTTTTCACACGCGCCAGCAGCGCATTCACGTCGGCCACCATCTCACGCATCTTCACGTTGTGCGTGTACTGCGCCTGCAGATCCGCTTCGGTCGTGCCATCGGCCGCGAGACGCGGATCGATCCGCACGCGCAGCGGCACCGCCTTCGTGATGCCACCGGCGGTGACCTTCACGGTGTAGCTGCCCGGCGGCGAGCCGAGTCCATTGGAATGCTGCACGCCCCACACGAAGCGGTTCATGCCGGCGTTTCTGGTCACCAAGTTCACCGTCGGCGCCACCAGCGCCGGGCGCGCACCACGGCCTTCCATCATGGCGGCCTCAGGATCATCCTCGCCACCGAAGCGCGCGCGCGGAGCCTGCGGCACGATGCCGCTCTTGTACGTGTTCACGATCTTGCCCGCAGCATCCAGAATCTCGATGCGCACGGTGTCACCTGGCGCGCTGGCCAGGAAGTAATCCACCGACGGACCGAGCAGCGCCGGCGTGGTGGTCGTGCGGTAGCCGTCACGCGGCGAGAACAGCACAACGGGCTCGCTCTGCGTGGTCGGACCGATCTGCTGCAAGGCCGAAATGTTGTCCATGATCCACGCCGCACGGCCCTGCGTGGCGACCACCAGATCGCCACGATGCACCTTGATGTCGTTGATCGGGACCTGCGGCATGTTCAGATTGAACGGCTGCCAGTGGCCACCATTATCGAACGAGATATACAAGCCGAACTCGGTGCCGGCGTAGAGCAACCCTTCGCGCACGGGGTCCTCGCGCACTACGCGCGTAGGCGCGTCGGCCGGAATGCCGTTCTTGCCGTCGGTAAGCAACTTCCACGTCTTGCCGTAGTCGTTCGTGAGGTAGATGTACGGCTTGTAGTCGCCCAGCAAGTAGCGATACGTCGCGAAGTAGGCCGACCCCTTGCGGTGCGGCGACGCCTCGACCCAAGCCACGCGGCCACCTTCACCGAGCTCCTTCGGCGTCACGCGCGACCATGTCTTGCCGTCGTTACGCGTGACCGAGAACGGGCCGTCGTTCGAACCGGTCCAGATCACGCCCTTCTCCAGCGACGATTCCGTAATCGCATACAACGTGCTGTAAAACTCTTCGCCCGTAACGTCACGTGTGATCGGTTCGCCGCTGCCGCCTTGGCAACACTTCGGGAACCACGTGAGATCGGGAGAGATCTTCTCCCACGTTGCGCCGTTGTTGCGCGTGCGATGCACGTACTGCGACCCGTAGTACAACACTTTCGGATCATGCGGCGACAACGCCATCGGCGTCGTGCGCTGCATACGGTACTCGAGATCGCCGCCGTCGTTGCCGTACAACGACTGCGCACCGATCCAGTAGTTCTTCGTCACGCCGGCTTCCACGTTCATCAGCGCATACTGCCCCTTGCAGTTGCCGTGAATGAGATTCCGGTCGCTCGGGTGCGGAATGATCGGACCCGTTTCGCAGCCCGGGCCCGTGCGCACCGCGCCCATGTTGAAGACGTCGTTGTTGCTCGGCACGATGTACGTGCTGTTGTCCTGCTGCGCCATATACAGCTTGTACGGAAACTGATTGTCGAGCCACACCCCGTAGAACTCGGCCGTGGGCTGGATATCCTGCGAGCTCCACGTTTTACCGCCGTCATACGACACGTTGGCGCCGCCGTCGTTCGCCTGCACCATCGTGTTGCTGTTGGTGGGATTGATCCAGATGTCGTGATTGTCACCGTGCGGCGTGCGGAACGGCGCCACGGTTTTCCCGCCGTCTGTGCTCTTGTAGAACGTCTCGGCGCCGGCGAACACCACGTCGGCATTCGACGGATCCGTGCCCAACGACGTGTAGTAGAACGGCCGCGTGATCAGCCCCGGCGTGCTGTTCATGAGCGCCCAGCTCGCGCCGGCGTCGTCCGAGCGATAGAGCCCGCCGCCCGGCATCGCTTCCACCAGGGCATAGAGGCGATTCGGGTTGGCCGCCGTGACCGCCAGGTTGCCCTTGCCGGTGATCTGGTTCGGCAGTCCGCCCACCATCTTCGTGAAGCTATCACCGCCGTTCGTGCTCTTGTAGAAACCGCCTTCGCGCGAGCCGGAGATGATCGACCA
Organism: Gemmatimonas sp.; assembly: GCF_041689975.1. Taxonomy (GTDB): domain Bacteria; phylum Gemmatimonadota; class Gemmatimonadetes; order Gemmatimonadales; family Gemmatimonadaceae; genus Gemmatimonas. The sequence continues at coordinate 19,734 of NZ_JBDNFF010000385.1, forward strand.
CGGCTTCCGCTCGATGTGGTTCATCCACGCGTACACCACGTTCGGACTGCCTGGCTGCAACTCGACATCCATCGCGCCCGTGCTGTCGCTCACGTACAGCGTCTTCTTCCACGACTTGCCGCCGTCGGTGGTCTTGAAGATGCCTCGCTCGTTGTTGGGCTTGAAGATGTCGCCGTAAGCCGCCACCCAAACGATGTCCGGGTTGGTGGGGTGGATCCGCACGGCGCCGATCTGTCCCGCGTCGTAGAGGCCTACGAACTGCCACGACGCGCCATTGTCGACGCTCTTGTACACGCCGCGACCGGTGGACACGTTGCTGCGCACGCCGTCCGACCCGGTGCCGACGTAAATGATATTCGGATTCGACTCCGCCACGGCGATCGAACCGATCGAGCCGAGGGGGATCTTGTTGTCGGTGATGAAATCCCACGATTCACCGCCGTTCGTCGTGCGCATCACGCCACCACTGGCCACGCCGGCATAGAACGTCTTCGGCTGCGACGGCACACCGGTCACCGAGGTCACGCGACCACCGCGGGAATGACCCACCAGACGGTAGCTGAGCCCCTTGAACAGTGCGGGGTCCGCCGAGGCCATCATCGGTGCGGACGGCGCCTTCAAAACGGGCTTGGCGACCGCGCGAGCCGATGCGGTGGCGGGCTTGGCTTGGGCGCCCAACGGGAGGCCAAGCGGTAGTGCGGCGCAGGCCGCCGAGATCGAGAGGAAGAGTGTTCGGCGAATCATCTCAAGGGTCGTGAGGAGGGGCGGGACGAAAGGCTTCACGAAAGCTACGTCTGGGAACGCTAGACGTTGAGGGGTAAGCCGTGGTATCGTCCCTTTCGCATGCCGTTCGCCGACGCGACACCCGCCTCGATCCGTTTCGCTGTTCTTCGCGTGCTCCGCGAGCTTCGCGCCTCTTCGCGTGCTCCGAGAGGTTCGCGCGAACCAGCCTGCTGTCCGACCGCTCCGAGGCCGCCGCACGCACCGCAGTTCGCGCGAAGTCCGCGAAGAGCGCGAAGGCTCGCGAAGAACAGCACGGCGAGCCGATTCTGCTCGTTCTCTGCACGAATGGCGGGGATTTTACTGATAAGGCAGCTATGCAAAGCATGATGCACGTGGGACGCGCCGTGCAGCGAAGGTTGAAAAGAATTGCATGCTCGTGCTGCTTCAGCTCGTATGTCTATCGCCGGTGAGGTCGGCGATCGTTGCACAACAGCTGACGGCGACTGGAGCA
>NZ_JBDNFF010000386.1:0-2160 GCF_041689975.1 Gemmatimonas sp.
AAGTAGTCGCCGAATCGGCCGAGCGGGCGCCAGCGCGGGTCGGGGCAGGCGGCTCTACGAGGTAGGCGAGCCAGCGGGAGTCGGGCGAAAACTGCGCCTGCGACGCGTTGGCGATCTCGATCTCCGTGTTGGTGCGGAGGTTCCGGAGCTTGAGCACCGGCTTCCCGTCGGCGGGAAGCGCGTTGGCGAACCGCAGCCCGTACACCACCCAGCTGCCGTCCCCGGCAATCGACGCGCCGTCGATGCTACGCCACTTCCCGTAGTCGTCGATCGTGAGCGCCTTCTTGGCCCCGGATGTTGCAGCCGGCGTGGCCGCCTGCGCGGCGAGGGCGAGCGGTGCCGCAGCGAGCAGCAGCGCCGCGGACAGCAGGCAGCGAGGGAGTCGGAGTGTGGCGTAGGATCGCGGAACGCGAAGCAGCATCGGGGGTCTCTGGAGAGGCTTGGGCGGGCAGCGGATGGAGGGCCGACACACTGTGGCAAGCTGAAGTGCGCGGCGGTGAAAGGTACGCGAAAGTGTGGTCCGAGCGAATCGAGCGTGCTGCGCGGGTGGAGCAGGAGGTCGCTCAAGCTGCCTATGCGCAACGCGATGCACGGCAGGGGCTGTTGGACATCGGCGTGCAGTGGCCGTAGCATCGACGATCACGGTAACGCCGGGGCAAAAGCGCCGTTCTCACGCCTTGAATACATGGAGCACCTGTGTCGTATCGGTTCCATCTCATGTCGTTGTCTGCCTTGCTGGGCTGCTCAGCATTCGGCATCACCGCGTGCAGTGCAGGTGGTACGGCGGACAGCGGTTCGGAATCGGGGCGTGGTGCAGCGGGCGCTGCCGCTGTCTTTCCGGTAATCGAACGACGGCCGGACAGCACGGAACGACTGTCGTTCACGGCGGACGCCTTCGATCGTGCGCCCGCCGTTGTGCTGGATGCCGCGCCGCTTGCTGTTGCCGGCGGATCGAACGGCAGCGGTGATTTCGATCTCACGAATGTGGGCGAGGTCCGCTTGCTGTCGGACAACCGGCTCGTGGCGTTTTCCCCGATCGGCGCGCGGCTCATGGTGTTCGGCGCCGACGGCAGGGAACAGCGCATCATTGGCAGTGTCGGCAAGGGGCCGGGAGAGCTCATGCGCCCCGGAGGTGTCGTTGTGTTGCCCGGCGACACGTTGTTCCTGAACGACATAGCAAACAACCGTCTCAACTGGGTGATGCCGGATGGACGGTTCGTGCGCACTCCCGCCATGCGTTGGACGGAGCAGCGGCGCAACGCCGAAAAGTTGGCGGGCGTGCTCACCGATGGTCGCGTGGTCGTGCACTCAGGTGGCCTCATGTCGTGGGATGAATCCGACACCGTCTTTCGCAGCATGGCCACCGTTATCGTGCAGCCGCTCGAGGGTGCCGGCCGCACGATCGCGTCCATCCCGGATCTCGCGCAGGTATCAGTGCCCATGCGCATTCGCGGGCGGACAACTCGCGAGAGCGACGTGCTGCAATTCACGCCGCACGCGAGCATCGTGCTCTGGGATTCGCTGGTGACCACCAGTTCCGGCGATTCCTACACCATCACCCTGCGGTCACCTTCGGGCACCGTACTGCGGCAGCTCGTCATTCCGCTGCAGCGACGGCCCGTGCGTGTGGAGGATCGGGCGCGGGCGCTTGCTTTGCGATTCAAGTATATCGAGAGCAGCGTGGGCGAAGGAGGTGGTGGCGACACGTACACCAAGGATGAACAGCGCCAGAACGCGCGGCTCGCGCCGTCTGCCGATTCAATGCCGATCATTGTGGCCATGTATACGGGTCCGGATGGCACGCTCTGGGTGGTCGATCAGGCCGCGACGAGCGGCAAGAGCGGTACGATGGTGACCTCCTATCGCCGCGACGGCGCGATGACCGGCCGGCTCCGGCTTGTTGATGATGCGACTCCAGTCGCCTTCGGCAACGATCGTGTCGTGCTGCGCGTGAGGGATGAGAATGACGTGGTGGCGTTGCGTGTCCATCGCCTCTGCAAGACGTCGTGCCGATAGGGCGCGCGTGGGGCAACGCCGACGCCGAAGGCACTGCGGAACGCACAGCCCGCGAGTCGCCGCAGGTCGTTGGCCTCGGCCGGTTCGCGGGCGGGACTCCTGAACGGATCACACAGAGGAAAAGAGAAAAGAGAAAAGGAGTGA
>NZ_JBDNFF010000387.1:0-32949 GCF_041689975.1 Gemmatimonas sp.
CCCCTCCAAACCGATTGATTGGCCCCCAACCCGGAACCGCATCGGTGATTGAAAAGACGTTCGTCTGCGCGGATGCAAGTGCTGGTACGAGGAACATGGCTGCAACGACGATACGGCGAATCATTGTGTATGGTTCTCGGCGAGAGGGAAAACCGGGCGCCCGAATGCGAGCACCCACGGACTTGCTGATTAAAACTCAGCAAAAAATATTCCAATACTGAAGAGTTGCGCACTCAAGCGATACTTCAGTTTCCTGCGCCGCGTATATCAAGAGGAGCCACAGTCACAAACATCACAATTGCCCGCGATTTCGTGGCATGTGGAAAGAAACAATTCGCAAGACCGGCCAGCCATCTTCTGTGGTGTCCGCGTGACACTATGTGTGGCGCTGTCACATCGAACGTATGGCTCAGCTCGCTAGACCCTTTGGCGCTGTTACGCGGACGGAAAAGACTAGCCCACCCCCCCTCACGCCAAACGCGCCACCTGCCTCCCATAGCGCCGCAAATACAGCCACAAACTCCAAACCGTCAACACCACCGCGCCGATCATGCTTGTGACGCCCACGAATCCGATGAAGTACGCGAAGACCCTCCACGCGCTGTCCGCTTCCCACCCCTCGCGACCAGCCAGCGTGGCGGCGAAGAACCAGAAATACGCAGCGCCCAGCCAGATACTCTGAAAGGTGGTCTTCCACTTGGCCGGGCCGATGGCGGCGATGACCAAGCCGCGACGCGCGGCGACCTGCCGGAACACGGTCATGAAGGCCTCGCGACCGAGTACCACCAGTACGATCCACAGCGGCAGCGACACGGCGCCGAAGGGGGTCTGAAACAGCAGCGGTGTGGGCTCCGGCATGGTGCCTTCGGGCACCAGCAGCGTGTAGTGCTTCTGCAGCCAGTACATCGGAATCAACGTCGCCACCAGCAATAGCTTGTCGGCCAGCGGGTCGAGCACGCGGCCGAGGTCGGTGACGAGGTTGCGCGACCGCGCGAGGTGGCCGTCCCAGTAATCGGTGACGGCGGCAATCACGAACAGCATGAACGCGATAAAACGCGCGGTCGACGACGTGGTGAACGGCAACCACGCAATCAGCGGCGTCAGGGCGATGCGGCCCATCGTGATTGCGTTCGGAAGGTTCACAGGGTGTATAAAGAGGCGGGAGGTCGGGTGCGCGCCACGGCCGCGATTATGCGAGCGTTTTGAGCACGAGCTTGGAAACGGCTTTCAAGGTGTCGAATACGCCGTCGCCGGTGACGGCCACAGCTTCAAAGGTCGGAACGCGCTCCACCCACTCACCGGTGGGCAACTGGCTCACCAAAAGCTCGCCCGGTTTGAAGGGATCCGCCACTGCGCGCATACGCGTGGGGTCGGTCACTTCCCAGCCGGGATTGAGCATGGACTGCAGCTCCGCGAGGGGCGCCGCGTTGGGCAAGTCGCGCTTGTTGTACTGAATGACGAACGGCATGCGTGTGAGATCATACCCATACGCCGCCATGTTGTCATACAGGTTCTGCATGGACTCGAGGTTGGCCTCGGCGCGCTCCACCTGCGCGTCGGCCACGAACACCACCCCATCCACACCCTTCAAGATGAGCTTGCGGCTGGCATTGTAGTAGACCTGACCGGGCACAGTGTACAGATGAAATCGCGTGCGGAAGCCGCGAATCGTGCCCAGGTCGACCGGCAGGAAGTCGAAAAACAGGGTGCGTTCTGTTTCCGTGGCCAGCGAGATGAGCTTTCCTCGGGTGTTCGGAGAGACCTTGCCATACACGTATTCGAGATTGGTCGTCTTGCCGCCGAGCCCCGGACCGTAGAACACGATCTTACAGTTGATCTCACGGGACGCGTAGTTGATCATCGACATCGATTACGGCCCCTTACTGGAAAAGCCGATCGATCTCATCCTCGGCGCCAGCCAGGAACCCTGGGGGCGGCGTGGACGCGGACCCACCGCGGGAGAAGACCCCTTCGAACGTCTTCGTGAGCTCGTCGACGGCCGACTTCATGCGCAGTCTCACGAGGCCGAGCGTGGTACGGTTGTCGAAGAGCACGACCAGAATGACGCGTCGGGCGATGTCGGCTAGGTACATGGACTCCTTCTCGCCCTGATGAAACAAGACGCTGAAGTCGGTCTCGCCGATGAGGCGCGCCAGCTGATCGTTGGCGCTGAAGTCGGCCGCGGTGAGCGTGGCGAACGCGGTCGCGTCGAAGTTCGGTGGCTCGCCTACTGTGGCGACCAACTGTCCACTCCGGTCTACGAGCAGAGCGCAACGCGCCTTTGCGTCGTAGAGGAACCGCTGCAGCGTAATGGTGATGGCCCCGAAGTCGTCCTCGGTGAACGACCAGGTGGCAGCGCCAAGGGACATGAACGGTGGGTGGAAGGGATCAGGTGCCGCGCGCCAGCGTCACGTGCCTGGCATGCCGGTCCATTACGAACGTAACAGCTGTTCCGTGCGGCGCAGAACCCCTCGGGCCTTGCGACGCAGCAACGGAAGCGGCTCCCACTGGAGATAGTCGCGAAGGAGCCGCGCACTATCAACGCTTGGATGCGCCCGAAGGTAACCGAGCGCGGCCAAGCGACTCGTGGCGTCTGGAGCGAAGAGAGATCGACGATGCCGCTGCTGGTGCGCGCTCCAGCCGACCAGCCCTACAGTCAGACCGGCCACGAGTCCGGTGGCAAGCATGCCCACGACGGTCCAACCAGTTCCTCTCTTTCGCATCAGAGCATCTCCCTGCGGGCGGACAACGCCTGCGCGATCGTCACGCCATCGGCATATTCGAGGTCGCCGCCCACGGGCAGGCCGCGGGCGATCCGGGTAATGCGGACCCCACGCGGCAACAACTGCCGCTGGACGTAGAGCGCGGTGGCTTCCCCTTCGAGCGACGGATTGGTGGCCAGAATGACCTCCTTGACCCCTTCGGGCTCGATCCGGACAAGGAGGTCGTCGATGGCCAGATCGTCAGGTCCGACGCCATCCAGAGGCGATAGCCGCCCACCCAGCACGTGGTAGCGTCCGCGAAACTCTCCGGCACGCTCGATCGAGGCAATGTCGGACGCTTCCTCGACCACACAGACGATGGCCGGGTCGCGCCGCGGATCGGCGCAGAGCGCGCATAGCGGCGACTCGGTGAGGTTGTGACACCGGTCGCAGGTACGCACCCGCTCGATCAGCTGCACGAGCGCCTCGGCCAGCCGTCGGCTCTGCGCGTGCGGCTGCCGTAGCAGATGATAAGTGAGCCGCAGGGCGGTTTTCCGGCCGATACCGGGCAGACGCGCCAACTCGCTCGTGAGTTCGTCGATGACGCTCAACGGGGTACGATCAAAACGGAAGCTTGAAAGGCAGGTCGATGCCGCCGGTGACTTTGCTGAGCTCCATCTGCATCGCTTCGGCCGCCTTCTTCTGCGCTTCGGCCACCGCGACTACGATGAGATCCTCGAGCATCTCGATGTCGTTGCCGTTGACGATGGTCGGATCGAGCTTGATGCGCTTGAGCTGCATCTTGCCGTCCACGTCGGCGGCGACCATCCCGCCCCCGGCCAGCGCCGAGAACGTACGCTGCGACATCTCGTCCTGCATGGTCTGCATGCGCGACTGCATGTCCTTGAACTGGCCCATCATCTTGAACAAATCCATGACTGTTCCTTGAGTCGTTAGTCGAGTAATTCGAGGTCGAGCGCGCGCACGGCGGCTTCGAGCAACGGGTCCTTCGACGACAGCTGTTCGGTGCGCTGCTGCTGCACGTCGTGCGCCGTGAGGCGCTTCGTCGTATCGCGCGGCGCCCGCGACTGCGCCTGCGTGCCGGCATTCACCGAGGACACCACTGTTACCCCGGTCACGCCGTCAAAGCACACCTGCAGTGCCGCGAGAATATCGGGGCGTGCGCCATCGGCGGCCCGGGCGAAGGTGTCGTCGGCCGGATCGTAGCTCAGCGCCACGCTGCCGTGGGCCGAGACGGACGCCGGCACCAGCCGCGCGACGGCCTGCGCCAGCATACCGCGGCCAGCGCTCTTGATCGCGTCACTCACACTGCCCCACCGGGCCTTGAGCTGTTCCACCGAGGGCGGCGGTCCCACTCTCGGCGCGGCCGCGGCGGCACGCGACGCCGGACCTTGCTCCGCCAGCTGCGCGGCGGCGGCGGCTTCCGCCACTTGCTGCGTAGCCGAGCGCGGCGGCGCCATCACACTCGGCGCCGGCGCTACCGCGTACGCGACTGCGGGAGGAGGTGACGGGGGAATCGCATGGGCCGACGCCACGCGCGGCTCGTGCGCGACACGACGCGGCGGTGGATCATCCTGACCACCGGCCCCGAAGCCCTTGATTACCTCTTCGAGTTCCACCGTCCGATCGAGCAGCGCAAAGCGCACGAGCAGCGTCTCGAGCAGCAGCTGCGGCTGCCCACTGCGGCGATACATCGGCTCGATCTCCAGCAGCGCGTGCAGCATCCGCAACAGGTCGCCGGCGGACAGCTGTCCCTTGCGCTCGTTGAGCGCGACACGCATGCGCTCCGACAACTCAGGCGGCACGCCGCCGAGGGCGATCGTGAGCTGCGCCCGTAACATGCGACCGATGCCAGCCAGCAACAGTATCAGATCGACGCCGCCGTCGGCCTGACGCTGCACGGCGCCGAACACGTCGACAGCACGACGCTGCGCGATGATGTCGAGAAGAGACAGATACTCCTCTTCGGGCACGAGCCCCAACGCCGTGCGCACACGCTCTGAGGTGACCTCGGCGGTTTCCCCGAGCGAGAGCACCTGGTCCGTGAGCGACAATGCATCGCGCAGGCCACCGTCGGCCGCGCCGGCAATCATCCCCAGCGCATCGGGCTCGAAATGGATCCCTTCTTCAGTAAGCACGGAGGCGAGCCGCTCACGGATTTCCGCAGGGCCGATACGCTTGAGGTCGAACCGTTGGAGACGCGAAATAACCGTGGGCAATACCTTCTGCGCCTCGGTCGTGGCAAACACGAACACCACGCGCGGGGGCGGCTCCTCGAGCACCTTGAGCAGCGCATTCCAGGCGTCACGCGACAGCATGTGCGCTTCGTCGATGATGTACACCTTGTAGCGATCATCACCGGAGGGGGCATACATGGCACGTTCGCGGAGCTCGCGCGCATCGGCCACACCGCCATTCGACGCCGCATCGATCTCGACCACGTCGAGTGAGGCGCTCCCACTCCAGATGCGCTGACAGCTGGTGCATCGCCCACAGGGTTCGCCGGCTGCGGCCATCGCCTTGCTGAAAGCGGTGGCGGAGGCGGTGCCGCTCGCGCGGCGGGCGTCGGCCAGCTCCTCACAGTTGAGGGCCATGGCGAGCACGCGGGCCAGCGTCGTCTTGCCGGTTCCACGTGGGCCACAGAGCAGATATCCGTGTGCGACACGCCCGCTGGCGATAGCGCCTTTGAGCGTATTCGCGACATGGGACTGCACCGCTACGGTCGCGAAGTTCCGGGGGCGGTATTTGCGGGCGAGGGCGAGCGACATACCTGAAATCTACACGTCGGAGAAGCGGGTGGCCGAGGACGGAGCACTTCTCACGGTCGTCAGTACCACTTCGCGACGACGCTGGTTAACCTTCCATTGCTCCGGGTCCCGGAGGGCGACAGCCCGCCAAATCCGTCAGGACCCCGAAGGTAGCAGCGGCACGTGGAGTCTGGCGTCGCTTCGTCAGGCCCGGAGCACTGCGCACGGGAGGATTTGCTCGAGAGAGAGCGGACCTCCCGTGCGCTTTTTTGTGCACGGGAGGTTGCAGTTACACCAACGCGTCGGAGAGGGCCTGCGCGATTTTCGGTCCGTGCTGCGCGATCAACTCGATCGGCGCATTTAGGTGGGCCACCGCGCGCACCCGGCTGCTGTGCCATTTCGAGAGTCGCACCCCGAGAGCAGCAGCGCGCGCGACCACGTCATCAGCGCACGGCCTGGGCAGGTCGATCATCACGATGTTGGTGTCGGGCATGACGACCTTCGCCCCACCGACACCGTCTACCAGATGGGCGAGATACATCGCCGCTTCGTGATCTTCCGCGAGCCGGTCGAAGTGGTGTTCGACACCGTACAGCGCGCCGGCCGCCAGTATGCCGCTCTGACGCATACCGCCCCCGAAACGCTTGCGGGCACGATGCGCCCGCGTGATCACATCGGCCGGCCCCACGAGGCAGGCGCCGACCGGTGCGCCAAGTCCCTTGGAGAACGACACCATGACGGTATCGGCGCACCCGGCGAAATCGGCCAGTGACGTGCCGGTAGCGACGGCGGCGTTCCAGAGGCGGGCGCCATCGAGGTGCACGGGCAAGCTCACGCCGCGCGCGACAGTGGCGAGCTCGCGGAGCTCGTGGAGCGGTGTGACGGCGCCGCCGGCACCGTTGTGCGTGTTTTCGAGGCACACCATCGACGGCTCGACGGCGTGTATCGACAGGGCACGAATACCGGCCAGCAGATCGGGGGCGCGAAACACCGATGTGGCGCCGCGGATCGGACGCACTTGCACCCCGCACAGGGCAGCGGTCGCCGCGATCTCCCAGTGAATAATGTGCGCATCAGCGTCGAGCAGAATCTCGGTGCCCGGGCTGCTCTGCACCCAGATCGCCGCCTGATTGGCCATGGAGCCGCTGGGGAAGAACAGCGCGCGCTCTTTGCCGAGCCGCTCGGCCACCACCGCTTCCAGTCGGCGCGTGGTCGGGTCGCCGTCGAGTACATCATCGCCGACCTCGGCATCCGCCATCGCGCGACGCATCGCGACGGTCGGCCTGGTCACCGTGTCACTGCGTACATCGAGCAGCGGTGGAACGACGGACGGCATAGCAACTGACAGAACGGCGAAATCGGTCACGGACGTTTGGTTGGTAGTCGTTTGTTCGGCTTCGCGCGTGTCGGCGAAGCGGCGGCGGCGCGAAGCGATTCCTCGGCCTCTCGCAGGGCCGCCAGCTCGCTCCGTCGCAGATCGAACGCCTGCGCGACTTCGCCACCGATCAGAAAGAGCAGCGCGCCGTAATATGTCCAGAAGACGATCGCGACGATGGCGGCAATGGTGCCCGTATACAGCGAACTCGGATCGAAGCGCGCGACGAAGATCCCGAAGAGATGCCGCGCGATTTCAAAGAGGATCGATGCCGTGAGCGCGCCGATCGCCGCCGTGCGGATGCCTGGCCTGCGCCGCGGTAGTCCGCGATACATCGCGTAGAAGAGCACGAAGACGACGGTGAGCGCCATCAGTCGGCCAAGCAGGTATCCCACGCCCCCCATCGATTCGGTGCGCAGTCCCGTTTCCTGCAGCAGCGCCAGGCCGCGCGTGGTGGCGAGATCCACGTAGGTCGAGATCACCACGTAGACCACGATAGCGAGGGTGGCGATGATCGTCGCGAAGAAGTCGAAGACCTTGCCGGCGACGATGCCGCGATCAGTGCCGTCGAAGATCAGCGCGAGGACGCTGCGCAGTGATCCAAAAAGACGCGTAGAGAACCAGGCGAACCCGATCGCCGAATACGCCGTGACGGCGCCGCGTGTCTCGAGCACGTCGGCTACGATGCCGCGCAAGAGTTCGCCGGCCGAGTTGACACCACTTGGCAACAATCGATCGACAAGGGCGGTGACGGTATTCGCCGCCTCCGTCGTTTCGCTGCCAAGCAGGAACGAGAGCCCGGAGATCAGCAATAGCACGAACGGCAGAAGGGCGAGCAGGACATTGAAGGCCAGCCCGCCCGCCAGGAATAGCACATTGTCCTCAGCGCCCTGATTCCAGACGCGTCGGACAATGTCCCACCAGCTTTCAGCCTTCGCTCGAAGCGCCAGTGGACTCCTCCCCGGAGCTTGCGACCATATCGTCAGGCGCGCTGGTGTCATCGGGTCCGTGACGCCGGCCGTGTTCGCGATAGGCGCGACGACTGTCGGCATACGCACGCTTGCTGTCCGCCACTGCACGCTCGAGGTCGGCGCGCGCCTGTGTAGCCGCATCGCGACCGGCGGATACGGCATCGCCCACAGCCTGCACACGTGAGCTCACGGCATCGCGGGCACGTCCCACCTGCTCGTCGAACTGAAAGCGCGTCTTCTGGACAGAGTCGGCAACTTTCTCGCCGAACTCATCGGTCATGTCCTTCATTTTACGCCCGGCTTTCCGCGCCTCGTCCTGAAGACGCTGCCGGGTTTCAGCACCACTGGCCGGCGCGAACAGCAACGCAGCCCCTGCCCCGATCGCGAGACCGAGCAAGAAGGTCCCGATCCCACTAGTCCCATTGTCACGGTCGATCACCACCACGCGGTCATCGTCGTACTCGTCGTACCGGGCCATATCACACCTCGCAAGCAGTGATGAGTTGCCACTACATACTGACAACTCAGTCCGAAAGATCCGCGTCGTCCGGGGCGGCCACAATGGTGCTGGCTCCCGTCGGAAACGGGCGATGCTGCTCAGGTATCGTGACGAACTGCTCGACGATCGCACGGGTTCCGGCGATGCCCAGCTGTTCGAACAGGAATGTGAACTTCTTGTCGTACGCCGCGCCGAGCGTGCCACGTACATCGGCGGGTAATGCCCACAGCTGCTTCTTGAACGGTCCGATCGCCTTCTTGCGCGCCTTGTAGTAGAACTGTCCGTCGCTGTCGGTCGCCTTCCGTTCATCCTTCGCATTGGCGTCCAACCACGCGTACATATCGGCGCGCAGGGCGGGCGGAATGTGATCGAACATCATGGTCTGGAAGTTCGTCGCGAGATGGATTTCCGCCGTCTCGAGCCGCGGGAAGTTGCTGAACGCGGCATCGGGCAACGTGGATGCACCGTGCTGTACTGCACCAGCCATGCCATAGCGATCACGCCCGATCTTCGAGAGCTTCTCGAGCGTGTCGAAATCAAGGGCCACATCGGCAATGGAACCGTCGGCGAGCACGATGCCGCCGTGCGACGTACCCGACTGTACCGAGATCTTGGAAAGCCCAGCCGTTCCGGGCGCCTGTGCCTCGAGCGTGGCGTTGAATCCATCCATGAACGCTTCCAGCTCGTCCGGCGTGCTGTTCTCGGTACCGACCTCACCGATCTCGCCGCCGATGGAGATAGTAACGCCGGCCGGCTCGGCCGCGCGCACGAAGCGCGCAATATCCACGCAGACTTCGTAATTGAGGCGCTGCTGTTTGGCCAGCGTTTCCTTGGACAAATCGACCAGCGTTGAGGTATCGACGTCGATGTTGTAGAAGCCGGCGGCGACGGCTTCCGTGACCAGCGCCTTCACCGCGTTCACTTCCGTGAGGGGATCGACGGCGAACTTCTTGTGGTTGACCTGGAAGTGATCACCTTGGATGAACACCGGTCCGCGATATCCTTCCCGCAGCGCGGCCGCGAGAATCACCGACACGTACTCGTCGGGGCGCTGTTCGGTGTAGGCGATCTCGGAGCGGGCAATTTCGAGAATGAACGCGCCCGCCTGCAGCGTAATGGCCGTGCGGAAGATGGCGCGGGTCGTGTCGTACGTGAGCGCGCGGATGTTCATCGCGGGCACCGTGAATCCACTGCACTTACTTTGGCCGCGGGCGACATACAACTCGTGAATCGACGCGGCACGAACACCGACCGTCTGACCCAGCTCCCAAACGAGCCAGCGGGCGAAGGTGCGCTCGCCTTCGTTGCCGAAGACCGCCTGATGCACCAGCGCATCCATGTGCGCGGAGGTCAGGACGGCGGCGTCATGCAGCTGAATGCGTCCGTCTTCCACCGTAACGGCACCGCCAAACAAGGACGTCGTGGGCTTCGTGGTATCGGACATTCGTGTCGGGAATCCTGCCCGGCGCGAGCCGGAGCGGGTCAAAGTGAATGAGCGGTGACCCGGGTTTACCGGAACCCGCCTCGAGTACGGGTGAAAGTTTCTACTCTGAAGTCAGGTGCGGCAAGTACGGAATTCCCTTTCAAGTCAAACCATGAAACGCGGGTCCGGCTTGGGAAGGGCGTCCCATTCCGCGCGCGCCTGCTCGCTGCCGGCCCGTCCGAGCATCGCGTAAGCAAAGTTCTTGCCAAGTTCCACCCCCGGCTGATTGAAGGCATTCACATCGTACAGCACGCCGGCGTAGGCGGTGGCCAGCGCGAAGGTCTGCATGAGCGCGCCCACGTGAAAGGCATCGACGGTATCGATGGCCAGGGTCGCGTTGAACCGGCCGCGCGCCGCGAGGGCGCCGGCGGTGGCGCGCTGCTCGATGTCGATCAGCTCGCCGAGGGTGTGCCCCGCGAGATAGCTCAGCTCCGGGATGTCAGCGTGGCGCGCAGGGATGGCCCCTTCCTGCTCGCGCCCCTTCACCGTGATGAAGGTGACGGTCTTGTCGAGGGGCCCCTCCATGAACAGCTGCACCTGCGAATGCTGATCGGTCGCGCCGACGGCCGGCAGCGGCGTCGGTCCCACGGGCGTGCCATCGCTGCGCAGCTTCCCGAGCGACTCGGCCCAGAGTTGCACGAACCAGAGGGCGAGATCGCGCAGGGGGTCGGCATACGGCATGAGGACTTGCACCGAACGCCCGTGACAACTGTCGGCCGTGTGCTGCAGCACCGCAAAAGTGCCAGGCAAGTTGGTGGAGAGATCGGCACTCGCGGCGCGCGTCATGACATCGGCCGCACCAGCCAGCAGTGCTTTCACGTCGATGCCGATCAGCGCGGCGGGCAGCATGCCAACGGGCGAGAGCACCGAGAAACGACCACCGACGTTGGGCGGCACGTCGAGGCTCGTGATGCCTTCGGCCCGCGCGATCTTGCGCAGCGCGCCGACTTCAGGATCGGTGATGAAGATCAAGTGCTCGCGAGCCGCGTCTTCTCCCACGGCGCGCGCCAGCGCCTCGCGCACGATGAGATACTGCGCCATTGTCTCCACGGTGCCGCCGGACTTCGACACCACCAGCACGAGGGTGCGGGACAGCTCGAGCCGCGCGAGTGTAGCGGCGATGGTGGCCGGATCGACGTTGTCGAGCACGTGCAGGCGGGGGGCGCCCCCGCGCGCGTCAGCGCTGAGCGCGTTCCAGGAAGGCGGCCGCAGTGCGGTACGCAGGGCGATCGGGCCTAAGGCTGAGCCACCAATACCCAGCAGCAACACATCGTCGAAGCGACCGCGCGCCTGATCGGCCACGGCGAGTGTGGCGTCGCGCAGCGCATCGTTCACCGGCAACGTGAGGAAACCGAGCTCCTGTTGCATGCCGTGCACGCGAGCGTGCACCTCGGCGAAAGTACCGGCGGCATCGGCGAGCTGCGCAGCGGTAATACCGGCACCGTGCGGTAGTGCCGCACCCATCATGTTGGTGAAATCGAGCGACAACGCCATGGCAACACACTCCCGGCAACGCGTGAGGTCGAATTACGGAACGAATGCAGCTACGCGAGGCTCACTACCAACCCATCGTACGCCGGCGCAATACCCGCTGGCAACTCGGCAGCGAGGGCGGCATGCGACGTGTCATGTGTGAGATGTGTGAGGAACGTGCGTTCGGCACCGATCTCCTGAGCCACCGCCACCGCCTCGGCGACGGACAGGTGAGTAGGATGCGGCTGACGGAGTAACGCATTGAGCACCAGGACACGAACACCGACCAGCGCGGCACGCGCCGTGTCGGGAAGCAGCTTCGCGTCGGTGATGTAGGCGATGTCACCGACGCGATAGCCGACGACCGACGACCGCCCATGCGGTACCGCGATCGGCAGCACATCGGTGCCGTTCACGTTGAAGGGTACGCCGGGCTGGATCAGCGTCAGCGTACCTTCGGGCCGCGTCGTGCCGGGCAACGGACGAAACTGCTCGTCCATGATGTACGGGAAGCGCGCACGCAACGTGTCGAGCGTGGCGGCTTCACCGTACAGCGGCAGCGGCGTGGCGCGACGGATCGTGAAGGCGCGCAGGTCGTCGATGCCGTGGATGTGATCGGCGTGTTCATGCGTGTAGAGCACGGCATCGATGTCGTCGATTCCCGCTGCCACAAGCTGCAGTCGCAGCTCGGGAGGCGTATCGATCAGCAGGCGGGTGCCGCCGCCCGTTTCGATGACGGCGCCGCACCGCGTGCGCTTGTCACGCGGATCGGTGGATCGGCACACCGCACAGCCGCAACCGATCTGTGGCACGCCGAAACTCGTGCCGGTTCCGAGAAACCTGAGGCGCACGGATGTGGTCACGGAGGTGATCAGCGACCGCACCCGTGCGAGACGCCGGTGTGCCGGGTCACACCGTTTCGACTTTGAGTAGATTAGTGGTGCCCGGCACGTCGAACGGCACGCCGGCGGTGACCAACACGCGGTCACCCTTGGTGACGAGGCTCATATCGAGCGCCTCGCGCAGCGCCATCGCCACCATGTGATCGTAACCGCGCGCGGTGGGCACCAAGCGAGGCACGACGCCCCAGACCAGCGAGAGCTGGCGGCACACGCGCGGCTCATCGGTGAGGGCAAGAATCGGCACACTGGGCCGGTGCGACGACACGATGCGCGCCGTGAAACCGCTCTTCGTGAAAACCACGACGAGCGGAGACTGGAGCATGCGCACGGCGGCGACGGTGGCGGCGGCGATGGCCTCCTCGGTGTTCACACCACTGGTCGAGCGACGGTCGGCCCGATTAGCAATACCGGGACGCGGATGCGTCTCGATTTCGGTGATGATCCGACGCATCGCTTCGACCGCGAGACGCGGATAATGACCGGCCGCCGTCTCGGCGGAGAGCATCACCGCGTCGGTACCATCGAGGATGGCGTTGGCGACGTCGCTGGCTTCGGCCCGCGTGGGGCGCGGATTGTCGATCATCGACTCGAGCATCTGCGTGGCCGTGATCACCGGGCGGCCCATGCGATTGGCGAGCGCGATAATGTCTTTTTGCGCATTCGGCACCTGCTCGTACGGCAGCTCCACGCCGAGATCACCGCGAGCCACCATCACGGCATCGGTGGCCTTCATGATCTCTTCGATGTTCTGGAGCGCGACGTCCTTTTCGATCTTTGCGCAGATCAGCATCGACTTCGGAATGAGCACACGCAGTTCTTCGATGTCCTGCGCTTTCCGTACAAAGCTGAGCGCCACCGCGTCGAGATCGTGTTCCACGGCGAATGCGAGGTCGGCGCGATCTTTCTCGGTGAGCGACGGGGCCGACACGGCGATGCCGGGGAGATTCATCCCCTTGTTGCTGGAGAGGAGGCCACCATGGACGACGGTGGCCGTGACCCGCGGCGCGGTGACCTTGGTGACGACCAGCTCGAAGAGCCCGTCGTTGATCAGCACGCGATTGCCCGGCGACACGTCGTGACACAGATCGGCGTACGTGATCGGGATTTCGTCGCCGGTAGCGATCTCCTCAGGCACAAGAACGACCGAGGTACCCGGTTCGAGTTCACGCTTCTCGGGGAGCACACCAATACGGATACGCGGGCCCTGCAAGTCACCAAGAATGGCCACCGGGCGACCGAGTTGTTCAGCCACTTCGCGCACCGTGGCGATCGTACGGGCGTGCTGCTCGTGCGTGCCGTGCGAAAAGTTGATACGCGCAACATCCAGACCGGCCTCGATCAGCGCGCGCACCCCTTCTGCCGAACTGCTGGCGGGACCGAGCGTGCCCACGATTTTCGTGCGCGGCACATGCACGCGACGGAACGTCGACGGGGCGGACTCGTCTGGCGTCGTCGCGGCCGCGCGCTCAGGTCCCGTACGCGGGATCGTCAGAACATCATCAGAAGCTGGCAACAGCGGGGGCTCCAGTAGAAGAAGCAGAGAGCGCAAGCGCGGCGCGTTTGCGATTCAGGCCGGACAGCAGCGTCACGAACGAGAGCTCGAACGACGCCAGCCCCTCGGCCAACAGCGTGTCAGTCACCGTCTGCAGCGACACGCCCTGCGATTCGAGCGCGGAGAGCACGCGCTCGGCGTCCGCGCCGTTCTCGGTGATCGAGGCACGGACTTCGCCATGATCACGAAAGGCTTCGAGCGTGGCCGGCGGCAGCGTGTTCACGGTGTCGACGCCGATCAATTCTTCGACGTACACCACGTCGCGATACGCTGGGTTCTTGGTGCTGGTGCTCGCCCACAGCGGACGCTGCACCTGTGCGCCGCATGAAGCGAGCACGGCCCAGCGCACGCTCGAGAAGCTGGCGGTGAAGAGGCGGTACGCCAGCTTCGCATTGGCGATCGCGGCGCGACCCTGCAGCGCGTGCAGCGTATCGGCCGCGTCCGGATCGGCGGCGGCCATTGCCATGAGCTGCTTGTCGATCGCGGAGTCCACGCGGCTGATGAAGAAGCTGGCCACCGATGCGATACGCGAAACCGGCTTGCCGGCGGCGGCGCGGTCTTCGAGACCGGCCATGAACGCTTCAATGACGCCAGCGTGTGCGCTAATGGAGAAGAGCAGCGTGACGTTGACATTGATGCCGTCGGCGATGAGCTGACGGATCGCTTCGGCGCCTTCGGGCGTGCCCGGCACCTTGATCATGAGGTTCGGACGATCGACGATCTGCCAGAGTCGTCGGGCCTCAGCCACCGTGCCGGCCGTGTCACGCGCCAGATCGGGCGAGACTTCGAGCGACACGTAGCCATCGACGGCATTGGTGCGTTCATAGACGACGCGGAAAGCATCGCAGGCATCACGCACATCGGTCGTGGCGACCAGCTCGAAGGCCTCGCGATCGGAACGGGATCCGTCGAGCGTAGCGAGCTGCACATCGTAAGCGGCTCCCTCCGCGAGGGCCTTCTCGAAGATCGTCGGGTTGGAGGTCTGCCCGGTGAGTGCGTCGTCGCGGATACGTCGCGACAGCTCGCCGTTGGTGAGCATCGCCCGGTCTATATAGTCGAGCCAGAGCGATTGCCCGGCCGCGTGCAGCGCATGGAGACGAGTAGACATGGTGTTGGATGAGGCGCGAACATAGAGTGACCGCACAACCTTTCATGGTAATGTGCTACACCGCTCCCGGGCGAGGCCGAGGGCGGCCGGATATTGGATCGTCGTGGCTTGGTTGCCGTCGCCGTATTCCTGAATATGGCATACAGCATTTCCATGAAACACTCCTCAGTGCTGGTCGTATTCGTCCAGAGTGACTAACCACCTCAAGCCCGACTCCGTGCGCCCTTTCGCTTTTCCTCGTTCGATCTCGCGCAGCCGGCGCCCGGCGCCGCGCGTACCGTTGGCGGCGTCCCCCCTGGCGGCTTCGTGGCTGGCGGCCTGCCGGGGAACGGCCGGGCTGCCTCCCCTGCCAGCCGCGTGCGGCCCGGCGGCAGGTACGGTGTCCACGTCGCTGGCCTCGACGCCGGTCGCGGACCCGCTGGTGACATTCGACAGCGCGTGGAGCATTATCGGGCGCACGCACTGGGACACGACGTACAATGGCGTGAACTGGACGGCCGTGCGGGCCGAGCTGCGCCCGCAGGCGGCAGCGGCCACCACGACCGGCCAGTTGCGGGCGGTATTGTCGGACATGGTGGCCCGTCTCAATCAGTCGCACTTCTCGATCATCCCGCGCGAGATCGCCGACGCCTCGGGGAGTGGCTCTGCCTCTAGCCCCGGTGGTGCGCCGGCGCCCGACCGGAGCGGCTCGATCGGCGCCGAGGTCCGCTATCTGGACAGCACCATTGTGATCGCCCAGCTCGATCGCGACGGACCGGCGGCGCGGGCCGGTGTGCAGACCGGTTGGCGTGTGCAGTCGGTGAACGGGTGCCCGATGTCAGCTCGACTGGCTCGGATGCCGAAGGAGCCGGACGCCCGGCGGGAAGCGCTCATGGCCTACTCGATTGCGACGCAGGCGCTGGCTGGCGCGGTGGGCGATACTGCCACGGTGGTGTTCGCCGATGCCCGCGGTACCGACCGGACGGTGCGCATGGTGCGCGCGCCCGAGCCCGGTGTGGTGGCCAAGTTCGGCAACCTGCCTGCCATGAACGCGCAGCTCACGTTCGAGCGGGTGAAGTCGGCCGGCAAAACGGTGGGCATCATCCGCTTCAACATCTGGATGCCGATCTTGTCGCCGCAGTTCGACGCCGCCATCGACTCGCTGCGCGATGTCGACGCCATCATTCTCGACCTCCGTGGCAACTTCGGAGGCGTGGGCGGCATGTCGATGGGGATTGCGGGCCATTTTCTGGACAGCACCCGCACCATCGGCACGATGGTGCAGCGCGGCGCGACGCTCAAGTTCGTGGCCAATCCGCGCCGTGTGGACACGCGCTCACGGGGCGCCTCCCCGTATGCGGGTCCGCTGGCCATCGTGGTCGACGAGCTGTCGATCAGTACGACCGAGATCTTCGCCGGCGGCATGCAGGCCCTTGGCCGTGCACAGGTATTCGGGGTGCAGACGTCGGGCCAGGCGCTGCCGTCAGTGCCCGAGCGACTGCCGAATGGCGATATCCTGTATCATGCGATCGCCGATTTCCTGAACCCGTCCGGCAAGCCGCTGGAAGGGGCGGGCGTGACGCCGGATCGGCTGGTCCCATTGACGCGTGCGGAACTATTGGCGGGGCGGGATCCGGCGTTGGAGGCGGCGATTGTTTGGGCGCGGCAAAGGGAAAAGCAGTAGGGAGTCGGGAGTAGGGGGTAAGGGGGTAGAAAGTAGGGAGTACGGAGTATCTCGCTCGTGTTGGACTCAACTGGTTCGTCATTCACCTCTCGTTTTTGGAGATGCTGCACATGAAGGCATTACGCTCTTTTGCGGTCGCTACGGCGGCCTTGCTGTTGTCGTCGGCTCCACTTTTGGCTCAAGCGGCGCCGTCGGCGGCGGACGTGATTGCGAAGTACGTGACCGCCATCGGCGGTAAGGATGCAGTCATGAAGATCACGTCGCTCAAGCAAACCTCGACGATGCAGTTGCCGGCGATGGGGATCACGGCGGAAATCGAGGCGTATCAGGCGGCGCCGAACAAGATGGCCACCAAGAGCAGCATCCCCGGTGTCGGCGAGATGTTACAGGGCACGAACGGCGAGGTTGCGTGGGACGCGAACCCCATGGCGGGAGCGCGTCTCCTGGCGGACAAGGAATTGGCGCAAATGCTCGAGGGTGCTGACTTCTACGGCAACATGCTGTATTTGGCAGACCGCTTCACTACGATGGAGAATCTGGGCGTGGTCGACTTCAACGGCGAGAAGAGCTACAAGCTCAAGCTGGTCCGCAAGGGTTCGGGGATCGAGGCCACGCAGTATTTCTCCGTCGCGACGGGGCTCATCGTGGGCGCCGAAACGGCTCAGGTGTCGCAGATGGGGACGATGCAGGTCTCGTCGACGCTCTCTGACTACAAGGAGTTCGGTGGCGTGAAGTTCCCGACCAAGTCCGAGGTCAACATGGGCCCGAACAAGATGCTCATGACGATCACCAACGTGGTGATCAATGGGGCGCCGGCGACCGCGTTCGACATTCCTGCCGCCGTCAAGCCGCTGATCAAGAAGTGACGGAGCGCGCCCGGGGGAGGTCGTTGTTGTTGACTTCTCCCGATCGCCTCCGAGATTGAGGCACTGTGCGCGCCCTCCTGTCCCATCCCCGAGCGGGACTGACATTGCTCGAACTTCTGATGGTGCTCGTGATTCTCGCGATCACCACCGCTCTTGTGCCGTTGGCGTGGCGGTCCCCGCGCGCCACCGAGGGGAGCGCGCTCGACGGGCTGACACAGACGGCGCGGCATGAGGCGATACGTCGCGGCGAAGAGCTGCGACTGCAAGTAGACGCCGACGGCGCCTGGGTGCTCGCGGCGCGCGACGGCACCGAGATTCTCGAGACCGGACGCATCGCGGCGCCCGCAGCACCAGTATTGCTGCGCGTCGATGCCCTCGGCACCTGCCGCCCCGGCAACGAACTGGCCGGTTCCGGCGCGTCGTTCGACATGCTCGGTTGCCGGTATGTCGCGACGAATACCGCGATGCCCGCCGCGACCGCTGGGGGGGCCCGGTGACACTCCTCGAGTCGATCATCGCCAGCCTCCTGCTCGCGGTCACCGCCCTCGTGTGTCTCGATGCGACCCGTGGCGCGGCCGCGCTCCAGCGGAAGAGCGGGGCGTGGACGCAGGCCGTGGCGAACGCCGAATCGGAACTGGCGACCGTGAGCAGTGGAGGGCTCGCGCTGAACACCACGCGCATTTCGCGCCGTCCGTGGCGCGATGGCCTCGATGTGATCGAGGTCGATGTCCCGATGGCGGGCGGCGTGAGCTTTCGGCTCACGCGCCTGGTAGAGCGGACGCCGTGAGACGCCAGCGCCGAGGATTCACGCTGCTGGAAGTGATCGTCGCGATCACGGTGACCGGCCTCGCGCTCACCACGGCGGGCATGGCGCTGACGGCCGCGCGCAACACCGTCGTGCGCATTCAGACTCACGAGGCGCGCACGGAAGCGGACAGTCGCCTTCGCGCCCTGCTCACCGACATGCTGCGCCATGCGCCAGCGGCGGAGCAGGTTGATGCGCCGCTACTGGTGGTCGACCGCTCGGGCGGGGCGCCGGTGCTGCGCTTCCTGTCGAATGGCGTTCGCGAGCCGTACGGCACCGGTGGGCCATGGCTGGTGGAGGTCGCCGTACGCGACTCGGTGCTTCTGGTGCGCGCGACCCCGACGGGTCGTGACGGCGGGGCGTCGCCGCTCACCGCCACGCTCTCCTCCGTAAGCGGCTTCGAGGTGCGCGTATTGGAGCACGCGTCGGCACTGGAATCGCCAACGTGGCGTGCCGACTGGCCGATCGCGCAGGACCGTCCGCGGGCCATTGAACTCACATGGCGGCTTCCTGCAAACGATGCGCCGATTCCGTTGCGTGTAGTGCTCGCGCCACTGGAACGGCCGCGCTCATGACGACGACCCATCGTCGGCCGGCCCGCCGCCGTGTGCGTGGCCATGCAAGGCGCGGCGCGGCGCTGGTCGTCGCGCTCGTCACGATCGCGGTGCTCGCGAGCGTCGCGGCGATCGCGAGCAGCCGCGCGCGGCAGGCGGCGTCGGTGGTGGACAACCGACGTTCGCAGGTCACGGCTCGGGCGATGGCCGAGAGTGGCGTGCTGGCAGCGCGTGCACACATAGAATCGGAGTTGCGCGACGTGGGGCCCGACTCGGCGCGCGTCGATGGCGTATTCGATGCGCTCACGGCGAGCAACCGGGCGCTGGTGCAGGACACGATCCGCGAGGGTGCCTTCGCGACGGCCGTGGTCGACGTCAGCGCGCGGCTCGATGTGAACGCGGCCGGTGCCGAAGGCTTGCAGCAGCTGTTGGCAACCGTGGCGCCTCCCGATGAAGCGCGACGGCTGGCGGAGTCGATGGAGGCTCGCGTGCGAGGGGAGGCCTCGGGCGCGTCGTTGCAGAACGACGCGGCGCGGCTGCTCCGTTGGCAGCGCGATTCGCTCGCCGCCACGATGCTGGGGCGTGAACCGACGTCACGTGCCATGCACCCCTTCACGTCACTCGATGAATTACTCACCGTGCCGGGCATGAAAGCGGAATGGCTCGATGCCATCGCGGCGGATCTCACCGTCGATGGCGACGGTCGGGTGAATCGTCGCGCCGCGTCGCGCCGCGTGCTCGCGGCGGCCACGGGTACGCTGGTGGATCGGCCGTCGCGGCTGTTGCTGATCTCGCGCGGCTGGCGACTAGGGCACGTGCTGACCCGCGAGATTCAGGCGGTGTTCGATGTGAACGGCACAGAGCTCCGGCTCGTGCGGTGGCGGGAGCAGGATCGATGAGCCGCCCGCTGTGTCTGCTGCTGGAACCGGACGCGGTCTACGCGCTGACTCGTGAGGGCGATAGCGGCGCAGCACGTTTAGTGTGGAACCCCGAGGCACCAGGCCCCATGGTGGACGCCCTGCGGGCCGTAGTCGGCGCGCCGACGGAGCTTGTCGTGATTGTCGGCCTCGCGTTTCTCGAGATCGCCGAGCCGCAGCTGCCACCGGTTCCGAATGACGTCCGCGTACGCATGTTGCAGCGCGACAGCGACCGCTACTTCGCGCTGCGCGAACCGGCGGCCGTGGCCACCGATGGCCGCGTCGCCTTTGCGACGCCGAGTGCGTTGCTGGCGTCGTGGATCGACGCGTTGTCGGCCTGGAGTCCGATCCGGGCAGTGGTCACGGTGGGCGAAGCCGCCGCGCTGGCCGGACATGACGGTGAATGGACGGTGCCTGCCGGTTCGGCTTCATCCGGCCATCTCACGATGCGCGACGGGCGGGTGTACGAAGCCCGACGTGCGCGCGGCAGGGTGGCGGATCTCGAGCGCACGCTGACGATCAACGAATTAGCGGCCGGTGCGTGGCGCGCGGCGACGGGCGCGCTCGACGTGCAGCTGCTCGATGCCGCGATGCGCGCGCGCATCCAGCGGCAGCGCAATCGGCGGTGGTGGCAATCGGCGGCGTTCGCGGGGGCCGCGCTGGTGCTGCTGGGGTGGAGCGTGGATCGCTGGCGTGAGCGGCAGCTGATCGCGCTGCAGCGAGAAGCCCAGTCGCTGGAGCTGGCCACGACCGGCGCCCGCGCCGCGCAGGAACGTTTGGGGCGCGCGGAACGCGAGCAATCCGCAATCGCGGAGGGAGATCGTCTCGCGGCGCGTCCCGATGCGCCAGCGGTCGTGCTGGCACGACTCGGTACCCTGCTCCCTCGCGACGCGTTCATGCAGCGACTGGAGTGGAACGGTACCGAGTGGCGCATCGACGGCAGTGCCAATGATGCAGCAGTCCTGGTGCCACTGCTCGACGCCGACGTGCAGTTCGTCGGCGTGCGCGCGGCGGCTTCCAGCACGCGCTATCTTGAAAACGGGCGTTCGCGCAGCTCATTCTCGATCGTGTTTCAGACCGCCGGCGAGCCGGCCGCGGCACGAGGTGCTCGATGAGCACGAATGGGGCGCCGTCTCGGGAACGCCGCGTCGTCATCGGGGGCATTGTCGTGCTCGCGTTGTCGTTGCTGGTAGCCTATGGTGTGGTGCCCGCCGCTCGGCGATGGCGCGACCGTGAACTCATTTTCGATCGCGTCCGCTTGCAAGTGGCGCACCTGAAGGGCATCCAGCAGCACGCCAGTGAGCTCGAATCGGCGGCTTCACAAAGGGAAGTGCTGCTGGCCAGCGGGGCGCGTCGCGTGATTCATGCGCGATCCAGTGCACTGGGCGCGAGTGCGCTGCAAACACTGCTGCAGGGCGCGGCCGATGCGAGCGGTTTGGTGGTCGATCGGGTGGATGTCGGGGCCGACCTCACGAACAATGGCGACCTCACCGCGACGATGTCGGCCTATGGTGACATTCATGGACTCGCGGCCCTGCTCGCGCAGTTGGCCAGCGCGCCGCGCATCACGGCGGTGGAGCGCCTCACGGTGCAGATCAATCCAGCCCTGCGTGGCGCGCCCGATGTGCTGCGCGTGACGCTCGGGGTCCGTGCGCCGATGGTAATGGAATGAGCACGATGAACGGATGGCGCGGGTACCGAGCGCTCGACGCGCTGGCGGCGGTGTGCGGAGTGCTCGCGGTAGTCACGCTGGTGCTGCCGACGTCGACGACCGTCGCGCCCGCCGAGCTCCGCGTGTTGTCGGCGCGTGGGGCATCATCGCAAGCGTCGAGCAGCGCTGGTGCGGCGGTCGATTCCGTACGACGCGAGATCGTTCGTACGAACGCGTTCAGCGCCAGTCGTAAGGAGCCGACCGCGCGCTTTGTGGCGCCGGGATCCGAGCCGACACCGCCGATGCCATCGGCGTTCGATGCGGGTGCCGATGGCGGTGCGGGTGCATTCGCTGCGGCGGACGTCGATGCCGGGCCGCGGCTGTTCGGCATTGTGTCGGTTGACGGCTCGCTTCGCGCGTTGCTTCAGGTGCGTTCGGCGAGTGAGCCGCCACGTCTGCTTGGTGTGGGCGAAACATCGGGCGGTGTGCGCGTGGTGCGCATTGCCGGTGATCGCGTCGTGATTTCAACTCCCAGCGGGACGCGCACTCTGCGCCTGTCCCGCGTCGTGCCGGATTCCAGCGAGAACGCGCCGTGATCGTCCTACCGCTTCCACGAACCTGGCGCCGCACGGCGCTTGGCGTCCTGCTTGGTCCTGTGGCGTTGTCGCTGAGTAGCCACGCGCTGCAGGGGCAAGCAAAGGCGCCGGCGCCGGTTGCCGCGCCGCGCAACACCACGCTCGATTTCGCCAACGCGAGACTGGCCGACGTGATCCGCACGTTGGCCACGATGCTGGGACGCACCGTGTTGATGAGCGACATACCGGATGTGCGCGTGACCTTCGCGACGCCGGCGCCGCTGAACACCGCAGAGCTCGAGCGCATTCTCGAGTCGCTGTTGGAATCGCACGACCTGATGCTGGTGCCGAATGGCACAGTGGCGCAGGTGCTGCCAACCGTAAAGGCACCGGCCGCCGGGTCACTGCGTACCGGCTTTGCGCTTCCCGATCCGCCGCCACTGGGCCTGGTCACGCAGCTCGTACCGCTGCAGTCGATTCGTGCCGACGAGGGGGCCGATGCGCTGCGCGCGCTGATGGGCAAAGGCGCGCGGGTCGAAACGATTGCGCGTTCGAACGCGCTACTGATTACCGATCGCGGTGCAAACGTGGCACGGTATCTCGAACTCCTGCGTACCCTCGATGCCGCACCGGCCGGCGAGTCGGGACTACGCACCTATGTGGTCAACCTCAAGTACGCCGCCGCCGACGACTTGGCGGCGGCGCTGGGTCAGTTGTACGGCGCGCAGGTCGCCAACACCGGTGGCGGCTCGCTGGCCGACCGGTCGCTGTCGCGTGCGCTCGATTCGTTCCGAAATCGCGAGGCGGAGACCTTCCGTACGCGGAACTCGGGCGGGATGAGTGGTGCCAATGCGATCACACAGCAGAACAGTGCCACGCCGGCGTCTATGCCGCGCGATTCCGCGTCGGGCCTGCTGGTGGGGCGCACCACCATCGTGGCCAACCCGCCCACCAACGCCCTGGTGATCCGCACGGCACCGCCGAACTATCCGTTGCTGCGCGAAACGATCGACGCACTCGACACGCGTCCTTCGCAAGTCTTGTTCGAAGTCACCGTGGCGGAGATCGCGTTGGGCCGCGGGTCGGAGTTCGGCGTGGACTGGGCGGCGGTGAATCGTGGCGGCGACGTGCAAGCCCAGTTCGGCAACCCGGAAATCCCCGAGACGGGTTCCACCTCCGCGCTGCTTCGCTTGGTGCGTCTGAATGGCACGGGCGTACGCGCGCTGCTGCGCACGATCGCGTCCACCAGCGATGTACGAGTGCTGTCTACACCCGAGATCATCGCCGCCAACAACCGGGAAGCGTCGATCCTCGTGGGCAGCAAAGTGCCGTTCGTGGCGTCCACGCGCCTCGGCAACGACATCTCGATCGACCGCGCCATTCAGTATCAGGACGTGGGCACGAAGTTGTCGATCATTCCGACTATCAACGACGACGGCTACATCTCGGTGCAACTGCTGCAGGAAGTAAGTTCGCTCACCACGCAGACCGTCGCGGCGGCGCAGAGCGCTCCGGTGATTTCCACGCGCGAAGCATCGACGCGCGCCATACTGCGCGATGGGCAGACCGTAGTGATCGCCGGCCTCATCGGCGAGACGCGTGAGACTCAGGAACGGGGCATTCCATTGCTCATGGATATCCCGCTTTTGGGCGCGCTGTTCAAGCGCCAGTCCGTCACACGTCAGCGCACCGAACTCGCCATCTTCGTGACGCCGTATCTCGTGCGCTCCGACGCCGATGCCGATGCAATCCGTGAACGGGTGAAGAAGCGCCTGGAAGATCGCTCGCCGGGCGCGCTCGACGGCACGCCGCTCACCCGGAAGCCACCCGCATGAGTGGTGATGCCCGTGACCTGCGGGCGGCGGCGTCCGGTGCGCTGGCGGGGCGACTTCCTGCGCGGTGGCTGGAGGAGCACGCCGTGTTGCCGCTGGAGTTGGAGAACGGCTCGCTGCAGGTCGCAGCCGATGGCGTGATCGCCGCCGTCGTGCGTGATGCGCTGGAGCGCGCCTTTGACGCCGAGGTGCGCGTGGTGCCATACGGCGCGGGCGACATCCGCGCGGCGATCCTGTCGGCGCCTCGCGCAGCGCCGACCGATGTCGTGAGCGCGAGCAGCGGCGCCGAGGGGCTTCGCGGCGATCTGCTTCGCGGCGAACTCACCGAATCGCTGGACGATCTGCGGGCGCTCGCCTCGCGAGAGCCGGTGATCCAGGTCGTGAACGCGATGCTGGCTGAAGCGTCACGCGCCGGTGCCAGTGATGTCCACGTGGAATCGCGCCCCGATGGCTTGCGGGTGCGCATGCGGCTCGACGGCGTATTGCGCGACGCGCAGCAGCTTGGAGCCGAGTTCCGTTCGGCGGTCATCTCGCGGCTGAAGGTGCTGGCGGGTCTCGATATTGCCGAGCGACGCCTGCCGCAGGACGGCCGCGCGCGCGTGCGGGTTGGCGACCGTGAACTCGACGTGCGCATTTCGACGCTGCCCGCATTGCATGGCGAGAGTGTGGTGTTGCGATTGCTCGATGGCGGGCACGCCGATCAGCCGTCGTCGCTCGAAGCGCTGGGCCTCAGTGCTGACATCCTCGCGCAGTGGCGCACACTGCTGCAACGCCCATCGGGCTTGTTGTTGGTGAGTGGTCCAACCGGGTCGGGCAAGACAACTACGCTGTACGCCGCGTTGCGCGAACGCAGCACGCCTGGCGTGAAGGTGGTCACGGTGGAAGACCCCGTGGAGTATCGCCTCGATGGCATCGTGCAGTTGCCGGTGAACGCGCGCGCCGGCTTCGGCTTTCCGAACGCGTTGCGGGCCATCTTGCGGCACGATCCTGACGTGATCCTGGTGGGCGAACTGCGCGACGCTGAGACCGCCGACATCGCGGTACAGGCCTCGCTCACGGGACATCTGGTGCTGAGCACCGTGCACACCACCGATGCCACCGCGGCGCTGGCGCGATTGCAGGAGATGGGCGTGCCGCCGTACCTGCTGAGTGCAACGTTGCAGGGCGTGCTGGCGCAGCGGCTGGTGCGTCGGGTGTGCGCGCTCTGCGGCGCGTGGCGCGCGCTCTCCGAGCCCGAGCGGGTGCGCACCACCGAGTCTCGCGTGCCGATCACCCGGCTGCGCGAGGGGTCGGGGTGTGCGCATTGCGCGGGCACCGGATTCCGCGGTCGGGTGGCGATCACCGAGTTGCTGGTGCTCGACGATACGTTGCGAGGTGCGTTCACGCAGGGTACCTCGCTGGTGGAGTTGCGGACGATGGTGCGGGCACGCGGCGTGCGCCCGTTACGCGAGGATGGGTGGCGCTGTGTGGCCGCAGGTGACACGACAATAGACGAAGTGGCGCGCATGGTGAGCGAGGACGACGGCGCGTGAGTGGCGGCCCCCCGGCGCCGGCGGGTGCGACGCGATGGCGGTATCAGGCGGTCGATGCCCAAGGCACGATGTCGCGCGGTGAGGTCGATGCCGCCACGGCGGAGGCTGCGGCCGATCTTCTGCGCCGACGTTCGCTGTGGGTGATCGAACTCGAGCCCACGCGCGCCGCGGCCACGGCTGCGGCGACGAAGTCATCAGCGACGGCGGTGGCGTCGGCGTCGCCGGCGCGATTCCTGGATCGTCTCGCCCGCCGCATCACGGACGGCGACGAGTCGCTGGCGATTCTGACACGGTCGGTCGCCACGCTGCTGGAATCAGGAGTGCCGCTGGAGCGCGCCTTGGCCTTCGCCGCCTCGGGGGAGACCGACCCGCGCTGGCAGCGCACCTTTGGCGGGCTCCAGGAGGCCGTGACGCGCGGCGAGTCGCTGTCCGAGGCGGCGGCCCGCGTGGAGGCCCTCCCTCGCACCTATGCCCCGTTGCTGGCCGCTGCAGAGGCTTCGGGAAGTATGGCGGACACGTTTGCCCGCCTGGCCGACGATCTGGAGCAGCGGAGCCAGCTGCGAGCGCGCGTGCGCGCCGCGCTGGTGTACCCCACGCTGTTGGCGTTTGCATCGACAGTGGGCACGGTGGTCATTCTGGTGGTCGTCGTGCCGCGGTTCGCCGATCTGATCGCGGGCGCCGGCGGTACCGTACCGGCCAGCACGCGGCTGCTGATCGGCATAAGCGCCCTGCTCTCCCGTTTCGGTTGGCTGCTGGCGGTGGCGGTCGTGCTGGCCGGTGTGGCGGTGCGCCAGTCCCTGCAGGATCCGTCGCGGCGCCGGCGCTGGCACGCCGCGCGCCTCCGCTGGCCGCTGGTTGGTCGCTTCGAACGTGAGCAAGCCGCTGCCGGCTACCTCGGCACGCTGGCGGTGGCGCTCGAATCGGGCGTGCCCCTGCTGCGCGCGATGTCCCTGGCGAGCGGGACCGTGGGCAACGACGCCATCGCGGAGCGGCTGGCCCGCGCGGAAGTGGTCGTACGCGACGGTGGCTCGGTGTCGCAGGCGCTGTTCGGGTCTCTGACCCCACTCGCCACACGACTGCTCGAAGCGGGCGAACAGGGCGGCGCCCTGGCCCCGTTGGCCCGTCGCGCGGCGACGGCGGCCAGCGATCAGGTCCAACGGGTGATCACGAGTGCCGTGGCGCTGATCGAGCCCGTGATGATCCTGGGCTTTGGCGGCGTGGTCGGTTTCGTAGCCCTCGCGCTGCTGCAGGCGATTTATGGGATTAACGCCAGCAGTTTTTGACCGTCCCAAAAGCAAGGGAATCGTCATCGCTTGGGCCAGACTTCAGACACTGGACGGTTCTGGTACCAACGTGAAGCGGTCTCAGCCGTGCGTCCTATTGACAGTTGGTCCGCTACGTCCGAGCGTTCGCGTGTTCCCATTT
The DNA here is from genome assembly GCF_041689975.1 of Gemmatimonas sp. Classification (GTDB taxonomy): domain Bacteria; phylum Gemmatimonadota; class Gemmatimonadetes; order Gemmatimonadales; family Gemmatimonadaceae; genus Gemmatimonas. The sequence goes on from NZ_JBDNFF010000387.1 coordinate 26,654, forward strand.
TCGCGGCTTCGCAACAGGTTCTCACCAGTCGCCCCTTCAGCAAACCGCCATGTCGACGAACGACGCTGAACATCCGGAATCAGGGACCGAGGCCGCGACCATAGACGACAGCCGTCCGAGTCGTCGTCGCTTCTTCACGCTTGGCGCTTCGGCCGCAGTGGGACTCGCCGCCGCGCAGACGCTCGAGGCCCAGCGGCCCAGCGGCCGCGGCGGGCGAGCATTCCCCAACGGGCAGACGCCGAACACGGCCGCCGATCCGTCGGCCGCGTGGAGCGATCCCGTGCTGCGCCTTGTGCGTCGTGTCACGATGGGGATGAACCCTGAGGAAGTCGCGCTGGCACGGCGACTGGGCTACGCCGGCTATCTCGACTATCATCTGCGTGTCGCCGAGATCGACGACAGTGCCATCGAAGCGATCGTTTCCGCCCGCCTGCCGATGACGCAGATGGCGTCCGCGATGCTCGCGACACAGGAGGGTAACGAGGTCGCCATGCAACTCGCCGACGCCACCTGGTATCGTGCGGCGTTCTCCAAGGCGCAGCTGCGCGAGCGTATGGTGGAGTTCTGGACCGACCATTTCACGATCAGCCTGAACAGAGTCGGCTACCTGAAGCTGGTCGACGATCGCGATGTGATCCGTCCGAACGCGATGGGGACGTTTCCCGAGCTGTTGCGCGCCAGCGCACACAGCGGTGCGATGCTCGTGTATCTCGACCAGAATCGCAGCCGCACGCCGACGCCGAATCAGAACTACGCGCGCGAAATCATGGAGCTTCACACGCTGGGTGTCACCGGCGGCTACTCGCAAACCGACGTCGCGGAGCTCTCGCGCATGCTCACCGGATGGACCACCGCCGGTGCCGGCATCTTCTCGTTCAATCGCAGCTTCCACGATCGCAACGCGAAGACGTTCCTTGGCCGTTCGTTCCCGGCCATGCCCGTCACCGCGACCGACGCGGAGATGAAGGGCGAGGGCGACACGGCGATTCGGATGCTCATCGAGCATCCGAGCACGGCGGCCTACATCTCGCTCAAGATGGCACGCTGGCTCCTGGCCTACGAGCCGCCGCAGACGGTGGTCGATGCGACTGCCGCGACGTACCTGTCCACGGGCGGCGACATCAAGGCGATGATCCGCACGATTCTGTCGGGCAAAAACCTGGCGGCGGCCCCGGCCAAGTACAAACGCCCCTTCCACCTTGGCGTTTCCGCGATGCGCGGCATGGGCGCCACGATCACCAACATCCGAGCGGCGCGTCAGCGCGCCGACCAGATGGGGATGCCGATGTTCCTGTGGGAACAGCCCAACGGCTATCCCGATCGGGTGGATTGGTGGAGTGGACTCGTGATTACCCGCTGGTCGTACATGCAGTACTTGTCGACGCAAAACAGCGCGACAACCACGCGCGTGGATTCCATGCCGTTCCGCACGCCGGACACCGCCGATGGCGTGGTCGCGCAGATTAATACCCGCATGTTCGGTGGCGAGCTTTCGCCGGCGCTGCGCACGCAACTGCTCACGTATCTGCGCAGCGGCACGTACAGCGATGCCATGGTGCGTGAAACAATTGCGCTTGCTGGCAGTGCGCAGGAGTACCAGTGGTTCTGATGCCCCCTTTTCACGTGAGCCGAGTCGCCACATGAGTGATGAATCGACAGAAGACGGGTGCCGGGAATACCAGCAACTGGCACGCCGTGATTTCCTGACGTTGGCGGGCGGCGTGGGCGTAAGTGCCCTGCTCCCGACCTGGCTTCCCAAGGTCGTGTTGGCGCAGTCGTCGAACGGCAGCCGCGACATCATCGTCTCCGTATTCCTGAGCGGTGGCACCGACGGCATGTCCATGGTCGTGCCGTTTGGCGATCCGGATTATTACACGGGTCGTCCGAACATCGCGATCGCCCGTCCTGATGCAGCGGGCACGGGTCCGAAGGCGGTCGCACTCGACGACTTCTTCGGCTTCTCGCCGGGCATGGCGCCGTTGATGCCCGCGTACACTAACGGCGACTTGCTGGTGGCCCACGCGACCGGATCGGTCGACAACTCGCGCTCGCACTTCGACGCACAGCGGTACATGGAACTCGGCAAACCGAGGGATCCGCGTATCACCGGTGGCTGGCTTGGCCGACATCTCGCGACCAGCGCTCCCACGCGGAGCAACGCGCCGCTACGTGGGCTGAGCTTCACGTCGGGAATGCCGCAGACGTTGTCGGCGGGACCGAAGACCCTTCCGATTCCGAATCCCGCGAACTTCACGATCGGTGGCAGTGCGGCCACGGCCACGGCGCGAGCGCAGTGGCTCGCGGCGAACCACGGCGGCACGGTGAATCCGGTGCAGGACAATGCGCTCGATGCCACGAACACGATTGCGCTGCTGCAACGGATCAACTTCACCGGCTACGCGCCGGCGAACGGCGCGATGTATCCGGCCAGCGGATTTGGTCAGGCGCTGCGTTCCACGGCCGCGCTGATCAAGGCCGATGTCGGCGTCGAGGCGGTGCATGCGTTCAACGGCGGCTGGGACACGCACGCCACGCAAGGACCGGTGGCCACGCTCGACGGTGGCGCCATGCACAATCGAATGCTCGATCTCGCGAGTGCGCTGGCCGCGTTCCACGCCGACCTCATTCAAGGCACGACGTCGTATGGCGTGACCGTCGTGGTGATCTCCGAGTTCGGTCGCAACGCGCGTGAGAACGGCAACCGCGGCACCGACCATGGCCGCGGCAACGTCGCCTTCGCCATGGGCAAGAAAATCAACGGTGGACGTGTGCTCACGAATGGTTGGCCCGGACTGGCGCGAGAGAATCTCGAAAATGGCCAGGATCTTCGCGTCACGCTCGATCACCGCGACATTCTCGCCGAGATCGTGCAGAACCGGTTGGGCAACAATAACCTGTCGGTCGTGTTCCCCGACTACACACCGCGGTTCCGCAATGTCACCAAGGCGTAGCGAGCAACGCGTAGCGCGAGAAGGATGATGATGTACGAAGGGCGCACCCTACTGTCGGGTGCGCCCTTCGTGCGTCGTGCGCGTGCAAGGGCGCTCGCGTTACGGACTCACGATGATCGTACCATCCATGCCCGGATGCAGCGTACACGTGTATTGAAACACGCCGGCCGTGGGGAACGTGCGGGCCACCGTCACGCTGCTGATGGTATTGATATCCGTCGGCGAGCCGGCGAGTCGGCGATCCCAGATCACGTTGTGCGCCAGCGCGGGGAAAATGAACCGCACGGTACCGCCCTGCTTCACCACCGTTTCAAAGGGACTGAAGGTCAGCCCCGGCATGAACACATCAGCAGTGGTCGGTGCGTTGGGAATGCTGCTCACGATCAACTGCACGCTGCCGGTTCTCGGTACGGCCCCGTCGACGACCGACGCCCGCAGGCTGGCCGTTCCTACTCCAACACCAGTCACGACACCGGCCGCTGTAATCGTGGCGATCGCGGCGTTGCTGGTGCTCCACGTGACGACGCGGGTACCGAGCGCCACGGTCCCTCCCAAGGCGTCACGTCCGCCGACCGTAGCTTGCGTGAGCTGCCCCAGCGGGATGGTGAGATCTTGCGCGCTCACTACGATAGCGGCCAGCACGCCCGCACCCGATGTCACCGTGACATCGAGTGTGCCGGTCGCGGCACCCACGGTCGCGCGAATGGTCGCGGAACCGGCCGTTACACCGGTCACGACGCCTGACGCGCTCACCGAGGCGATGCTCGGTGCCGTGGAGCTCCATACCGGCTGGTCACTGGTCACCACGGCGCCGCTCGATGTGCGCGCCACGGCGGAGAACTGCACCGTTTGCGACTGGGTCATCGCCGTCGTGGCAGCCGACACATCGACTCGTGACACGACGACGGCGGGCGGTGGTGGTGGCGGCGTCATGCTCGACGAGCCGTCTCCGCACGCCGCGAGCAGCGCCACACCAACGAACGCGCCCCAGCGCGTGAGCGATGGCATGCGCGACTTCACGCGAGTCTTCATCGTGGCGGCCTCGGCGCGGGCGCATCAGGGCGACCACCAGGATGCCAGGTCGGCTTGGGGCCGTCCGACAACAGGCGCACGGCTTTCGTAGTGGCGGAGATCACCTGCGCCATATGCTCGACATTCACAATAGACGCCTCGTCCTTCGGGGAATGGTACGGAGTCACGAGATTGTACGATGAGAGCGAATGCGCGGGGATGCCGATTCGCGCGAACGCCACATTGTCACTCCGTGAGAAGAAGTTCTGCCCAGGGCGTGGGTCCGGCACGAGCGGGATGCCGTTGTCGGCCAGCAGCTCGCCCAACGTGGAGCGCTCATAGCCGGTCAGCCACGCCTTGCCGAAACCACCGGCGAGCGAGTCCACGTGCGCGATCATCTCCACGTTCAGATCGACTACCGTCTTCTCGAGTGGCAACAACGGGTGGCGGATGTACCAACTGGTGCCGAACCCGCCGACTTCTTCGCCGGTGATCGACATGAACAGAATCGTGCGCTTGGGACGCGGTCCTTTCATGAGCGCGTTCGCCATCTCGACAAGTGCCACATTGCCCGAGGCGTCGTCATCGGCGCCGTTGTTGACGGAATCACCATCGACCGGCTCGCGGATGCCGATGTGATCGTAGTGCGCGGTTACGAGCACGACCTCATCGCGCAGTACCGGATCGCTGCCGCGGATCATCGCCGCCACGTTCGATGTGCGTAGTCGCTGCTCGACAGGGAGCGAATCCCAGGCGGCCCACGACGCCACCGGCGCCGGACGCGTGCGCCCCGGCGCATTGGCCGGGCCCTGCGCGAGGCGCAGCGGGATATGCTGACGGAACGTGCCGGCGTCACCCGCCGGCGTGAGGCCCGCGGCGCGATACTGCTGTTCGAGCCAGATCGCCGCACGCTCCTGGCCTCGCGAGCCTGTCATGCGTCCCTCCATCGAGTCGGCGGCGAGGATCTCGATGTTCCGCTTGACCGACGCCTTGTCGATTCGATCGCCCGGCATCGCTGCGGCCCCGGGCGACGGGTTTGACGCCCGCGCTTGCGGCTCGGCCACGAGCGCGAGCCACTGACCATTCGGACTCACGGCCAAGCGGGTGATGTTCGCGAGATGCGCGAAGGCGAGATCGCCGAGCGACTTCCACTCGGTCGTACCACGCCGCCACTGCATGAGCTGCGTGCCACTGCCCACGAGCAGCGTCGTGCTATCGACCCAGGCCACGTCTTCGCTGCCCTTGGGTAACGCGATCAACGTGTCGACGCGACGCGAGACGGGATCGAGTCGCATCACGTACCACGCGGCGCCACCCTTCTGCACGTAACTCACCTGCGCGGTGCCGGGAATGCGATGCAGCGAGCGTCCCACATTGCTGGCGATCACGCTTCCGGTGGTCTGTTCACGACCCCTGCCCGTGCGCGCGAGTTGTAGCGTGGCGGGCGAACCGAGCACGAACATGGCCCACGTACTGTCGTCGGCCTGTGCGAAGTATCCCACCGGCTTGATCGCCGGAAAGAGCACCGTCGGCGCCGAACCATCGAATGGAAACTGCGCGAGCCGTTGCGCGGAGTCGGCCTCCACCCGAATCACGGTGAGCGATTTTCCGTCGAGGGTCGGCATGGCCGAGTATTCGCTCTCCGGCTTCGTGGCACGCAGCGGGGCGGTGAGTCCCGTGCTGAAATCGTTGCGGTAGATGTCGCTCTGTCCGTCGCCGCGGTTCGACGTGAAGTACAACGCGCGCGAATCCCGCTGAAAGGCCGGTTGATTGTCGTAACCCGCGCGGCGCGACACGTTGGCCGGCACGCCGATCTTGAGCGCGTCGCCTCGGCCCACGAGCGGCAGCAGATAGACATCGGGATCGGCCGGTGCTGGACGCGCGGCCGCACCAGCGGCGGGACGGGTCGTGGCGACCTGTGCGACGACGCGGGACGGGACGACGATGCCGAACACGAACAGCAGGCTCGGCACGAGGGACCAGCGACGGCACGGCGTGAAAGAGGTCATACGAAGACACGGGAAAAGAGTGCGTACGGCACGGAGCGCGGAGTGATCTCTGAAAGCTACGGACTGACCGTTGCGCCCGCATAGCGCGAGCCGCTAGCGTCCATTCACTATGAGGCTTTCTTCGTACCGCTTTCGCGTGTTCGCCGTGAGGCGTCACTTGCTGCAGATTGCGCTGCATCGCAGTGTGCTGCTGGCCACACTTGGCGCCACGGTCCCTGCGTTGAACGCCTGTCGGGACAGCGCACCGACCGCGGTCACGCCGCCATCGACAGGTGGTCCGAAGATCAGCAGCCTCATCGCTTCACCGGCGTCGTTGAACCTGCAG
>NZ_JBDNFF010000388.1:0-15935 GCF_041689975.1 Gemmatimonas sp.
ATTCGCCGATCACATCGTCGGGGCACCAATCGCGCAGACCGCAGGCGGTCTTGGTGTCGGTGGGCTGCGTGCTGTGGCCGAGATACAGCAGATACGGCTTGCGGAGTTCGGGCATGACCGGTGCGGCGAGAGGGAGAGCAGCTACGCGGGAACGCGCGCCGTGAGCGCGAAGAGTCCCCAGAAATGGTCAATCTTGCAACGAGCGATGTCGACATGTTCGAACGTGGCACCAGCCGCCAGCGACCGCACCTGGCGTGCGGTGAAGGTCCGCTGGTGCGCGCGGTCTACCACGCGCAGCACCCGATCCAGCGCCCGCATGGTCACAAAGTCGGCGCACCAGTCCACCAGCACCAGCGTGCCGCCGGGTGTGAGCACGCGATGCATTTCACTCAAGGCGCGCGGCGCGTCGGCCATGTAGTGCAGTGCGCTGGTACATACCACGGCATCGACGCTTCGGTCGGACAGCGGCAGCGCCTCACCGCTGCCCTCGACCAGCGGCACGCGTCGCCCCAGGCGCTGTCGGGCTTGGGCGAGCATGCGGGGCGCGGCGTCGACGCCGAGGAACCGGGCGTCGGGCATCCGCTCCCGAAGCTGCTTCAGGAGGACACCGGTGCCGCAGCCCACGTCGAGCACCCGCATGCCCGGCTTCAGCGGCAGCCGCGCGTTGGCCAGCGCCGTGGAGGCCGCCACGTAACCGGTCCACCGCTGGTCGTAGCGCCCCGCCAGCGCGTCGTATTCCTGCCGGACGGCACGCAGGCTCACTGGCGGCCTGCGTGGCTCAGAACGGATTGTGGGCGCATGAGGTCTCCGGGATGCATCGGGTGTAGCTCAGGGGTTGCCCACGCGGGGCTCTGGCCATTTTCTTCCCTCAGGTCGCTGGCGAGCACGTCGCGCGACCGAAGGGCGTGGTGGCCGAGTGGTTTAAGGCAGCGGTCTTGAAAACCGCCGAACCTGAAAGGGTTCCGTGAGTTCGAATCTCACCTACGCCGTACCCGAAGTGAACATCTTCTGTGCCGTCTCGATTTCGTCCATGCCTCGCTTTCTGCGCGCGCGCGCGCTGACGCCATTGGTTGCCCTGGCGACTTGCGTGCCCCCTCTGCTGGCACAGTCCGTGACGCCGACCCCGGCGTTCGCCCCTGCCGTGCGTATCACCGAGCAGACCAGCGGTACCGCCAAGCTGCTGCAAGCGGTGCATGCGGTCTCTGAGCGTGTGGTGTGGGCCTCAGGCCATGGCGGCGTGGTCCTGCGCTCGATCAACGGCGGCGACACGTGGGAGGCGCGCCCCACGGCCAGTGGCGACTCGCTCGAGTTTCGCGACGTCCACGCCATCGCTGCCGACACCGCGTGGATCATGTCCGCCGGCAGCGGCGCCAAATCGAGGATCTATCGCACCACCAACGGCGGCGCATCGTGGACCCTGCAGTTCATGAACCCCGACACCGCCGCGTTTTACGACTGTATTTCCTTCGGTAGTGGACGTGGCCGCACCGGCGTAGCGTTCAGCGATGCGTCGGGCGGACACACGAACATTCTGCACACTGACAACGACGGCGTGTCGTGGCGGCTCCTGGCACCGTCGGTGGTACCGGCACCACTGCCCGGCGAAGGCGCGTTCGCGGCATCTGGACTCTGCGTGGTGCATGGCGATGCGCGCACGGTCTTCATTGCCACGGGCTCGCCGGGCGCGCGGCTGCTGCGCAGTCGCGATGGCGGACGCACGTGGGACGTGGAAAATACGCCGTTCACGCGCGGCACCGTGGCCGGGCTTACCGGGCTCGCCTTCAAAGACGGCCAGACCGGTATGGTAGTGGCCGCCGATATCGACCGCCTGCGCACCGACTCCTCCACCGCTGTGGTCGGCATTACCACCGACGCCGGACGCACATGGGAGCTCCGCACCCGTCCGCCACTTCCCGGTGCCCTCGTGGGTGTGGCGTGGGTGCCCGGCGCCGGCCGCGAGACAGCGATCGTGACCAGCTACGGCGGCGCGTTCATCACCACCGACGCCGCGCGCACGTGGCGCACGCTTACCGATGCGCTCACCACGGGTGTAAGCGCGGTCGGCACGCACGCCTGGATCGTGGGCGGCGACGGCAAGATCACGCGACTCGACTGGTAGCGAACGGTGTGTCGCGTTCGCATCAGCAACACCACGCGTCGCGTAGAATCGCGCAACGTAGTCGCCACGCTCGAAAGCAGCGACGCCGCGCGCAAGAATGAGTTCGTGCTCTACAATGCGCATTGGGATCATCCGGGTCGCGATACCAGCATCGAGGGTGATCAGATCTTCAACGGTGCGCCGGACAACGCGAGTGGCACGGCGCAATTGTTGGAGATCGCCAAGGGGTTTAGCGCGCTGTCGACCAAGCCGACGTGATCCGTCCGGCCGGCCGTATGGTCGCGGCCGATCAGGAGCCGGAGAAGGGTTTCTTCTACCGGTCCGATCATTTCGAGTTTGCCAAGCAGGGCGTGCCTTTGCTCTACACCGAAGCCGGTGTGCAATTCGTTGGCAAAGATTCCACTTACGGCATGAAAAAGCGCGAAGAGTACACGTCTCGTGACTATCAGCAGCCCAGTGACGAAACGTATGGCCGAACTGGAAGCCTGGCACCGAGTTCAAGGCCAAGCGTGACGCGGTGCTGAAGGCCGCCGGCAAGTAACGCGAGCTACTTGGGCTCCGGTTCGAGGTGCGACTCCACGAACCACAGCTGCTTGTCCGTCTCGCCTGTAATACGCGTGAGCAGATCGGCCGTGATCGCATCATCGGCCGCCGACGCCTCCTCGATGTCGGCCCGCGCGGCATTGGCACAGAAGGCCAGCGCTTCGGCCACCACGTGCACCCATTCGTCGGCGTGGTCCACGACCAGCGGTGCCTTCGGCAGGCGGCTCCGTTCGGCAATCACTGACAACGTGCCCTCAGCCGGCACGCCGAGCTGCCCGGCGCGCTCAGCAAGTTCGTCAGACCAGCCGACCGCGAGCGTGGCCGTCGCATCGAACAACTCGTGGAGTTGCTGAAAGCGGGCGCCGCGGATATTCCAGTGCGCCTGCTTGGCCTGTCGCTCGAGATCGAGATAGTCGGCGAGACGATCATTGAGGATCACCCCCATGGCCGCGCGCGTGTTGCCGGGTAGGGCGACGCGCGTATGGAAATGGGTATGGACTTTGGCGGATTTCGACATCAGTAGCTCCCTGAATGGGCGGGAAACAGACGGAAAACGGACGGTAGCGATTGGTAGTGCAAGGGCCGCGCCGACACGTTCCCCTGGAGATTTCGCGAGATCCAACGATCACGTGACCGGTTGACCCCGGGGCGTCTCCGGGTGAGATTGCTGGTCCGAAGCACAACTGGCCTGCTGCGCTGCCCTCGGGCACCGTCGGCAAGCTTGGAGGGGTGGCCGAGAGGCTGAAGGCACCGGTTTGCTAAACCGGCATAGGGGGTCAACCTCTATCGCGGGTTCGAATCCCGCCCTCTCCGCTGCGCGGGTCCGCTGCACTGTCGGCGGGCCCGCGTTGTTTTTATACCCAATTTTGTCGTGTTTTCGACTTTTCGGTCTGCCGCACTTATGTCGTCGCCTGAGTCCCTCGCGAAGCGCCCCCGTGTGCGCTTCGCTCCATCGCCGACCGGCTTTCTTCACGTCGGCGGCGCGCGTACAGCCCTTTTCAACTGGCTCTACGCGAAGAAATTCGACGGCGACTTTCTGCTGCGTATCGAAGACACCGATCGCGCCCGCAGCACCGACGAAAGCACCCGCGCGATTTTCGAAGGGCTCGAGTGGCTCGGCCTCACGTGGGACGAAGAGGTCGTGTACCAGGGTGCGAACGTGGAGCGGCACTACGCCGACGCCCACCGCCTGCTCGATAGCGGCGCCGCATATCGCGACTTCACGCCGCCGTCGGAAACGGAGCGGTTGCGCAACGAGGCCGAGGCCCGTGGCGAGTCGTACCGGTTCGATCGCGATACCGCCATGCTCAGCGACGCCGAGATCACCGGGAAGCTGGCCCGCCACGAGCCGTACGCGATCCGTTTCAAGGTACCCGACGGGTACACCGAGTGGCCCGACTTGGTGCATGAGCGCATCGCGTTCCCGAACAAGGACATCGAGGATTTCATCATCCTCCGTTCCGACGGAACGCCGGTATACAACATGGCGGTGGTCTCCGACGACATCGCCATGCGCATCACGCTGGTGATGCGTGGCGACGATCACATCTCGAACACGCCGAAGCAGATCCTGCTTTACCGGGCGCTCGGCGCCGACGTCCCGCAGTTCGGGCATGTGCCGATGATTCACGGCGGCGACGGCAAGAAGCTGTCGAAGCGTCATGGCGCGACGGCCGTGGGAGATTATCAGCACCTCGGTTTTCTGCCGCAGGCGATGCTCAACTTCCTGGCGCTGCTGGGATGGTCGCCGGGTGACGACATCGAAGTGATGCTCATGCCCGAGCTGATCGAGCGGTTCAGCGTGCATGGACTGCATGCGAAAGCGGCGATATTCGACACCAAGAAGCTGGAGTGGATGAACGGGCAGCACCTGGCGCTGATTCCGATCGCCGAGCTGGCGCAGATCGTGGCGCCGCTCTTCGAGAAGGCGGGACTGGCTACTGTCTCCGAGCTCGAATCACGGCGTGAATGGTTTCACGGCGTGCTCGAATTGCTGCGGGTGCGCGCGCGCCTCACCGACGAGATCGTGCAGCTGGCCACCACGTTCTTCGGCGAAACGGTGGAGTACGACACCGAGGCGATCGGCAAGCAGTGGCGTGATGCCGCCGTGACCGGCGACATCCTGCAGGCCACGCATGATCGACTCGCGCTACTCGAATCGTGGGAGCCGGCGGCCATGGAAGAGGCGCTGCGCAAGCTGGCCGAGGAGCAGGGTATCTCGGGCGGCAAGATCTTTCAGCCGCTGCGCGTTGCGCTCACGGGAAAAACGGTCAGCCCGGGAATTTTCGAGGTGCTGCTGTACGTGGGGCGCGAGCATTCGCTGGCGCGGGTGGCGGCGGCGGTGGCGTTCCTGAAGCAGGACGCGTAGCCCGCGCTACTTGTCGCCGCCGCTCTTCAACGGGGCGGCGACCGTGGCACTTGGCGCCTTCAATCTGTTGCGCCGTTCGGTCTCGCGGCGATCGCGCAGTTCATTCACGATCTTGCGGAAGTCGGCTTCGCCCAAGCCGCGCTCGGACATTCGCATGATGTCCGCCCGCGACGCCGACAAGCGACGCTCGGCGTCCATCTGCGTCATGTTTCCGCTCATGCGTCCGGCGGTCGCCGCATTGAGCGGCAACAACGCCAGCAAGGCGTTCGGGATCATGACTTTGCCCAGGCGAATGCCTTGGCTATCCCAGCCCCATTTCTCGCCGTTCTTGCCCGTCTTGGTCCAATCGCCGGGCGCGCGGCCAGTGCGCCCCTGCGCACGATTCAGCGAATCGAGCGAGTCCCTCGCCTGCGTGAGCATGAAGCCCATGATGCTGTCCAGATTGTCGGCGCGGTCACCACCGCCGCCGCCACCGGCATTGCCGACGACCACCGGATCACGCCACACGCGACCGTCGAAGTAGCCGGGCCGCACGCCGCGCAGGTTTGGATCGACCGCTCCGATGCCACTCCCGTCTCCCTGACCAACGGCCGCGCCACTGCCCGTATCGCGCGGCGCTGACGGCACAGACACCGCCTCGGGTGCCGATACAGCCGGCGTCGACACCGGCAGTCGCGTGGCCTTCGTATTCGTGGGGGTCGGCTTGACCTGCGCCACCGGCTTTGGCTGCTCGCGCGGCGCCACGTACGTAAGCCGCTCCTCGAGGGGGGGCTCACCCGACCCAAATCGCAGCCACGAGGGAATACCGTGGCCGAACGTCAACAGCTGGACCAGCACGGCGCCAACCACCACGTGGAAACCCACGGCGAACAGGACGGCTCGGGAGGCGCGCTGCTTCTCGGCCACCGCGCCACCGGAACGCGCCCGGGCGCTGATAACGCCGCGCTTCCGAGTGGAATCCGGCGTTACCACTCCCCCCGCCGGCGAAACCGGCGGCCCATCGCCAGGGAGACCCTGACGAAGGCGTCCCTTACGATCGCGAGAAGGGGGAATCGTGGACATTTACGAAAGGTACCCTGAATTCCGGCTCAGGTGCCAGCAACGACGGGATTCGACACGATACTGAGTCCCACGAGCTCCACTTCGACCACATCGCCAGGATGCAGCGCCTTCGTTCCGGCCGGAGTTCCCGTGGCCACGATATCGCCGGGTTCCAATGTCATGAATTGGGAAATGAACGAAATGACCATCGGGATCGGGAACACCATGTCGGCGGCGGTGGCCCGCTGGCACTCCACGCCGTTCACGCGGGTGATCAACGTGATCCCCGACAGATCGGCCGGCAGCGGGTTCTCGGGACCGATCGGGCAGAACGTGTCCATGCCTTTGGCGCGCGACCACTGACTGTCGCTGCGCTGCAAGTCGCGCGCGGTCACATCGTTCAGCGCCACCACACCGGCAATCCCGGCAATGGCCTCTTCTTCAGTGGCCTTGGTGAGACGCTTGCCGATCACCAGCGCAATCTCGCCCTCGAACTCGATGTGCGTCGAGATCGGATGCAGCACGATGGCGTCGCCATCGCGAATGATCGACGACGGCGGCTTGAGAAAGAACATCGGCTCTTTTGGCACATCGTTGCCCATTTCCAAGGCGTGCGCGACGTAGTTGCGGCCAACGCAAACGATCTTTGACGGAGTATGCATATGAGCTCGTGGGTCCTGAGTCGTGGGGCGGGAGTCGTGCGTACTAAAAGCTATCCGTTCGTCCGACTGCCCGCATAGAACCGTGACACGTCAGCCCGCACCGTACCCCACGGCCCCGTCACTCTTGTCGCCGGCGGCAGCGCACTCAGCAGATCACGTCCGTAGCGCTTCGTGACGACTCGTGGATCACTCAGAACTACCACACCGGAGTCGGTGGCTGTACGGATCAGTCGACCGAATCCCTGCTTCAGTCGAAGGGACGCATGCGGCAGCATGAACTCCACGAAGGCATTACCTCCGCGCGCCTCGATCGCTTCGCACTGGGCGGCCACCATGGGCTCGGTGGGTACCCGAAACGGCAACTTCGCGATCAGCAGGCCACGCAGCGCGTCTCCCGGCACGTCTACCCCTTCCCAGAATGTCGCCGTACCCAGCAATACGGCGCGCCCGGAATCGCGAAAGCGCTGCAGCAACACATCGCGCGGCTCTTCGCCGTGCACCAACAACGGCGTGCGACCGTCCATGCCCATCTCGCGCAGCTGCTGCGCCATCTCGCGCACGTCGCGATGACTGGTGAACAACCCGAACAGTCCGCCGTCACTCTCCACGATCAGGTCGCGCATGTGCTGCACCACCGCCGCGAAATGTTCACGCGGATGTTCGTTCGGCGCCGGCAAATCGGTCGGCACCACCAGCAGCGCCTGACGCGGGTAGTTGAACGGCGAGTCGAAGATCGCCGAACGCTTGGTGAACTTCCCGTCGTCGAGACCGAGTCGTTGCTCCAGGAAACCGAATCCGCCATCGGTGGCCAACGTGGCGCTGGTGATCACGGTGGTCTCCACGCGTCCGAACAGGTCGTCGCGCAGCACCGGCGCCAGATCGAGCGGCACGCAATGCACGGCTACGTTCCGCTCAGTGGCAGTCGGCTTGCCCTGAAACTCCATCCAGCGTACTACCGGATCTTTGTCCTTGGGTGGCTGCAATCCGCGTGACAACGAATCGCCGGCGCCGACCAGACGACGCGTGACCGCCCGCACCTCGTTCAGCAGCGGCGCCATCTCTTCACTGCGTTTCTGATCGCTCTCCAGCCGCTCCGTGACCAGGCGCAATCCGTCCGACAGCGCCGCGATCTCGATAAGCAACTCGGCCAGCGTGTCTTCAATGCCATTGATCCAGAGCGGGTGCTGCTGGAACTCGTCGGTCAGACGTAAAATGGGCGCACCCGTGCCCTCCAGTACCGCCGACAGCAATTCGAACAACAGCTGCGTGCGGTCGCGTGCCGTGGCAGCGCTCGACACCATGCGTTGTTGCACGAGGTCGAGACTGGCCACGCTGTGCAGATCGCTGAAGCCACCCAACTTGGCGGCGAGCGCCGGCAACAGACCTTTGCCACGCCGCTCGAGTCGGTTGAACAAGCGCGCCAGTGCGCGTCGCGTGATCGAGCTACCCAAGTGCGACGCGGCCGCATCCTCGAGATGATGCCCTTCGTCGATCACCAGCCGCTTGTAGGCTGGCAGCACCGCCGAGTCTTCCCAGTTCTGCGCCTGACGTCGCACGGCGACATCCGACAGCAGCAGGTGATGATTCACCACCACCACATCGGCGGCCGCCGCTTCCTTACGCGCCTTGAACAGGAAGCACTTGTCGTAGAACTGACATTTCATGCGTCCGCACAGATCCGGCTCGGCCGCGACCTCATCCCACACATCCGGACGTGGCGGCGTAGGCAAGTCGGACAGCGAGCCGTCCTGCGTTTTCTCCGCCCACTCGGCAATCTGCTCCACATCGCCGGCGCCGGCGGCGTCGAACAACGCGGCTCCTGCCCCGCGCGCCTGTTCGAGACGCATGAGACAGAGATAGTTGCGCCAGCCTTTCAACAGCGCGAAGCGCACTTTCTGATCGGTGAGTGCGCGCTGCAGAAACGGGAGATCCTTCGACACCAGCTGCTCCTGCAGCGTGATCGTGTTCGTCGACACGATCGTGCGTTCCCCGTTCGCGGCCGCCCAGCGCAACGCAGGCACGAGATAACCCAGTGACTTGCCGACTCCGGTGCCGGCCTCGAGCAGCGCCACGCCGCCACGATTGAACGTCTCGGTCACCGCCGCCGCCATCGCGCGCTGACTGGGCCGGTCTTCGTAGCTACGCGACCCGCTCACTCGCTGCATGGTCTGCGCGATCAGGCCGTAGGGCCCGAGGGTGACGTCCACATCGTCGAGCGATACGGGCAGCTTCTGCTTGGATCGCGGCACTTCAGCGACCACATACACCCGCGTGGCCTCGTTGTCGACGATCGCGAAACCGACACCATTCCCGTGAATGCGCGCCGCCACTTCGAGATCGGCGTCACTGGGTTCGAGCAACCCCGACGGATGGTTGTGCAACATCAACTCACCGCGCTCGGCCACCCCGGGAAGCGCGAGCACACTGCGCACGTCGCCGCGGAACACCACACGCGCCGTCGTGATCAGATTCTCGTCGTCGACGCCGCACACGAAACAGACTTCGTTGCCGCCGGCCAGCTTGATCGCCACTCGCACGGCGCTCGCGGCCTTCGGGGACAGACGCGTCTCGCCGACGGTCTTGGCGCCGGCCTTCATCACACGCTTGCCGGTCACGTCTTCCGCGGCTTCTTCTTCGCAGCGGGGAACAGGACGTTGTTCAGGATGAGACGGTAGCCCGGCGAGTTCGGGTGCAGCGAGAGATCGGTGGGCGCACTGCCGATGGCGTGCTGCGCGTCTTCGGGATCATGACCGCCGAGAAAGGTCCACGACCCTTTGCCGTAATCACCGTGCAGATACTTGCTCCACGGCGCGCCGTCTTCGCTGGCGAGTACGGTGACACCGGGCTTGATGATGGCGCGATTGAAGCTCGTGGTCACGCCGTAGAAATCGGCCACCACCGAGCGGTGATTCTGCACCAGCATCGCGGCCACCGGATCCAGCTTGGCCGAAAAATCGAACAGGGTAAACGTGCCCAACGGCTGACGACGCGCCGGCACGTTCACCTGATGACCGTCGATGTCACTGAGCGCATTGATGTACGGTGACGGCTCCACGTGGGCGCCGCTGAAGGCGAGGGCGCGAGTCCAGTCCATGCGCGCATCGGCATCGGACGCCGGTGGTGTACCGTCGGAGAACGGTCCGGCGATGTCGACCGCGAACCCGGCGATGGCGAGATCGAGCGACTCGGTGGCGCCACACATGGCAAACAGAAATCCGCCGCGATCGACGAAGCCACGAATGTTGTCGGCCACCGCCTTCTTGAGCGCGGGCACATCGGCTTTGCCGAAACGCTTGGCCATGGCGATGTCACGCTCACGCTGCGCGACGAACCAGGGCGCGTCGCGGTAGGCGAGATAGAGCTTGTTGAACTGGCCCGTGAAATCTTCGTGGTGCAGGTGCACCCAGTCGTACTTCGACAGATCCCCCTGCATCACGGCGTCGTCCCACACCGAGGTGAACTCGATGCCGGCGTAGGTGAGGGCGAGCGTCACGGCGTCGTCCCAGGGTGGCTGATCCACCGGACGGTAAATCGCGATCCTGGGCGCACGCTCCAGCACGACGGCGTCCATGTTACCGCCGGCAACTTCCGCGCGCACCGAGGCCACCGCGGCATCGGTCATCAACTCGATGCTCACACCGTCGAGCGCAGCACGGCGACGGAGGTCAGGTGCATCGGGCAGCAGGAACGAGCCGCCACGATAGTTCAGCAGCCACTCCGCCTTCTGACCGTTCTTCAGCGCGAGGTACGTCACGCCGTAGGCCTTCAGGTGATTGCGTTGACTGTCGTCCATCGGCACCAGCATCGACTGGGCCAATAGCGAGTGCGCCATGGTGAGTGACACCATAGTCACGAACAGGGCCGCGATCACGCAGCTCCGGAGAGCGGAAGGAACGAACGAGCGCATGAGTGAAATGTACCCGCGGAAGCTCAACGAGTGACAGACAACGAGACGGCTGGCGGCACCTGCCCTTTCATGCGTTCGAGTTCACGGCGCGCCTGTGGTGCCAGGGCGCTGGTGGGATAGTCCACCAGCAGCGTTTCAAAACGCGTGATGGCTCCGGCCTTGTCGCCGGCGGCAAGCAGTGCGCGGGCCGAAGCCAACAACGCCTCCGCCGCCTCCGGACTCTTGGGCCAGGTCGCGATGATGCGATCCCACAGCGTCATCGCTCCGACGCGCGGTGACAACCGGGCGGCCAGGGAGAGCAGCGCCGGTGCCGCCGGTCCAACGGAGTCGGAGAGCGCGATGAATCGCGCCGCCGCACCCGCCGAATCACGGCGCGCCAAGGCGAGAAACGCCGCGCCGAGTCCGGGCGATTGATCGACCCGTGTGCGGGCCAGAATACCGAGGGCGTCGACGAGCTCACCGCGCTGGGTCGCCGCGCGCACCAGCCGCTTACGGGCGATAGCCAAGTCGCCGTCATACAGGGCAAGCCAACCAACTGTTTCGTCGTCGTCTTCGAGGTCCGTGCCCTTCACGGCCTCTTTGGCGCGCGCCAGATCGCCCGCCCGCAGGTACGCGCTCACCAAAGGTCGTGCCATGGCCGATCGGGCGGTTTCGTCGAGCAGCTTGCCCGATGCCTCGATGCGTTGCTGTGCATCGGAGGCGCGACCGAGCTCACCGAGGGCCGCGATCTCGATGGGGAGCAGCGCGCGGGCGCGAACCGCATCAGTGCCCGGCCCCTTGCGCGACGCCAGCTGCAACGCGCCGTTTGCATCGCCCGCGTTCAACGCCGCCTGCGCGGCGCGCTGCTGCGCCTCGAGATCACCACGCTTCTCGAAGACCGCACTCCACGCATCGCGCGCCACGAGCCACGACTGTGCGAGTTCGGCCCGTTCACCGAAGGCGCGCCACGCGGCCGAGGTCGAATCGTCGGCCTTCACCGACGACAGCGCGAACCACGCTCGCCGGGGCTCGCCCCACGCCAACTCGAGCACAGACAGCAAGCGCCGCGGCGCCAACAGCGCGGGCTCGGCGAGCAACACGGTGCGAATAGAATCACGCGCCGGCGCGGGGGCGCGATTCAGCGCGAACATGGCCGATGTTTCGAGATATGGTTCGTCGCGCAGTGCGTCGCGGAACGCCACCGCGGCCGCGTTCCATCGACCAAGCGCCACGTGCAGCTGGGCGACTTCGCCGGAGAGCGCGCCGCCGGAACCCAGCAGACGTCCCGCTTCACTCAGCACGGAGTCGGCGGCCTGCGCCCGCCCCTGTTGCAACAGCAGCCGCGCGTACTCACGAAACGGCGCGCCGTCATTGCCGGCGGCACGACGCCATGACGTAAACGCGATACGCGCCTCTTCGTCGCGTCCGATGCCGACCAGCGCGCGCAGTTGAATGCTGCGCGCCACCGGATCGGTGGGACGCAGCTGCACCACGCGTTGCACCACAGGGATGATGGAATCGCGCATGCCCAGTTCAGCCCACACGCGCTCGAGCCCAAGCAACGACAGCGCCACCTTGTCGCCGTCGGCGTTACCGGGAATGAGTGCGCGTTGCAGCACCGCGCGGTACGCAAGAGCCGCCGTCTTCATGTCGCCTTTGTCTTCCGCGTCGAGTGCGGTGCCCAGCGCGTCGGCGGTGTCCACACGCGTGTCCGGCGGTCGTACCACGGCCTGCGCACGCGCGACGGCGACCGTTGCCGCCGACAGCGACGCGAGCGACAGCGCAACCAGGAGGGAACGTGACAGCGTCGTCATGCCGATCACCTTACGGCGGCGTCGTGCCATTGAGCTTGCGGAAGTACTCGATCACGATGCGCCGCTCGTCGGGGCCGAGTCCGCGCAGCTCATTCCATGTGGGTGGCGCGAACTTGTTCGCCGCCTTTCCCGACTGTGAGCCATCGACGCGACCGGACGCGCCGTTGCCGTTGGCCGCTTTCGCTTCGCGCGGCCCTTGGTCATCGCGCTCGTCTTGCTCGAGGAAACGACCGGCGTCGAGAAGCCGGCGGTACAATTGCTGCTGACGCGCGGCCACTGCGGGATCGATGCCGCTGCGTTCGATCTGCTGCGCGAGCGTCTGCGCCTCCTTGGCCAGCGCATCAGTGCGACCCGTCTGATCAGCATCCGACACGTCGTTCAACGAACGCGCTACCTCACGCTGCTGCTTGGCCAACACGCGCGACTGCTGTCGCGCCGCGTCACCCTTGGCACCGCCCGGCAACAGGTTGAGGCCCTGCATCTGACCGTTGAGCTGCCCCTGCTGCTGCGCGAGCTGCTTGAGCTGCTCCATCATCTCGGTGAAGCCCGATGCCGACTGCGCGCCGTTCATCTTCTCGCGATCACGCACCAGCGACGACAGTGCCTGATTGAGCGCCTCGCTGGCATCCTTCATCGCGTTCTGCGCCTGCTCGCTGCCGCCGGGCTGCCCCGACTGCTGCATTTGCTGGGTCGCCTGCTCCACGCGACGCTGCGCTTCGCCCATCGCCTTCTGCGAACGCTGCGACAACAGCGACGAACTGCGGCCAGCTTTCTCGAGCCGTTCAGCCGCCTGCTGCACGCCTTGCTGCAGTGCGCTCTGTTCGCCCTGCATCCCCTGCGCGCCTTGGCTACGCGCCTTCTGCTCAAGCTCCGCTTGCTGTCGCGCCAGTTGCATCGTTTCGTTGATCGACTGATCGAGTTCGCTCGACAGCTCGGTCTTCCACGCATCTACCTGCGCGTCGCGCGCTGCAGCGAGCTGCTGCGCCGCCTTGTCCATGGCGTCGGCGGCCTTACGAGCCTGGTCGCCCGGGTTGCCTTGCTGTCCGCCTTGCTGTCCGCCTTGCTGGCCGCCTTGCTGGCCGCCTTGCTGGCCGCCTTGCTGGCCGGGCTTCGGCGTCCCCTGTTGCCCCTCGCCACCGTTCGGCTGTGCGTTCGACTTCTCGGCGCCGGGCTTTTCGCCGGCTTTCTCACCCGGCTTCTGCTCGCCAGCTTTCTGCTCACCCGGCTTCTGCTCGCCCGCCTGCTTCTGCGCCGCCTTCTGCATTTCCTCGGCGGCCTGACTCACCAGCGGCTGCGCGGCACGTGTTTTCGAAGCACCCGGCTTCGCGCCCGCGTCTTCGAGACGCTTGGCCAGCGCCTGCACTTCGCGCTCGAGTTCGCGGGCACGATCGGCCATCTCTTTCGAACTGGACGGCGCCCCGTCGCTCTGACGGCGCTCGCTTTGACGCCCGTCCATGCGGTCAGCCGCCTGTTTCTGCTCTTTCGCCAAATCCTTCGCGTCGTCACTCAACGTCTGCATCGCACCCTCGAGCGCCGCGCGCTTCAACATCTCAGCGCTCTTCTCCAGCTGCTCGCGCATCTGCTTCTGCTGCTCGCCCAGTTGCTGCATCGACTTCTGCGCTTCCGTTCCACTCAGTCGATCGGAATTCTTGTTGAGCTCCTCGAGCTGTTTCTGCATCTCGGGCGTCATCGCATCGCGCAGCATCTTCTGAATGTCCTTCATGCGCGATGCCAGCGCGGTATCGAGCGCGTTCGCGTTCTTCAAGCGCGACTCGAGTTCCTTCGCGTTCTGTCGCAACGAGTCCACTTTGGCGCCCAGCTGCTGTTGATCGCGCGCCAGCTGCTTCGCCTTTTCGGCCGCCGAAAAACTCATCGACTGGCTCTTGCCGCCGTCCCTCTTGGCAGTGCCGTTCGCCTGCGCGTCTTCGGGCTTGCCACCACCCTTCAGATCACGATTCCGCGCGGCGGCGTCGGTGTTCTGTTGCAGCCGCTTCTCCTGCTGCGCCAGCCGCTGTGCCTGCGACGCCAACGAGTCGGCCAGTGCACGCACCATGGCACGCTGTTCGGTGAGACTGGGCACGCGTAGCACCACTTCGGCGCTGACCGTAGTCTGCCGCCACGGCGAATCGTCGGTGGCGATGGCGGTGACATGCAAGCGATCACCGGGTTCGAGCTTTCGTCCGTCCAGCGTGATCGAGGCGCCGCCTTCGAACAGTGGCGATGCCGGCGACGCCACATCGATGCGCTCGCGCGTAACTGCGCCCGTGGCACCGACGCTCTCGCGCCAGACCTGCAACGACACGTTGCTCACACCATGATCATCGCTGGCGTTTACGTACACGGGCACGATACCGGTCGGACCGATCGCGGTATCCGATACCGGCGACACGATCGCGACTTCCGGCGCCTTGTCCGGCACCACTGCGAACGCGAGGGCATCGGGCAGTTCCGGCGGCAACGTCGCGGCATCCGCCTGCGGGGTGGCCGATGCGATCCAGCTCCAGCTCCCATCGCGATCGAGCGCAACGACAGCCGACACCGCCGCGCCGTTTCCCGACGCGGGGAAGCGCACCGTATCACGACCATCGGTGAGCATCGCGTTCCGCGCACCACCACGCAGCATCGCCGTCACGCGCACGCGCGTGCCGCGCGGCACACGCAGCGGGGGCACCGGCTCCATCGATTCATCAGTGCGGCCCAGATACGCCGGATAGTCGGCGAACAGCGCGACGTCACCAATCCATCCGCGGTCGGCTACGGTAATAATGCCGTTCAGTTCCGGCGCCCGTCCGTCGTTCACGCGCACAGCGATCGACGCCGAGGCGGCACCGAGTGCCAGCGTGGCCAGTCCATCGGCGCGCACCACGAGTGTCGTGTCACGCCAGGCTTCGCCTGCGGTACGTCGCGAAATGGTGACACTGTTGCGCCCTTCGGCGCGCACGCGTAACCACACCGGCATGCCACGCGGTACGAGAGTGGGGAGCTTGTCGAACCCGAGCGCCGGCAACAGCGTACCACGCCAGGCGCGCACGGGATGCACCGTGGCCGCGAAGCCATCGGGTGCACGACGCGCTGACCACGACAACGCACCCACCGTGATCGCGGCGGCAATACCGGCAAACGTGACGCCACGTCCGAGACGCCGTGCCACCTGGGGCGCGAGGGCGCCCGGGGCCAACCGTTTCGCCACATCCTGCGAGGCGCGCGCGCCGAGCGCACCGGCACCTGACACTTCGAGCGCACCGCGCAGTGAGCCCGAGCGCAACGACTGCTCACGTTCGATCGCGGCGGCCAAAGAGGTCAGGGAGAGCACATCGGCGTTCCGCTTACGAAGCAGCCCCACGAGACCGGCCGCCGCAGCGAGCGCGCCGCCCCACACGGCGATGGGCACAGCGCGCGGCAACGTCATCCATCGACCGTCGGCCATCAGCCACGCGCTGGCAACCAGCGCCAGCGCAATCACACCGATCACGGCCAACACCGCCGCGGCCATCGAGCGCGC
>NZ_JBDNFF010000389.1:0-7952 GCF_041689975.1 Gemmatimonas sp.
CGGTCGTTAAGCCAAGCAGCGCCGATGGTACTCCGGTCGAGAGACCGCGGGAGAGTAGGCCGATGCCGGCACCTTGTGAAGCCCCCGTCACCGATCCTCACGGATCCCGGTGGCGGGGGCTTCTGTGTAGCACTACCCTTCACTTCCAAGTCGCATTCACCCGAATCCGAGTTCATGACACGGGCTGGTATCGTTACGGTCGCCGGTTTCCCCAACGCCGGCAAATCCACCCTGCTCAACCGACTCGTCGGTGAGAAGCTCGCGATTACGTCGAGCAAAGCGCAAAGTACCCGCCACCGTATACTCGGTCTGCGGACCGAGAATGACACGCAGATGGTCATTCTCGATACACCTGGTCTGCTCGAACCCAAAGACACCCTGCACAGCGCCATGCGCAACGCCGCACTCGCCGCAGTCCGCGACGCGGATGTCCTCGTCCATGTCGTCGATGCCACCGCGACCATTCCAAGCGATTTCGCTTCTGCTGCTGGACTTGAGCGTGCGCCTCGGGCCAAGATGCTCCTCGCGCTCAACAAGATCGACTTGATCGATGAGCCGAAGAAGTTCGCGCTGCTCGAGCATTACCCCGAAGCCGTGCTGCTGTCTGCACACACGGGTGACGGCATGGATCGATTGGTCAACGCGATCACGCAGATGCTGCCGGAAAGTCCGTATCTGTATCCTGCTGACGAACTGTCCACGCAGCCGGTCAAGTTCTTCTGCGCCGAGTTCGTTCGCGAAACGGCGCTCGAGCAACTCGGCGATGAATTACCTCACGCGCTCGCGTGTGAAATAGAAGAGTTTCGCGAAGGCTCTACTCCGCTGTACATCCGTGCGGTCCTGCACGTCGAACGCGACAGCCAGAAACGGATTGTGATCGGAGCCAACGGACAGCAGATCAAGAAGATTGGTCGCGTAGCACGCGAGAAAATCGAGCGCTTCGTAGGCCAACCTGTGTACCTCGATCTCTGGGTGAAAGTGCTCCGGAACTGGCGTCGGAATCGGGACGCCGTGCTGCGCTTGGGATACGGCGACCCGAACGAAAAGACGTGACGCGCGTGAGTCCGTGGCTTGGGCGGTGCGTGCGCGCGGCCGTCGGGCTCGCGTTCAGCGTGAGCATGGCGACGCACGCACGCGCGCAGAACGGTGGGCTCTTCCTGCTGGTCCCGTTCGGGGCGCATGC
Organism: Gemmatimonas sp.; assembly: GCF_041689975.1. Taxonomy (GTDB): domain Bacteria; phylum Gemmatimonadota; class Gemmatimonadetes; order Gemmatimonadales; family Gemmatimonadaceae; genus Gemmatimonas. Next base: position 1,184 of record NZ_JBDNFF010000389.1, read on the forward strand.
GGTCGCCCAAGGCGAGGCCGTCGTGGCCGATTCCGCTTTGGGCACCGAAGCCATGTGGTGGAATGCCGCGGCGCTCGCGCGCATCGGCAAGAAGGAATTAGCCGTGCACCATTCGCAGACCCTGATCGCCACCAGCGACATGCTCACGTTTGCGGTGCCATCACGCGTGCTGGGGACGGTGGCGGCGTCCGTGTACCTCGTGAACTACGGCGATCAGGCCGCCACCGACCCCGTAAACGGGACGGAGATCGGTACGATCACTAATCGCAACTATCAACTGGCGTTGTCCTACGCCACGCCCGTTGGAAAGCGTCTGAGCGTCGGCGTGACCTACAAGTTCATTATGCTGCGTTTCCAGTGCACCGGTATCTGCGGCAACGTGCCGATCATCTCGGGGTCGACAAGTGCACTGGATCTCGGTGCGCAGTATGTGCTGCCCACGACGCTGCCGATCACCCTCGGGGCCTCGGTGCGCAATCTTGGTCCTGCCCTTCAAGTGAAGGATGCCGAGCAGGCAGATCCGCTTCCGCGAGTCATCCAGATCGGCGGCATGGCGCGCGTGCCGATACGGTCACTCACCGCCGCCGGTGCGTCGCTCGATGTCACGCTCGATGTACAGAGCGCCGCGGCACTGAATGGCGCTGCCGGTGGACTTGGTGTCGTTTTGGGGTATCGGGACGTCGCCTTCCTACGCGGCGGCTACAAGCTCCAACCCGGAGACGCTAAGGGACCTTCCATAGGCTTCGGCTTTCGGCGCGGCGGGTTTGCGCTCGATCTGGCGCGCCGCTTCGACTCGGCGTCGGCGCAGCTCGGTGAGCCGCCAACGTACGTCTCGCTTCGGGCACGCTTCTGATGCGACGTGCGGTGCTCTCAGCGGCGAGCGGTCTGTTGGTTATGGCGGCGTCGTCGGCCCTCGCCCAAGGCGGGATGCCGGTGGCGCTTCGCACGACGACGGCCCTGGTCATACCAATCGCAGACGTTCACGTGCACGTGAAATCTCCGTCGGCGTTCAACCACGGCGTCGCCGGCGCGCCCAGCCGTGCCATGCTCCCGTCTCGCGACACGCGCGCGTCGTGGTGGGCGCCGGTGATCTCCGGCGTCGTACCCGGCTCCGGCCAGTTCTTCCTGGGACAGCAACGCGGTGTGGGATATCTGGCCGCCGAGGGCTACCTCCTGCTGCAACAGGTACGATCCCGTCGTGACGCGAATCGGGATCGCGACGCGTATCGCGCGTTGGCTTTTGACGTGGCTCGGAAGCCGTTCGGGGGGGAACGTCCCAGTGGAGGCTGGGACTACTACGAGTCGATGGAGAAGTTCCTCGAAAGCGGGGCCTTTGACCGTATTGCCGGTGGCGCCATCGATCCCGAGACCGACGAGACGACCTACAACGGCGCACGATGGTTACTGGCGCGCGAAACGTATTGGGTGAATCCCGACGTCCCGCCAGCCGTTGGGAGTCCCGAGTATCAGCGTGCGCTCGCCTTCTACCAGTCGCGCGCCGTCCCGGCCGCCTATCGGTGGAGCTGGCGCGACGCGCAGCTCGAGAAGGACGTGTACGGTCAGACTATTGCCAGCGCCAATCGCAGCGTTCAGCGGGCAGTGAACTACGTCGGCTTGATCGGCGCCAACCACTTGGTTAGCCTGATCGATGCCTACGTCAGCGTTCGCGTCCGACGCTTTGGTGGGGCCGGTGTTGCTGGGTTGAGCGTGGAAAGCGTTCACACCGTGGTCGAACCGGTGGGAGATCCGCGAGACGGCCGGCGACAAGTGCGCGCGTCGATTCGCTTGGTTCCCGCTGTTCGCTAGCGTTCCGGGCAAGATGCGCGCCGCCCTGATTCTTCATTTTATGTCGCACGATGTGACGGCCGATACATCGTGCCGATCGCCGGGACATGATCGTCTGATGTTGGGCGGGTTGTCACACCTCGGTTCGCTCCGGAGCCGTGCCTCGCCGTGTTTCACTCAGGTCGCGTCATTGCATCCGACCTGCTTTCGGTGTGCCACCGCCCATCCTCACTTCCGATCCACGCGTCGACGATGACCTCTCCAGGCTTCAACGAACACGTCGCGGTTCATCTGACCCTCGGTCTGGATGAGCCGTCGTGGTTGACAGCGTGGTGGGAATCGGCGCAGATCCCACGCCAGGAGACGGCGGACACGGACGGCGTCTTCCCGCAGGCGATGAAATCGCGTCCTCGGCTCATTCTCATCGACGCGCGCGGCGATGCCGACTGGGAAGCGCGCGCCGTCAGCACCTGCCGGCGCCTCAAGCGCGACGCATACACCGCGATCGTGCCGGTGCTGGTGATGGCGGCGGCTGAGCGCTTCGAAGACGCGTTTGACGCGGGGGCCGATGAGGTTCTTCGCGCCGACATGAGTGATCGGGAAGCGACCGCGCGGCTGTCGGCGATGCTGCGGCGCAGCGATCGCGACACGGATGTGCACCCATCTACGCGTTTGCCCGGCACGCGGGAGATCGAGGCGGAATTAACCCGGCGTGTGGCCTCCGGCGAGAAGTTCGCAGCATGTTACGCCGACCTGGATCACTTCAAGGAGTTCAACGACCGTTACGGCTATCACCACGGCGATCAGGTGATCCGGCTGGTGGCCCGGATCCTCCACGACGTCGTAAAGGGGCTGTGCGTCGAAGAGGGCTTTGTGGGACACATCGGGGGCGATGACTTCCTGTACACCATCCCTTTGGCTGCCGTCCCACGGGTTTGTGACGAAGTCATCCGGGTTTTCGATGAACTGATTCCGTGTCAGTATTCCGAGCAGGACCGTCGTGTGGGATATTTCTTCGGCAAGGATCGGCGCGGACAGTTGCATCGAGTTCCGCTGATGACACTGTCCATCGGCGTCGTCACCAATCAGCGCCGGCATTTCACACGGGGCATCGAGGTCAGCGAGTTGGCGACGGAAATGAAGAGTTACGCGAAGACACTATCGGGCTCCGTCTGGGCTGTTGATCGTCGCCGGGAAGAACCGGCGGTTCCGGCGTCGGCGGGCGCCTCGATCGATGCGCTTCGGGCGCGTCAGGGCATTCGCAGTGCAGGGGGAGCGTGATGACGGTGTCGTGTCCGGACTGCAAGTCGGTATTTCGCGTCGATCCGGCCAAGGTGCCGGCCACAGGCGTGCGCGCGCGGTGCTCAGTCTGCGGCGGCGTGATCGCCATCGGCGGCGGGACGCTGCCGATTTCGGTGACGCCCTCGTCCGCAACGGCCGCCGTGGCGGCACCCGATTCCGGAAGGTCTCGGGCCACGCCGATCTCGAACGGACCGTCCACCGGCGCGCGACCGCTGGCGGCCAGCGTCATGACACCACCTGCGCCAGCGGCGGCGTCGATACCGGCGTACCCACCGGGGTACCACCCGGCGGCCGCATCGTCGATGCCCGCAGCAACGAGTGGGGTGACGGCAGCCTTGGCGGCACCTTCGATGACGCCGATGTCATCGGGGGCAACGGCGACGCCCGCGGCCGGCAAGCGTCCGATCAATCCGTTCTTGCGCGCCGATCCCGCCCAGCGCGCGCGTCGTCTCGCGCGGGCGCTGGTGTCCGATCTGGTGGCGTATCATCCCCAGAAGCGCGACGAAGGCCTTCGTGACGGCACGCTGCGTCAGCTCTTTCGCGAGGAGATCAAGAAGAGCTACGAGGAGTACATGGAACAGGTCGGGCGGGACGTCGCCGAGCACTCACCGTACTTTCAGGAAGCACTGAACGATATTCTCGCCGACGGGCGACGCCTGTTCTGATTCTGCCGCTGGAAGCCGATGCATTGTCCGGGTACCTTCCCTGTCACTCGATTGCTGGTAACAGCTGGTGACACTACGGGCCGCTCTCCCGCGCGGAGGGCGGCCCGCGTCGTACGCGGAGGCACGGCATGCAGGACGGGGAACGGCTGAAGGTGTTGACACGGTCGGAAGAGCGGCTCGTGGACATGCGGAGGTATCTTTGACGTCGACGCCAAGCGATCGACACTGAACGCGTATGAGAATGAGATGTCCGACGGAGCCTTCTGGAACGATCAGGAGTACGCTCGCGACATCGTGCAGCAGGTCAAGGTGCTCAAGGGATGGATCGAGCCGATCGACTCGCTGAGTGCGCGCATCGAATCCGCGCGCGAGATCGACGAACTGCTCGCGCTCGAGCCGGACAAGGGAATGTCCAAGGATCTCGATGCTGAAACCGAGCGTATCGTCGAAGAGCTCGACGCGTTCGAGCTGAAGTCGCTACTTCGGGGGCGTGATGACTTCCGTGATGCGCAGATCGAGATCAGTGCGGGCGCCGGCGGCACCGAGGCGCAGGACTGGGCGGAGATGATCATGCGCATGTACGTGCGGTGGGCGGAGCGAAAGGGGTTCGAGCTCCAGATGCTCGACCTCAGCGAAGGCGAAGAAGCCGGTATCAAGGGCGCCGTGATCGAGATCAAGGGACAGTATGCCTACGGCTTCCTGCGTCCTGAATCCGGCGTGCATCGCCTCGTCCGCATCTCGCCGTTCGACTCGCAAGCGCGGCGTCATACGAGCTTTGCGTCGGTGTTCGTGTACCCCGTCGTGGACGAAGAGATCAACATCGAGATTCGCGACGAAGATCTGCGCATCGATGTGTACCGCGCGTCCGGCGCCGGCGGACAGCACGTGAACAAGACGTCGTCTGCAGTGCGCATCACCCACATGCCGACCGGCCTAGTCTGCGCGTCGCAGGCCGAGCGATCGCAGTTCAAGAACAAGGCGACCGCGATGAAGCAGCTCAAGAACAAGCTGTATCAGCGGGAGTCCGACAAGCTCGCCGCCGCCAAGGCCCTCCTCGATGCCGACAAGCAGGATGTCTCCTTCGGCAGCCAGATCCGCAGCTACGTCTTCCAACCGTACACGATGGTCAACGATCACCGCACCGAGCTCAAGATCGCCGACGTCCAGCGGGTCATGGACGGCGGTATCGATCCGTTCATCCAAGCGTACCTGAAGCAGGAGAGCGAAGAGAAGGCGCAGGGTCGGCCGCTGTGAGCGACGAGCTGAATTTCTTAATGAAGGCGCGACGCGACAAACTCGATATGCTGCGCGCCGCGGGCGTCGAACCCTTTGCGTACTCATTCGATCGCTCGCATACCGCGACCGAGGCCGTCGCCGCGCTCGGTACGTCGGACGAGGGCCCCGAAGTGACGGTGGCCGGTCGTCTCACGTCGTGGCGCAGTCAGGGGAAGACGGCGTTCGCCCATCTCGCGGATATGGACGGTCGCGTGCAGCTGTACTTCCGTCGCGACGAGATCGGCGAAGCGGCGTGGGCCCTCCTCAACGCGTGGGACCTCGGCGACTGGGTTGGGGTACGCGGCCCGATGATGCGCACGAAGACCGGCGAAGCCACGGTCAAGGTGAGAGAGGCCACGCTGCTCTCGAAGTCGCTCCGGCCGCTTCCGTTCGGCAAGGAACAGATGGTCGACGGACAGATGGTGCGGTACTCCGGATTCGCGGACACCGAGCAGCGCGCGCGTCAACGCTACGCCGACCTCGCCGTGCACCCCGAGGTTCGTGCGCTGTTTCGTGCGCGCTCGGTACTCACGCGCAGCATCCGCGCGCACCTAGATGGGCTGCACTATCTCGAAGTGGAAACGCCGGTGTTGCAGCCACTGTACGGCGGCGCCTCGGCGCGTCCGTTCATCACGCACCACAACACGCTCGACATGCCGCTATATCTGCGCATCGCAGACGAGCTGTATCTCAAGCGCTTGATCGTGGGCGGATTCGAACGCGTGTATGAAATCGGGCACGACTTCCGCAACGAAGGCATCGACCGGACCCACAATCCGGAGTTCACCATGCTCGAGTTCTACGAGGCGTTCGCCGACTACACCACGATGATGGCGCGCGTCGAGACGCTGATGGTCGCCGCGGCTGATGCAATGCGTTCGATGCCGATCGTGGGCGAGAAAGTTCCGGTACTACGCACGCCGTTTCCGCGGATCGAATGGGTGCCCTCGCTGTCACAGGCGGCCGGCCTCGATGTGATGGCGGCGGATGATGCCACGCTGCGTCAGGCGGCCGCGCGCATCGGCGTGCAGAAGGTGGCCACACTGAGTCGACCGAAGGTGCTCGACGAGATGTTCCAGGAACTCGTGGAGTCGAAGATTGATACGCCGACCTTCGTGGTCGACTATCCGATCGAACTGTCGCCGCTCGCGAAGCCCAAGCGTGGAGGACCCGCCGGTCTCACCGAGCGCTTCGAGCTGTTCGCGCGCGGCAAGGAACTCGCGAACGCGTTCTCCGAGTTGAACGATCCGATCGATCAGCGTGAGCGCTTCGAAGCTCAGGCGCGACTCCGCGAGGCGGGTGACGACGAGGCGTCCGGTGTGGACGACGATTATCTGCGCGCCATGGAGTACGGCATGCCACCCACCGGTGGTGTCGGTATCGGCATCGATCGCCTGTTCATGTATCTCACGGACACGCAGAACATCCGTGATGTGATCCTGTTCCCCACCATGCGCCCCGAGTAACTATTTCGTGACCCGCCTCGAGATGTCGATCGCGTGGCGTTATCTGCGGAGTCGCCGCGGATCGCGCTTGTTGTCGCTGATCAGCGTGATCGCCATCGGCGGTGTGCTGATCGGCGTCAGCGCGCTCATCGTCATCATGGGGGTCATGAACGGCCTGCAGCGCGACCTGCGCGAGAAGATTCTGGTGGGGAGTCCCGATGTCCACGTGCTGCCGTACGGCGATGGCATGCGGATGACCGACTGGCGCAAGACGCGCGAGGCGGTGGCGGCGACGCC
>NZ_JBDNFF010000390.1:0-9217 GCF_041689975.1 Gemmatimonas sp.
CTTACGCAGGCCGTCGGCCACCCACGCGACATCTTGAGTTCGAACAACAAGGTCGGGTCGCGCCCACCAGAAACAGGTGAGATAGTGCGCACGGTACGCTTTGCGCGCCTCTCGAACGCTCACCATGGCACGAGCATGCTCGGCGCTCAGTTGGCGTCGACTTCGCTGACCGCCAAGGCGGCCTGCTTCAGCAGTGGTCATGGCGCGCAGCATATATCAATATAAGTGCTTATGATCTTAAGTGCAACCCACACAGCACTTTAGCTGTTACCACCGGACCGGTCATGGCGGCGATCCCGCCGCGCCCGGCATCGGCGACACTTCACTCCACCAATTCAGTATGACGTTGAAGTTGAGGCTCGCCGGCGGCTTCACGAACAGGAATCGCCCGTCGTTCGACACATCGAACGACCGCGCGTTGGGGTCGATGGCATAGCGCGACGCATCAAAGAGCGTGGTGGAGGCGCCGATCGGGTTCACTGAGGCGAGGGTCATGGCCGTGGCGACGAGCTTTCCTCGAGCATCCCGATGATACAGCTCACGTCCGCTACTGGTCCACACAGGGCGGAGCTGTACGTGTTGTTGCGCAATCCGGCGGTGTTGATGAAGCCACTCAGCGCCGCGGCGGCCACCGACGTGGTCCAGGCGTTTCGCCACCATCCGCGCTGGCAGGTGATCGGCTTCCCCGAGCGCAGCCGCGAGTTCCACGACGCCTTTTGGCCGCGCGTGGGGGAGAAGGGCTTCGCGCGGCGACGCGCGTACGATTGGCGCATGGCGTTGACGCTCTTGCAGCAGGGCGTGGTCGAGTTCGCGACCGTCAACACGAAGGATTTCGAGGGCTTCGGATTCACACGGGTGTGGAATCCGCTGGCGTGACACGTCCTTCACCCAACTTGCGCCGCGCTTACCGCACCTTGACCTCGAGCCGCGCGAGGTTGGCCTTGGCCTGCGCTAGATCGGGCTGTAGCGATGGCTCCGCGTTGGCCCGCAACGCGACGTCGCTGCGCCACGCGACAATGGCTTCGCGTGGCCGATCGAGACGTTCCAGCAGGCGGGCCTCGCGGCGAATGCGGGTCGAGGACAAGCGCCCCATTTCCAAACCCACGTGAAAGCGGCGATTCGCGGCCAAGGCGCGTGCTGGATCGTCGATGCGCTCCCAGAGATCCGCCAGCAGAGAGTTCATCAACGTATTAAGTCGATCATCGAGACTCGGTGCGTTGCGAAGCATCGAATCCAATTGTGCCAGACGCGCGCGCGCATCGGTGCTCTTGCGCGCGACAGCGAGATATGCACCAAGCATGTCATCGTAAACGATGCTTTCGTTACGTAGCCAAGATCTGCCTGTGGGAGACTTGAGCGCCGCCAACGATTGACGGGTGCGCATTACCGTCGCCGTATCGCCACGAGTGAAGGCCCAGAGTCCTACGTGAAACAGCGCCATTGCGCGATCCGTCGTGAGAGAGTCACTCGGATGCGCACGCAACCACTCGCCAAGCCCGGTCGCGCTGCGCCACCACGGAGTCTCCGTCCCACGTCAAGGCCGACAGCACGTCGTCGCTCATCGATTTGGGCGTGCCGGCTTCCTTCCGCATGGCGCCGGCGCGCGAGGGACGACCGGTATTCCATGCGAACTGACGTTCGAGGTACGGCACCGAAGTGCCGGCACGATTCGCACGCACCGACAGCGAGTCGGCGAGCGCCATGTTCGGAGACACACCGTATTCCGCATCGGCGCCGCTGGACATAATCGCCATCAGTGAGAGCTGATCACGCGGAAACGCATCGAGCATGGCCTTGGGAACACGGCGACCCGAGCTCCCTGCTGCCATGAGTTCAGTGAAGACGTAATTGTCACCAGTGGAGTCGACCCACGCCTGGGGTTTCATGGCCGCCGACGCCGCCGCCGAATCCTTGAGCGCCGCGTACAACATCCACTGATGTTCCAGCGCCGGTGCGAAGCTCGAATCAATCGCTTCGGCTCGCCGAAATGCTTGAAGGGAGCGCTCCGTTACGCTTGACTCCGCCGCAGCGCCGTCGTCGTGCAACAGCTGGTCGCCGTACTGAAATTACACCTCGGCACTGTTCGCTCGCGTGGCCAGCTCACCGAGCTCGCGATAGCGATCATGTCTGGACATGGGCACAGGGTAGGTGGAGCCCGTGATGGCGCTCAACAGCAACGAGTCGGCGCCTGTGAGGCGGTTGCGATGGCGCCACGCGCGATCGATCCAGTCACCAGGAATCGGATCCACCGGAGTCCATCCGTTGCTGCTGGAAACGCGCAGCGCCGCGAGCGCGAACGTGGTATCGGTGGCATAGGCGTCGGCGAATGCCTTGGCGGCGGCGGCGTAGCGTCCACGCCGATACTCGCCTTCGCCGGTGAGGCACGCTGTCAACGCCTCCGGGCGCATACTCAACACGGTGCACACGCGATCGCGCGTGGCGCCATCGCGCAGCGCGAGCAGTTCCGTGGTCAGTCGCGCGGCCGATGACACGAGACTGTCGGCCGGACCGGTCACCTGTGATTTCGCGATCTGGTTCCCATTCGCGACGTCGAGCAATCGCGCGGTAATGGTGAGTCGATCGGCGCTGCCGACCGCCTCACCGATGATCAGCTGCCCGGCCCCCGCGTCCTTCGCGACCCGTAGCGCCCCCACGTCATCGAGGTCCATATCGGCAGAAGCCGCCGCCCTGCGCCAGCGATCCATCACGAGACGTACGCCGAGCATGCGCGTGCCGGGCACGCTCTGGAGCTGCGGTACCATGAGGTCGGCCAATCCTTCGCGCACATTCTTGACCGCAGGCGCCGCACCACCCACGCGAAACGGCGCAATGGCAATGGCACGTTGATCGATCGCCGCGCTAGTTTCCGCGCCGCGCGAAATGAAGGCCGCGATGGCGATGAACACGACTGCCGCTGCGATGACACCGATCCGCCGTACTCGCGACGCACTCCCCGCGCGCACGGCTGGCGATGCGGCCGAGGCGGCGTTTACAGCGCCCTGCGACCGACTGAGCGACTCCATCACCGCAACAATATCGTCTGCACGTTGTGGTCGATCCGCCGGATTTTTGGCGAGACACTGCATGACGACCGTCGACAACGCGGCCGGAACACTTGGCGCAACGCTTTTCAGCGGCGGCGGCATGGTACCGATCTGCGCCGCGATCAGCGCCGAGCCACTGAGCCCGGCAAATGCGCGCTGTCCCGACAGCGTCTCGTACGCCACCAATCCCCACGCGTACAGATCCGCGCGGTGATCGAGTACGGGATCGGCCGCGATCTACTCGGGCGCCATGTAGGCCGGCGTGCCGATGGCCATGCCAACACCAGTCAGGCCGTCGGCCATTTCGCCGTTCTGCGTGGCCTCCGACAACGCTTCGGCCACGCCGAAGTCAGTCACCACCGCCGCGCCGCGCGCGAGCAGGATATTCTCCGGTTTGATGTCCCGGTGCGCGATCCCATGCGCATGCGCATCGGCGAGCGCGCGCGCGACGTCGCGCAGCACGGCCACCGCTGCACCCAATGGCATCGCGCCGCGCTGCAGTTGCTCACGCAGCGAGGCACCTTCCACCCACGGCATGGAGAATCACGGCACACCGCCCGCATCACCCGCGGCCAGCACCGGCACGATGTTGGGGTGCGACAGGCGCGCCGCCGTCAGAATCTCCCGACGAAACCGCTCGGCGGCCGCCGCCGCCAGCATGTCACCCGGGACCGTCTTGATGACCACCCGTCGGTCCAACGCGGTCTCGGTGGCGAGAAACACGCGCGACATACCGCCCCCGCCCAGCTCGCGCTCGAGGGAAAAGGTCGCTTGGAGATCGGCCTGCAATTGCGCGCGAAGGTCGGCTGCCACTGGCTCCGTGGGAAGAGTCGAGGGGAGGTACGACTCTGATTCCCGCGAGGGAACTCTAGCCTGTCGCAGGTGCGGGTCCGAAAAGTTCGTCGGCGGTGATCACCATCGATGGCAGGGCGGCATCAGACGTCCATGACACCGTGTCGCGCATGGTCACGGGAAACTCCGACGCTGCGGTCCATCGTTCCACCGTGCGTGCCGTGTCGTCGACGATCCACACCTCGCCAACACCGTGCCACAGGTACGCGGGACGTTTGCGATGACGATCGCGCTTACGCGTATGCGGGCTCGCGACTTCCACTACCAACACTGGCGTGGGCAGCTCCTTCCACGGGAGATTCGTGTCGTGCGGCGCCGGATACACCACAAGATCAGGCTCCAGCCACACGGTCTGGCTGATGTAGACACCGCCAAGCGCGCGAACGGCCCAGCCGGTGTGCGCACGACACCACGCGCCGATCGCCATGATCAGGTTGACGGCGGCGCGCTGATGCCCATTCGGAGGCAGCGGGGTCACCAGTAGCTCGCCGTGCAAGGTCTCGTAGCGATTGCCGTCGTCGGGCAATTGCTCCAGCTCGTCGACCGTCCAGATCGAGCGTTCCGCGAGCGGCGGTACTTCGCCCTGCGGATGCGCACGCCACTGCGGCATAGCCATACGGTCGGCTCGGCGACGGGGTGTGCGCAAGGGGCGAACATCCGCCGAGGGTAACGCCGACGGGGTACGCGTCCTTCACCGAAAGTACGCGGCTGGTCTCCGCATGCCGCCGGCACTACGCGTCATCGGTTCGCCAGCACGTCGTACTCCGTACACCCGAGCAGTCGCTCGTCGGCCGTTACCAGCGTCAGACCCATCACGCACGCCGTCGCGGCCAGGAATCGATCGGCCGGATCCTGATGCGTGAGCGTGAGCTGCCGGCTCATGATCGCGATGTCGTTCGTGATCGCCGCCTCGCGTCGCGGCATTGCGTCGAGCAGTTGCCGCACCCACGTTGTGGCATCCGACGTTACGCGCACGCGTCCCCGCTCGGCGAGCAGCGTTGCTTCCCACACGCTGATGGGCGACAACCACAGCTCGTTCTCGCCGGACTGTAACGCGGCGCGCACGGACGCCGAGAGCCGATCGGGATCGAGCAGTGCCCACAGCCAGATATGCGTGTCGAGGAGCAGCTTCACGGCGCGAGCGCTTCCCAGTCGTCGCTGGCGATGGGCGCGACGAGATCGCCGACAATGGTGCCGCTCGAACTCATGGAGCCCATCCAATCCGTGCCGACCGCAGCGGCCGACGGCGGGTTGATCTCGGCCACCGGCACGCCACGGCGCGTGACCAGCACCGACGTGCCGGTGCGACGGACGCGTTCGAGTACAGCGAGGCAGGTGGCCTTGAACTCGGAGATCGCGATGGACTGAACGGGGTTCGTAGACATGATAAAATCTACCATGGTCATCGACCATGGTCAACTTGGCTAAGCTAAGGGGAGGCGTTCACGTGATCGCTACGCGTTGCGCAACGTGAAGTCCACCTGAATCGCCTCGAAGGGGAACACGATACCGCCGCTCTCATGCCGATCGAGAATGCCGGCGTTGGGGAGCGCCGTGACGTCGCCGTGCACGGCCTTCACATCGCGACCCACGCGCCGCGCCGCCTCGCGAATGGAAACGGGGCCGGCGCCACAGAGCGTCTTGAGCAGCTCCCAACGCTTCGCGGTGAGTACGCGCCACAACAGTTCCGGCGTATCGAAGACGATGCGGGCCGACGTGTCGGCCCTTACCATGCTTCCACGTCTGCGCGAAGCCGGCCATCGCGTCGCGCGCGGGGCGCACTTCAAGCGTTACGGTTTTCATCGTTCCACCTCTCGATATCCGCCTGAAAGTCGGCAATGAGTTTGTCGGGCGTCGTGAAGCCATACGGTCGCTCAGCGGTACCGAGATGCCGATGATCACCCTTCCCCGCTTCGTTGTCGTAGCGCAGCACGCACTGCTGATCCACCACATACGCCAGCCGGTACTTGAACGAGTGCCTCGAATCCGGCAGCGGCTTCGCGACGCGCCACTGGACCATCTGGTCGAACGCGTCTTCGGAAAAGACGGTCTGTGTGCGCAGAAGGAGCGTGGCGCCCATGTTGGAGAATGTCCCAGCAATGGCGTGTGTTTCAATTACTCCAACGGGTGCAGGTCCGGCGACCGTTCGTCACGCGCGATCAGCCCTTTTATCGCCGCAAGGCGGTCCTCGAGGCGCTCGCACGCTCCGGCGACGTAAAAGTAGCAATACCACGTGGCGCCCTGCGTTCTCTGCGCCTCCGCGTCCTCCGCGTCCTCCGCGTCCTCTGCGTGATCGGTTCAGCGGCCTGCTCGTCGCCGCCCCCCGGGAGTCGTGCGCGGCGTACGGTGCGCACGGGGCAGTGGAACTGATAATGCAGAGGCACAGAGCAGGCAGAGAACGCAGAGGCGCTCCGCCAAACCCAGCCGGATTTTCTCGTCACTACGCGCGAAACCCATTCCCTCGCACAATGCATCGTCGAACGACAGGACCTGGACACCTTCGAGATATTCCGCTTGGCTTCATCGCGAAAAAAACAGCGCCGAACTCGGCACTCTCGAGAACATTGGAGCCCAGCGGCGACCCAAGGCCGTTCAGTGGAACGACTGGTTAAAACCACGCTAGTTCAGCAACGCCGAGGTCGCGACAGATTTTGTTCGCAAGATGGTTGTTGATTTCAGTGTGTCGCGGAATTGCGCTGCGTTTCTCGATGCTTGTATGGCGCCACCAAGAATGTCGCGCACCCTCACGCAATAGTTCGTAACTGGAGCCGTGAGGTGCTGGAGAAGATCACGGCGTTTCATACCGTGATGGGAAGTACCTCGTAGCTTTTACCGGCGGCGTTACGGGCCTCCGTTCGATTGAACTCGATGGCTTCCGCAAGACTCACCCGCAACGACTCCAGGAGTTCCTCACGCGTGGACTCTTGATAGTTGACGCCAGGCACTTCCTCGACCCAGCCAATCCACCAGTTGGCGTCTTGCTTTACAACCGCCGTAAACGTCTGCTTCATCTCTGGACCTTCGATAGCTGTGAGTATACCGAATCGGTTTTTGAACGGTTCAAACGGAAAATTATGGGGCTCGCCCGCTTCTGGGCGAGTCCCGTTTGAACGCAGGGCTAGCCGCAATACTGTCCAGATACGATTGCGATCGCCCTGACCTGTCCTTTCAGGGCCGGTGTCGCGCGACGACGCGTGGGCCAGCAGCGCAATGCCTGCATAGGGTGTCGTTGCGTTGTTTCGGCGAAGATTTGTGCCAATCCGCGATCAAGCGGTTCGTCAGCAGTCGCCGAGAACGGCATCACCGCGGATCAACGCGAACAACCACATGTTGTCGTTGCTGCGTATTCGCGAACACTCCCGCCAATCGGCGGTGAAGCGCACGACGGCCTCGCGCAGACGGTCACTCATGCGAACTCCTGCACGATGCGGCGCACGTGGAGTTCATCGTTGCTCACGGGCGATACACCTCGCGTCGGTGACCGATACGCACCACCATCACGACCAGCACGCGGTCGTGAATCTCGTACAGAATCCGAAGGTCTCCCTGACGCACGCGGTAGCGCTCCTGCCCTGACAGCTTTTCCGAACCGCTCGGGCGCGGATCGTGCGCCACGTGCTCGATGCGGGACATGACGCGGAGGCGGTCCTGCTTGGGCAGCTCGGCCAATTCCTTGGCGGCCGAGCGCTTGATCTCGATGCTACAGCTTCCCACGTCGCTTCAAGTCCTTGAGGGCGTCCTCGAAGCTGAGCGACGGTTCGCGCTGGCGCGCCTCGAACGACGCGAGATCATCGGCGTCTTCGGCCAAGCTGGCCCGCACGGCGGCGTTGACCAAGTCAGAGACGCTCACGTCGGTGGACGCCGCCTTTGCCCGCAGCGCCTGGTGCAGGCTGGGGTCGAAGATAGACGGTGGCGCGCTTGAGGGAGGACACACCGGACGGTACGAGATGGCTGATGTGACGTCAAGTTGCTAAAACGGCTAGACGTTCAACGGCCCATCTGTGCGGACAGCCGATCCAGGTCGCGCCAACTGATGCCCGCAACCGTTGAGACGCGTACCCTGCGCATACGCGAGCATCCCCCAAAGCCGCCCCACTGTTTCGGATGGAAGCCAGGACGCGCCGGCGAGTGGCAGGCTGGCCGTGCCAATTACTCCTATGCTGTTCCGTGCGCCGCGATGAATCCGACCATCGCCTCGCGCACCTCGCGCTCACACTCCACGTGTGGCGTATGCGCGCACGCCGGCAGGAGCACCACTTGCATCGGGCCACTCACTTGGCGTGTGATGGCGTCCACCTGCGTCATGGTACCGTAGGGATCGTCGAGGCCCTGAATGAGCAACACGGGACAGCGCACACCAGGTAAGCGCGATTCCATGTTCCACGCGCGGAATTCCGGGCGCAGCCAAGTCTCGGCCCATCCGTTGAACATGGCGTCCACGTCGCGGTGATACTTGCCGAGTTTGTGTCGTAGGTCGCCGTCGCGATACGCATCACGCGCGCGTTCGATCTCCGTCAGTCCGGCGTCCTCGACGAATACGTGTGGTGCTTCGATCACGATCGCGCGGGTCGACCATCGTGGGTCCGACGCATACAACAGCGCAATCGTCGCGCCGTCGCTGTGTCCGATGAGGATCGGATCGACGATGCCGCGCGCGGCGAGCACCGCTGGCAGCACCACCAGCGCTTCGTGCGAGAGGTAGTCGACGTGGCGAGGCTCGACCAACGGGTCCGACTGTCCGAAGCCGTAGCGCGAGTAGATGAAGACTCCACAGCCCGTCGCCTCTGCAACGCCATCAGGGAACGCTTTCCATTGCGCGATCGAACCGAGTCCTTCGTGCAGGAACACCAGCGCGGGACGATCCGGCGCGGTGGGCTCGATCCATCGGTACTCGAGTCGACGATCCGCGGCCGTCAGAAATCCGTACTGTTCACGCTCGCCAGCGCTCATGCGAGTACGCTCATGCGATGGCGCTCGCCGAGTGGGCGCGTTGGCGAAGTACGAACTTCTGAATCTTCCCGGTCGACGTTTTGGGCAGCGGCCCGAACACGACGGCCGTCGGCGCCTTGTAGTGCGCGAGAATGGCTCGGCAATGGTCGATCAACTCGTGCTGCGTGACCTCGTGCCCCGGTTGGAGCTCGACATACGCGCACGGTGTCTCACCCCACTTGTCGTCGGGGCGCGCGACCACCGCAGCCGCAAACACCGCGGGATGCCGATGCAGTGCGTCCTCCACCTCGAGTGAGCTGATGTTCTCACCACCGGAGATGATGATGTCTTTACCGCGATCCTTCACCTTGAGGTAGCCGTCGGGGTGAATC
>NZ_JBDNFF010000391.1:0-4894 GCF_041689975.1 Gemmatimonas sp.
ACGCGGCAAGACGAACCAGCAATGACCGCCGTGGCGACCGTGGCCGAGCTCGTGGTGCAGCTGGCCAGCGTCGGGCCGCCCGTGGTCGGGCCACCCGAGATTTGCACGGCAAAGTTCACCGCTTCGCCAACGTTCATGTTGGCAGAAGGCGGTGTTATGGACAGCGTGATCGGCGAGATCGGTGCGAGTGGCACCGTAACGTCATCGCCGCAAGCACCCAGCGCCAAGGCGCCAAGGCTCAGGGCTACGATCGCCTTGTTCCGAGAAAAGAGTTGCATTCATCCCCCTCTTGCGAGGTCGTGGAGGTAGCTGCTGCTGGTGAGGGTGGGTTGCCTCATCAACAACGTCTTGCTTTGGCAAGCGCTCGCCGCTTTGGCATGCGCTCCATCATGTGTGCGTCACAGAGGAACAGGACGTGGCTCGGGGAGCGGCCGAATCAACATGCTGTCGTGTGAAAACCATGATGCCCGAAGAACCGAAATGCTGACCTGCGGGCCCTGCATCACGCGTCGCCAACCCAAGCGTCGGTTCCTTGTGACTCCTGCACGCGTGATCGCTCACACGTTTTCGATACATATCGGCCAAGAAAACGCGCGCGGCCCTCCCGAAGGCTGACACGCACACTCCTCCCGCCATCATCAAGAGCAAACCTAGGGGTGATCGGCCACACTAGTCAAGCCGCCAACGTTCCCTGTGTTTTGCGAGCGGTGTCACAATTCTGTGACATCTGACCGGAAAGCGTTAGTTATCCACACCGCCGGCCACCCTGCCAGGCGTCTCGACTCACGAATCCTGTGACACCAGGACGTGGACGGTCCTGACCCGCCCAGCGTCACATCCTCGGCGGCGACAGTCACGTGCGCCTAGTTTACGGCATGGCTGAGCCCCCCCGGATCCACGTCCCCGCCACCCGAGTGGTGCCCCCGCCCGTGCTGTCGGCCGAGGGGCCTGCCCTGAACGCCGCCCAAGCCGCCGCCGCCAGCCACGGGGACACGCCCCTCCTTATAGTGGCCGGCGCCGGCTCCGGCAAAACCCGGACGCTCATCCATCGCGTCGCCCATCTTATAGGACGCGGCGTCCCCGCCAGCCGCATTCTGTTGCTCACGTTCACGCGCCGCGCTTCCCAGGAAATGCTGGGGCGCTGCGAGCGGCTGGTTGGTTCGGCCTCGCAGCACGTGCAAGGCGGCACCTTTCATGGTATCGCCCACCGCCTGCTGCGCCGGTTCGGGCCCGCCGCCGGACTACCCGCCGACTTCACCATTCTCGATCAGGCCGATGCCTCCGACCTGATGGGCATCTCGCGCGCCGCCCTTGGCTACGCCGATCTAAAAAACGCCCCGCGCTCGGCCCCGCGCTTCCCCCGCGCCGAAACGCTGCAGTCGATCTACTCGCGACACGTGAATACCGAGCGCCCCATCGTGGACGTGCTGGGGGAACAGTGGCCGCACTTTTTGGCCTGGACCGGCGACATCGAACGGCTGTTCGGCGACTACGTGAAGCGCAAAGCCGAACGCAATCTGCTGGACTACGATGATTTGTTGCTCTCGTGGGCATTGCTGCTGGAACAGGCACCACCGATCGCCGAGCAGATTCGCGCGCTGTACGATCACGTGCTGGTGGACGAGTATCAGGATACCAACCCCCTGCAGTCGCGCATCCTCCGCGCATTGTGCACGAATGGCAAGATCACCGTGGTCGGCGACGACGCGCAGAGCATCTATGCGTTTCGTGGCGCGACCATCCGAAATATCCTCGATTTTCCGCACCAGTTTCCCGGCACGCAGATCGTGACGCTCGAACGCAACTATCGCTCGACCGCGCCCATTCTCGATACCACCAACGCGCTGATCTCACGCAGTCGCGAGCGCTATTCGAAACAGCTGTGGACCGAGCGCACGGGCGGCGAGCCACCGTGGCTGGTCACGGTGAAAGACGAGCACGCGCAGACCATGTTCGTGGTCGATCGCTTGCTGGAGCTGCACGAGGAAGGGATCCCGCTGCGCGAGATGGCCGTGCTCTTTCGCGCCGGCTACCTGTCGGCCGATCTCGAGATCGAACTCGCCAACCGGCGCATCCCGTACGAGAAGTGGGGCGGGCTCAAATTCCTCGAAGCCGCGCACATCAAGGACATCCTGGCCTTCCTGCGCGTGCTGGAGAATCCGCGCGACGAAGTGAGCTGGTATCGGTTGCTGCGCTTGCTGCCCGGCGTGGGCGATGCCACGGCACGCGCAGCCATCGACCTGCTGATGCAGCATGGATGGGAACCGATGGCACTCGGCGCCACCAAGGCGCCGTCACGCGCACGCCCCGCCCTGCAGGCGTTGGCCGCGCTGCTGGACGGCATGCGTCGCGTGGAGCGCAGCAACCAGGCGCATTCGCCGGCCGAAACGATTCGCCTGTGCCGCTACATGTACGATCCGATTTTGCAGGCCACGTACGACGATGCCCCACCGCGCATGGCCGATCTCGATCAGCTCGAAGTGATCGCGGCCGGCTATCCCGATCGTAGCACGTTCCTGTCGGCACTCGCCCTCGAGCCGCCGTCGAACACGCAGGATCTCGCGGTGGGCAGTACCGATGAAGACGACGCGCTGATTCTCTCCACGGCGCATTCCGCCAAGGGCAAGGAATGGGACGCGGTGTTCGTGATTCACGCCTCCGACGGCGTGTTTCCGATGGCGCGGTCGGCCAACGACGACGCGCAGATCGACGAGGAGCGGCGATTGCTGTATGTGGCGATGACGCGGGCGCGTGATCAACTGTTCGTGACGTACCCGCTGCACAGTTATGCGACCCGTACCGGTGCGGATTTCGCGTATAGCCAGCTGAGCCGCTTTCTCGATCCCGGGGTGCGGTCGTCGATGCAACGGGTCACGGTGGGCGAAGAGCTGCCGCCTGCTCTACCGGCGCTTCGGGGCGATGCGCCGCCGCTGGATTTGCGGGCGTTGCTGAGGGGGAGATTTCCGAGTTGAGAGCTAAGAGCTCAGAGCTAAAAGCAGTCGCCCCATTCTTTCTCGGCGGACCGGACCACTTGCCTCATCCTGCACGTTTCTTCGGCTTCCCTCCATGACGAAACCGACCTTCGGCTCTATGAGCCTGAGCGTCGGCGAGCGTTTGCGACTTGTCGGCGATATTTGGGACAGCATCGCTGAAGAGGCGACTGCCTATCCCGCCGCTCTACCCTTGACGGACGCGCAGAACGCGGAACGCGACCGTCGCATGGCGGAGTACGACGCCGATCCGTCGGTCGGCATTCCACTGGACCAAGTCCTGGACAACATCCGGGCGCGATTCAGCGACCGCCGTTAGCCCGGTAACCGTTCCTTGATGTAGGCTCTGTTCCGTCATTTCGTGTGTATCAGGTGGCGATCGGCACGATTCCCCCTATTCTTGCGCGCACGCTCACTTCCCGAAAGGCCCACGAAAACCGGGCGCCACGGCCGAACTCGATCCGGACTGCTGCTGCCACAACTGTGGGGCTATACTCAATGCCGCCTAAGGCTGCTGTGTCGTGGACGGCAAACGTGACGCGCCACTGACGGTCGACGATGTGGCCCGTGGTCCGCCCTGCAGCGTACGGCGCGCTCTGCGACGCGACTGCCATCCACTCCGTACGAGAACTCGGCCCCGCCGCCGATCCCGAGCGGCCGCGTCCTGCAGCTTCGTCAAGTAGCCCTGATTGCCCGAAATTATCGTGCACTACGACGCGCCGCGGTTCTTCGCCCTCTATCCGACCACGGCCGTGCACGGCCGTACGCTCCAGCGCCTGCTCGGCCTCGGGTCGGCTTCGCTGCAGCGCGAGGTGGACCGCCTGCTCGCCCTCGACGCCCTTGAGCGCGTCGAAGTCGGGCGTCTGGTCTGCTTCCGGCCCGTGCTCGAGGCAAAGCTCTGGGGGGCGGTCATGCTCCTGCTCAGCGACACGCGCGACCCGGTGGGGCTCGTGCGCGATGCGCGTGCGATGTTTCCGGCATCGAAGCGGCCTTCGTCTTCGGATCGTTCGCGAGGGGGGACGCCCGGCCGGACAGTGACGTCGATGTGTTCGTGGTGGAGACGCCAGCGGTCGACCGGCGAGCACTCCATCGACAACTGGCGCAGGTCGGACTCATCCTCAACCGCGAAGTGAATGCGGTGCGGTACACGACGCAAGCACTCGGGGATCGGCTGGGGGACGCCGCGCACCCCGCGCATCGCTTTACGCGCGCCGCGCTGGACGGGCCCAAACAGTGGGTGGCCGGGAGCGCGGATCGCCTCCGTCCCCTCGCCGCAGCGGCAGGCCTGACCCGCATGTGGCCGGACACGGGTCCGATTGGGAGCGCGGCGCTGGTGGTCCCATGAACCGCAAGAAGGCACCCGGCCAGCCACCAGCAGCCGCTGGCATGCCGCAGAGCGGTGTCCCGGTCGCCGGCGCAGGACGCGGCGCTGACCGGGCTGACGAGCGATAACGCGGTGCGCCTCGCGTACGATGCGGGGCACGCGGCTGCGCTGGCCGTACTCGCGGCGTATGGGCTCCGGACCGGCGGAAGTGGCGGACGCGCTCAAGTGGGTGGGACAGACCCTGCCGGCGATCCGTCACGTCTTGGTCGGTCGCGATGGAACGCTGGCCGCCGAACTCAAGCCCTCCCCCTGACACGGTCCCGCCATATCGCGGGATGACATCAGCCATCTGGCCACACGAACTGCGTTCAGCCAGGCGGCGGCGGAGTCATTTCGTTGCCGCGCACTGTGCTACGCGACACTCACGCAATCACGGAACAGAGCCAAACAAAAAAGAGCCCGCAACATGATGATTGCGAGCCCCTCTTCACGTTGCCGTCGCGGAGCTCACGGGGCGGCCAGCTGCTGGGACCACCGGAGCCAACGACCGAGCAGGGGGTCCTCGAGCACGTATCGAACG
>NZ_JBDNFF010000392.1:0-4932 GCF_041689975.1 Gemmatimonas sp.
GCTGGAGGCGCCCGGAGGCCTTGAAGCGCTGCGCATCGGCCGTGAACTAGGGCGCCCGGTGGACCGCTTGGTGACCGATGTGGTCATGCCCGGTATGACGGGCGTGTCGCTGGCGCGGGAGTATCTCGCGGAAGCGCTGACCACGCGCGTGCTATACCTGTCCGGCTATCCGGAGGGCACGGTGACGCAGCACGGCATTGTTCCCGATGGTGTGGAACTGCTCACCAAGCCTTTCGACATTCAGGAATTGTCACGGCGTGTGCACCGTCTCCTCGATCAGCCGGTCGCCGGCTGAGATCTTCCGCAAGCGGTGCGCGCGCGCTTCGACGAGCGCACTATACAGCATGGTTTGGAATCGTTCGATCACGTCGGTTCCGCTGGGGAGTTGGTTGATCATGAAGACGATGACAAGTCCCTCGGCGGGATCGACCTTGTAGTTCGACCCGTACGCCCCACCCCAACCAAACGTCCCCACCGACGACGACCCCGTGGCGCCGTACCGCTCCGTGGTTTCGAAGCCGAGACCGAAGCCTCTGGTGGTACCGTGCAGTGTGTCGACCTGGTTGGTCGTCATCAGCGCCACGGTATGGGGGGCGAGATACTGCTGGCCATTCCATCGCCCTCCGTGGGCGATCATCTGCAGGAAGCGCGCGTAGTCGCGGGCGGTGGACACGAGTCCGGCGCCGCCGGCGAAGCTGATGCGCGGACCGTCGATGTAGTGCCCTTGGCCGCGTGCACCATCGGGGGCGCGGCGCAAGCGGCCGGAGTCATTGGCGTACACCGTGACGAGTCGATGGCGCTGCGCGACCGGCAGAAAGAAATGCGTGTCCCGCATACCGAGTGGCTGCGTGATGCGGCTCCGCAGAAAGGCGTCGAGTGACATGCCCGAGGCGCGCTCGACGATGCACCCAAGGACGTCGGTGTTGTAGCCGTACACCCACTTCTCGCCGGGCTGCGCCACGAATGGCAGCGCGCCGAGTCTGTCCATGGTGGTACATATGGGATCGGTCTTATCGGCGGTGTACCATCCGCGGCCGGCGGCGGGGCCGAGGCCCTGCGCTTCGTAGCGGGCGCGTACCGACGCGTCGGTGCCGTAGGAGATGCCGGCGGTGTGGGTGAGCAGGTCTCCAATCATGATGGCGCGCTTGGCCGGTACGATCGCGACGCCGGTATCGGTGCGTGTGGCCACGGTCGTGCGGGCGAATGACGGCAGGAAGCGGCTGACCGGCGTGCCCAGCGTCAGCCTTCCCTCCTCGAGTAGCATGAGCAAGGCGGTGCTCGTGAGCGCCTTACTCTGTGACGCAATCCGGAACACCGCATCGGGCGTCATGCGTCGCTGCGCCTCGCGATCGCTCCAGCCCACGGCGCGCTCGTACACCACCTGATCGTCGCGCAACACGAGCGCGACGGCGCCGCCGATTTCCTCCTGCGCCACGGCGGCATCGAGCATCGAATCGATCCGTGCGAGTCGATCGATGGCGAATCCATGGCGAAGCGGTTTGGATGCGCGCGGTGAGGCCAGACGCGGTGCCGGCTGCGCACTCAGCTGTGCGCTTGCCAGCAGGACACCGGCGAGCGCGATCGCGCACCGTGGTAGAGAACTCGACGCGAAGGGCATGACAAGGCCTGTGGGGGTCGGCAACGGATTAAATCGCGTAGCCGGTGCTTCCGGATGGAGGGCAATGGGGCGAAGCTACCCCATGCAGTGGATCAAGGCTACTCCACGATTTTTCAGCGCAGCATGGCTCGCGGTACTGCTGGGCGCTTGCGCGACGAGCGACGCACCGACGGCGCCCGTGACCCCGCCCCCACCCCCGCCACCGGCGGTTGCGTTCACCGTCCCGACGGTGGTACGGGAATTCCGCGGGCTCTGGATTGCGACGGTCGCGAACATCGACTGGCCGTCGCGCAGCGGGCTCCCGGTGGCGCAGCAACAGACCGAGTTTTCGCTGCTTCTCGATGCGGCGGAGCAAGCCGGGTTGAACGCCATCGTGCTGCAAGTTCGCGCCGCGGGCGACGCGCTCTTCCCGTCGACGATCGAGCCGTGGTCACGGTCCCTGACCGGCACGCAGGGCGTAGACCCCGGATATGATCCGCTGGCGTATGCGATCACGCAGGCGCGTATGCGCGGCATCGAAGTGCACGCCTGGTTCAACCCGTTCCGCGCGGCGAATCTGAGCGACACACTGCGCCTGGCGAACACGCACTTCGCGGTGCGTCGCCCCGACCTCGCCAGAAAGTACTGCACGCAGCTGTGGTTCGATCCGGGCGAGGCGGCGGTGCAGGATCAATCGATTGCCGTGATCACCGATGTACAGCGTCGGTACGACGTGGATGCCGTCCATCTGGACGACTATTTCTATCCCTACCCCGACTCGCGGTGCACGGGGCTCGACTTCCCCGACAGCGCTACCTACGCGACGTATCTGCGGAACGGGGGATCGCTCGCTCGCGCTGACTGGCGCCGCGACAACGTGAACCGGTTCGTGGAGCGGCTCTATCGCGAGTCGCACGCGGTAGCACCGAAGGTGCGCGTTGGCATCAGCCCATTCGGCATCTGGCGACCGGGCACTCCGGCGGGCATTGTGGGGCTCGACTCCTACGCGTCGATCTACGCCGACTCGCGCCTGTGGCTGCAGCGCGGGTGGGTGGACTACTTCGCGCCACAGCTCTACTGGTCGATCGCTTCGACCGGACAGAGCTTCGGCTCGCTGCTGTCGTGGTGGGGACAACAGAACACGATGCGCCGGCACCTGTGGCCCGGGCTGGCGGCCTATCGCGTGAGCGACGGGAGTACGAGTGCGTACGTGGCCGCTGAGATTCCGGCGCAGGTGCAGCTCACGCGCGCGCAGAACGCCGCCGCGGGTGGCTCGACGGGATCGGTGTTGTACAACACGACGGTGGTGCTGAACGACCGCGGCGGACTGCGGTCGCTGCTCGCCGGTGGCGTGTTCGCCTCGCGCGCCCTGCCGCCGGCCACGGATTGGCTCGACGCCGTCTCCCCGCCGGCGCCCACCATCGCCGTGACGCCGCTGGGTGCCGTGCTGCGCGTATCGATCACGCCGGTCACCAGTGAGCCGCTGGCGTGGTACCTGCTTCGCTGGCGCACCAGCGGAACGTGGTCGCAGCGACTGCAGCGGGTGGCCGCACTCACGGCGGATGTACCCGCGGCCGGCACCGACGGGGTCGTGATCAACGCGATCGACAAGGTGGGTAACGCGAGTGCGGACGTGGTGTGGCGTCCGTAGTCGCATGTCGCGCGCCGTGTCCTACTCGTCCATGAGCGTGTTGTCGCGCGTTTCCGGCATGGTCGCGTAGACCACCAGTGACGCGAGAATGCAGCCGGTCACGTACCAGTAGAACCAGCGCTCGTGTCCCATGTTCTTGAACCAGAGCGCGAAGTATTCCGCGGTCCCACCGAACACCGATACCGCGACCGCGTACGGGAATCCAACACCCAGGGCGCGGATACTGGTGGGGAACAGCTCGGCCTTCACCACGGCGTTGATGGCGGTGTATCCGCTCACGGCCACGAGTGCGAGGATCAGCAGCGTGAGCGCCTGTGGAATCGTGCGGGCCCCTTCGAGCGCAGTGAGCAACGGGATCGTGCCGAGGGTGCCGAGGACGCCGAACGCCGTGAGCACGGGCCGTCGACCGATGCGGTCGGAGAGCGCGCCGACCAGAGGCTGCAGCATCATGTACACCAACAGCGAGACGGCGTTGATGTACGTCGCGTCGCTCTTGCTGAAGCCGGCGGTGTTCACCAAAAATTTCTGAGCGTACGTCGTGAACGTGTAGAACGCGACGGTGCCGCCAGCAGTGAGACCGACCACCGTGAGTACGGCGCGCGGATGGGCCATGAGACCGCGCGCGGTTGCGGCCGCGCTCTGCGGCGGTCGCGACGCGCGATCCTTTTCGAACGCGGACGACTCCTCGAGGCCGCGTCGCATGGCGACGGCCACGACCGCCAACGCCGCGCCGACAATGAACGGAATGCGCCATCCCCACGATTCGAGCTCGGCGGGCGTCAGCGTGCGCTGCAGCAGCAGCAGCATCGCCAGCGCCAACAATTGCCCCATGATGAGCGTGACATACTGGAAGCTCGACCAGAAGCCGCGATGTGTCTTGCCGGCCATCTCGCTCAGGTACGTGGCACTCGCGCCGTACTCGCCACCCACGCTGAGACCCTGCAATAGGCGCGCAAGCACGAGCATGGCGGGCGCGATCACGCCGATCTTGGCGTAGCTGGGCGTCACCGCGATCAGTAATGATCCGCCGCACATCAGCAGCACCGACAAAGTGAGCGCGGCGCGACGTCCGTGTCTGTCGGCGTAGCGTCCCATCAACCAGCCGCCGGCAGGTCGCATGAGAAAGCCGACGGCGAACACCGCGGCTGCATTCAAGAGCTGAACGGTTTGATTCGCGGGCGGAAAAAAACTCTTCGCGAAATACAGGGAAAAAGCGGAATACACGTACCAATCGTACCACTCCACCAGGTTGCCAACCGATCCGCCGAAGATGGAACGCAGACGGCTGCTGGCCGACTTGGGGGCGCCGGGGACGTGCACGACCGGCGTGCTCACGTGGTCACCTGGGCGTCGATGGTGCGGGCCAGCAGATCGAGCAGGTCCGCCTCGGTGCGCACACCGGGCACATCGTGCATATCAATCATGTATCCATAGCGTTGAGCGATCGCCTCATACAGTGGGATGCGGTGGGCGAGCAGCTGCTCGAAGCCCCACACCGCGAAATCGTCAGGGTCAACCTGTTCGTCGTGCACGAGCGCGCGCTGCGCTTTGTACTCGGCCCACTTCGCGTCGAGAAACGCCGGGTTGTAATACATCGGCTTCGGATGCGCGCGGAATCGGTCCACCAGCACGCGCGTGTGCTCCGGTGTGCCGCGAATGTATACAAGCATCGTGTGATCGGCGA
>NZ_JBDNFF010000393.1:0-6837 GCF_041689975.1 Gemmatimonas sp.
AAGCGCGATCGGCCTCGTGTTGTTCGCGCTCGGATGGAGCCTCAAACAGCTCGCGTTGAGGGCGAACGCCTTCGCCACGGCCGTGGTTTGCCTCCAGCACGAGCGTGCGCACGCGGTGGCGGATACCGGCGTGTACGCCATCGTGCGTCATCCCTTCTACGCCGCCGATCCGTTCATCCTCATGGGGCTGGGACTGTGGCTCGAGTCGTATGCGGCGGTCCTTGGTGCGGTCATTTCGGTGGCGCTCATGGTGCTGCGGCTGCAGGGGGAGGAGCGTTTTCTCTGTCGCGCATTACCGGAATATCAAGACTCCATTGAGCGGGTGCCGCATCGGCTCATTCCCGGGGTTTCGTAGGGCGTGGTTCCTGTCGTGCGCCGCCGACTACTGGGCGTGCAGAGTGCCGATCGCACCGAGCGCACTGCGGCGCTGGCCACCATTCCGCAGATGTGCGATGACCCACCATTCCTTCGCAGCACGGTTGAAGGCGGCGCGCATCGATGAATTCGGTAGTGTCAGCGTCGTGTCGGTCGTCTCGCGCCGCAGCACGATCTCGGCCTTTTCGTCGAGAATTTCTATTGTATACCGATCCGCGTCGCGTACGGGGCTCCACGAAAACACGACCGAATCGGATGCCGCGCTGGTCGCAACGAGCTTGGGGACGTTCGCGGCCGAGTCGGCGCCGCGATAGCGCACGTCGGTATCGCGGTTCACGCGTACGAGTCGCGCAACAGGGACCCCGACGACGATGAGTAATGCCGCCGCAGCGGCCCACGGCGCGAAGCGGCGCGCGAACGAGGTGGCCGGTGCGGATGACGTTCGAGCCGTGGACGCCAACGTGTGCAGCAGCGCGAGTTCATCGGTGGCTCCACTGGCAAACACGCGATCAAGCACCGCTTCGCGATCGGAGGCCGGCAGTGACCCTTCGACCAGTGCCTGCAGCTTCTCCGGTGAGGGCGCGTCGACCGCACCACCGGCACGGCGCTGGCGCTGCAACGCAGCGTGCGCGCGCTGGAAGTCGTTGTCGGTCATGGGGCTTCCACCGCGCTGGCACGCAGTTGTGCGCGCACGTCGTCGAGCCCGCGATAGAGCAGGTTGCGCACCTTGGCCTCGGACCAGCCGGTCAGCCGTGCCATGTCGTCACGCGTATACCCTTCAAGATGGAGTTGGACCACGACCCGACGGTTTCGGGGGAGTTGCGCAAGGGCGCGCTCCAGCCGATACGCAAGTTCGTCTTCCTCTGAGCGGTCCGGCGAAGCAACCAGCAGGATAGCGGGCAGGCTCAGGGCGCCGACCACTTCATCCAGCGGTTCTTCCCGACGAGCTCGGCGTCGTCTGAGCATATCGATCGCGGCGGACACCGCGACCCTCTGTACATAAGACGCACCAAGGCCGTCCAGTTTCTCATCGGACGCCTTCGACTTCCATAATCGGACGCGCACGTCCTGTAATACCTCATCTACGTCACTCTCACTCAGACCGCGCAATCGTGTGACGCGGCGCACCGCTGCACCGAAGCGCAGCAGCGTGCGTTCCAGCGCTGAGGTGAGCGGCGCCAAAGCGGCGTCAGAGGGCGAGGGTGTGGAGATGTGTCCAAGGGTTGAAGTGCGGCGACAGGCGAAAGAGTAGTGGGAGCCTAATGCTCCCACCCGAACGCGAGCCAGTCCGGTCAGCCATACGTCGACGATTGTGACGGATTCCGGTGACATCCGGACTTTGCGGTCCACACAGAACACTGCCTACAGTCCGCACCTCACCAGGGTAACCATCGGCGCACGGCGCCGGTGAGGCGCGCCCATGCCGACGGTTGGCGTGTCTCCAACCGGAGGCGTAGCGAGGGGTCGCCGAAGTACTCAAGATTGGCCCACAGGGCCGGAGACGCGCCTGACCGCATGGCCTGAACACGCACGCGGTGCAGCGCCGTCACCACATCGTCGCCGCCGGCGATCGCCTCGTACATCGGCGCCACGAGTGCACCCATGGTCGCATCCTCGACGCGCCATCGCGTGGCCACGACGCCGCGGGCGCCGGCGTCGAGGGCGGTTGCCACCAGACCATGCAGCGATTGCCCTACCAGCAAGACCCCGTCGCCGCTCGAGCAGGTCGAGAACACCA
This sequence comes from Gemmatimonas sp., assembly GCF_041689975.1. Classification (GTDB taxonomy): domain Bacteria; phylum Gemmatimonadota; class Gemmatimonadetes; order Gemmatimonadales; family Gemmatimonadaceae; genus Gemmatimonas. Next base: position 2,114 of record NZ_JBDNFF010000393.1, read on the forward strand.
CGAGATCGAACGGCAACGGTTGCGCCGACAGATGGTCGAGTGTGAACAGACCGTCGGCGCCGGCGGACGCCTGAATGGCCAGTCCGTTTCTCGCGAACGACTCCGGATCGGCAACGGCATGCGTCGCCACATGTAGCACCTGCCCGCCGTCGCCAATCGCCCGCACCAGGCGATCATGCGTGGCATTTCGGCCGTCAAGCAACGTGGCGCCAGCCAGTTGGGTCGCTACCGCTCGCGCCTCGGATCGCGCGCCGGGCAGTGCGCCAAACCGTTCGGTCGAACCGGGGATGACGGGCATCTGACTGGGCGCGCCGAGGACCACCGATCGCGCGTTGCTGTTCCGTCTCGGCGCCGCCGACACGCCCCCCAGCGCATCTTCTACCGACGGCGCAATGGCCAGTTCATAGTGCGCCAGCAACGGACCGCCTGCCGGATGCGTAAGCGCGGCAAATGGCAATCGGTGCAGCTCGCCATCGGGAACGATCACCAGCCGCGTGATGTGTGACGGCAGCCGTTGAAGAAGCGGTGCGAGGAGTGCCGAGCCGAGTCTCTGTGCCAGCGACTCCGACAGGCGACCGCCCTGCAACAGCGCACTGAATCGGTTAATATCGTTTGCCACCGAATCGATGGCCACGAGGGCGACGCTCACCAGCGTGTCGCGCGTGAGCACGAACGCCGTGGTGGGCTCACCGCCATGCCCCACGATGAAGCTGACCACCGCATGCGACGGGGCGATGCGTGTGCGCGCCAACGCCGGCAACCGAATTGGATCGACCTCTCCCGAGTCGCCAGCCACGACGGCGACTCGAACGCGCCGTGTGGCGTCGACGGAGAGCGCCCCGCGCTGCAACGCGACTTGCTCGCGGGCGCGCACGCGTCGCCACTCAGCGATGGCCAAGGCCTCGGCAGCACGATTATTCAATGCAAAATACGATACGAGCGTGGTCAGTCCGAGGTCGCGATCCCAGTCGAATGCACGGTCTTGCAGTGAGGCCAGCAGATCTTCGCGGCGTGAAAGCGATGCGCGATAGCGATCGAACTCGCGCAGTCCTGTGTTGATGTGTTGCCACGCCGCGTCCAGGTCGCCGCGGGCTGCGACGGCCTCGGCACGCCGCGCCAGCAGTTCGAAGCGACCGGGACCACGCGGGGCGCGCGTAGCGCGCAGCAGCGTGTCCCACTGAGCCACGGCGCCCCGATACTCACCGGACGACAGCAACAGGGTGCCACGCTGATACCGGATCTCCGCGTTCCATCCCGTCATGCCCCGCAACGCCGCCAGTGTGCTCGCGGTATCCAACAGCTGGTGACCGGCCTCATGGCGACGCTGCTGCCGCGCGATGTCGGCTCGCGCCACCAACGCCGCCACTGACGTGGTGGGATCAAGCCGCTCACCGCGCGATCGATACCCTTCGAACGCAGAATCCGCACGCGCAAGCTGTCCGCGCAACAGCAACCCTTCCGCGTACACACGATCCGCCAATAGCACCCCGGTCTCGTCACCCGCTTCGACGAAGATACGTCGGGCGGCCAGCAACAGTGCGTCGGAATCCGTAGTGGCACCGAGGCGCTGTGCGATGCGTCCCAGCTCCCGCGTCGCCCAGGCTTCGGACAATCGACTGTGACTGGTGCGGGCCGCAGCGAGCGCCTCCTCAAGCGCCACGCGAGCTTCGGCGTAGCGCGACCTCGACAGCAACGTGCTGCCTTGCCACTGTAGCGTGGCGGACAGTCCGTTCATGAGCCGCGCACGACGCTGCACCGTGGCCAGCGTATCGAATAGCGTCAGCGCGCGATCGGCGCGTCCACTCGCCTCCACGCGTTGCGCGCGCGCGAAGAGGCAATCGGCGTAGACCCGCGGTCCGACCCGTGCGGCCTCGCCGAGTGCGCGATCCCAGGTGCTGTCAGCAATCGGGGTGGCCGCGCGCACGCGAACCTGCAGGACCGCACACGCGTGTCGCGAGCGAATCCATGGATCGTCGGCCGGTAGAAGCGCTTCGGCTTCGCGAAGCCGCGCGTTTGCGGCCTCGATGCCCGTGGTCCGCAAGACGAGTCCGGCCTCGTTGATCAAGAGGTCGGCCAACGCGGACACATCGCCATTCCTGACCAAACGGGGCTTCTGTCGTTGGAGCTGCGCGATCGCCTCGCCGTACTGCGAGCGACTCGCCGCGAGATTGGCCAGCAACACCGACGCATACGTCGCGGTGGGATCGGCGGTATCACGCGCGGCGCGCTGCAGGTGCCGTTCGGCCTCGTCGTACCGGTACGCGAGCACGGCCAACGTGCCGCTGAGCAATGCGCGCTTGGCTTCATCGTTGCCGATGCGCGCGCGCCACGCCGTGACCGTGGTCTGCTCGTTGCCCGCGTCGTACGCCATCATGACTGAACGCACCATGGCGCCGGCCAGCGGTCGTGCGGCCGTTGGGCCGGCGTTCTGTGCCGCCACCGAGCGGCACAAAGCCGCGAGGGTCAGCGGCACGACCAGCGCACGCGTCATTCGCACCAGGGTTTGCATTCTGTTCATAGTATGAACCCGTGTCGACGCGCGCGTCCAGCGGATTGGACGTTAAACCTTGCCGCTTGCGGGTGCGCCGGGCGAGGCGAACGGCGAGACGAGATTGCCGGCTGGCGAGCTCTAGCATAGTGAAAACATTGCAGAAGCGGTGAGTGAGAATCGGAGGAACTTCGGTGCGTGTTTCATGTGTCCAGCTGCCGCCTGTCAGTTCACGGCACGGCCTTCACGAATCCGGAACACGATCGGACCACTCTTTTTATTCCTTTACTGAAGGATCAACGCAATGTGGACAACGAAGTGGATGCGGCGAGCCATGCTCGCTATCGGCTGCACGGTGGGAATGGCGACGCCGACGGTCGTGACGGCGCAGCCGACGGCGCTGACGATCGGGACGTGGACAACATTCGAATGGTTGAATGGTGTCGGACCGGTCGACGGCTTGGGCTTCTCGTTCTCACCGGCGCAACGGGTTCGCCTTCGAGTGACCGACGCGGGCTTCAGCGGCGATGCCTTTGACATCTTTTTGAACGGCTCGCGGCTGTTCTCCACGCCAGATGTGACGGGTGGCGTCGATACAGAGGCGTTCGACGGCGAGACAGCATGGCTAAACCAGGCGCTCAGCAAAGCGAGTTTCCTCTTCTTGCCCGGCAACTTCACCGTCACGTTGGCACTGCGCTCAGCTGGCTCTGGATTTACTGAGGGCGAAGGATTCCTCCGGTTCGACTTGGAGCCCGCCGACCCCATCGACCCCATCGACCCCATCGACCCTCCGGTCAACGTCATACCGGAGCCATCCAGCGTGCTGTTGATGGCCGTCGGTCTGCTCGCGATCGGCGCGTATTCGCGGCGTCGAACCAAGCACACGAGCAACGCGTCCTGCTGATGCTCCGATGTCCGACACCAATGCGGTCCGCCCCGACGCGTTGGTGTTCGTGCACGTCTGTCCGTTCCGATATATCCCTTGCCGCGCTCGCCTTTCATCCAATGAGGCTCGACGTCCCATGCCCCGTACCGTGCACCACCGAATGAAGCGTTTGCTTCCGGCCGCCCTGCTGGCCGTGTTCGGCCTGTCCGCCTGTACCGATAGTTCGCAGCCGGGCGGCGCGGTCGGCCCCGATCTGGAAGCCCGCATGGAAATCCGCGATGCCGTCCGCAATAACGGCACGCCAGGTTTCTACTTCGTTTCGCCTATCGCGCCCACACTGGCCAGCTTTCCCGGTATCTTCGACGCTGCGCGTTCTCCGGTGGTCGAAGTGTGCGTGTTCACGGCCGGCGCCTGTGCTGGCGCGCCCGTCGCGACCTATGCGTTGGGCAGTGGTGTCACGGTGGACAACACGGCGCAATTGTACCGTGCCGACTGGCCGACCGTCGGGCTGCCGGTGAACACGACATATCGCATTCGCGTGCTGGACGGCATCAATGTGATGGGGCACGCCGACGCGAAGCGGGTGGGCCCCGGCGAGACGGCCACTCAGCTTACCGCTGTGGGCATCGTCCCGCTGGGGAATTCGAGCCGGCTGGCCATTCGGTTCCGTATCGAGCGCAACGATCCGCCCACGGTAACCATTACGAGCCCGGCCAACGGCGCGGTGATTCCGTCTGGCAGTTCCATCACGCTCACCGGCACGGCATCCGATCCGCAGGAGGGTAATCTCTCCAGCCAGATCGTGTACCGCTCGAGCCAAGTGATTGAGCCACTCGGCACAGGCGCGAGTCTCCCGGTGATCCTGCCAAGCGGACGCAACACCATCAGTGCGTCGGTGACCGATGCTAGGGGAGCGACGACCACGACCAGCATTCAGGTGGTGGTGAGCATCGTGTCGGTGCCGTTGACACTGAATGTGCCGTTCGGCGGCACGGCGTCACTGCCGATCACGCTGTCGGAGCCGGCGCCGGCGGGTGGCCTGGTATTCACGGTTTCGTCGAGCGACCCCACGCGCGTCGGTGTCACGCCGGCGTCGACCACAGTGACGATCCCCGCCGGCGCGCAATCGGCGAATGTGGTGTTGAGTGGTGTCGCTCCCGGTGCGGCGACGGTGACGGTCTCGAATGCCGATTTCGGCACCGCGACGTCGCAGGTGGCCACGACGGCAGCGCTCGACATCGTCGAGACGTCGGTGAACTTTCCGCAGGGTCGCATTGTCACCTTTACCGTAAGGATCCGTAGTGCTGGCGTTGATGTCGCGGCGCCAATCGGTGGATTCTCCGTTACGCT
>NZ_JBDNFF010000394.1:0-24769 GCF_041689975.1 Gemmatimonas sp.
AATGTTACAGATCCTGAGTGTGGCCCTGTTCGTGCAAGTCCTGCTCAACCAACTACTTACGTCACCACCCAGTTATTCAGACGCTGATTTCGAGCCCATTCCACTCGCTCTCCTCTGAAAAACGTTGCGACACTACTGAATTTATATAGAACTTTGGTCGATCGACTGGTGGTGGTGCCATTGGTGACGGGTCAGCACACGCACTCAGCAAGCCCACTGTCAAAAAGAACGCAATCACGTCACCGGCGAATGTCATCTGTTTAGTCATTGCTCTCCTTGGAGAAGGTTCCCAGGAGCAGTTTGCAGCATTCACTAAATGCACCGCAGTAGCAGGCAACACGAATGCTTGTACGTGTCAAAGAGGAGCCGCGCTTTACCGCAATGTCCAACTGCACGTGCGACTTAATGTTGCGCCGCGGGTAAGTCGTGACGTCGTGTCGGATCCATACCTATCGCCGTATTCCGTTCTCCGCACCCACTATAAGGGATGGAAAGTCAGCAAGTCCTGCGTCAGCTTTACCTGAAGCGTCCGCCCGTCGCCTCCACCTGCGTCAGCCGGCCGTGGGATACGGGGTTAGCAAGGTCGCGAAGCAGAACTTCCGACCGATAGAGAGCTCGGACCGCGAAATCGACCGGTACCGTGAAATTTTTTCGGGGTAGCGCAGAATGGTGGATTCGTGAAATCCCATGCGCAGAAAGAGCGGCTCGGCCAGCGAAATGGCGAACAACTCAGGGTAGCCACGTTCCCGCGCCAGCTTTTCCGCCGCCGTGATCAGACGCTGACCAAGACCTTTGCCCTGCGCTTCCGGGGCCACCGCGAGCGATACCAGTTCGACGAGCGAGGGCGAATACTCGTCCAGCGCGACCTGTCCCAACAGTTTGCCGTCCGCGCCGCGGACTACCTGATAGTCCTGCAGGTGGCTCACCACGAACGCTTCGCTCCGATGGAGGGTGAGTCCGTCGGGGGCAAACATGTTGTTGAGGGCCACAATTTCGGCCACGTCATCGTCCTGCGCATGCACCACCCGGAGGGGCGACGCCGAGCTCTCCGCCGCTACGGTTTCCATCACCGCGACGCGTACACCTTGGTCTTACCGGCTTTATCGAAAAGAACCACGTCATAGGAATCCTTCTGCGAGCCCTGTTCCATACCGGGGGAACCCATCGGCATCCCCGGCACGGCCAGTCCGCGCGCCACCGGCAGCTCGCGCAGCAGCTTCTGGATCAGATCGGCCGGCACGTGTCCTTCGATCGCGTAGGCCCCGACTCGCGCCGTATGGCAGGATTCGAGCACCGACGGCACGCCAAAGGACGCCTTCACGCTGGCCATATCGGCCGTGTCCCTCACGGTGACCACGAACCCGGCCTTCCTCACGTGGCTCACCCATTCGGTACAACAGCCGCAGTTCGGGTCTTTATACACCGTCATCGGGGGCAGTGCTGCGCTGGCAACAGTGCGCTTTGGCGCCGGCTGGGATTCGAGCACCCGAGCCCCGGCCACGGTGGCGAGCGACGCCACGCCGAACTGGGCGGCGGCAAGGATGAACGCACGCCGGTTTGGCGGCTGAGGGGAGTCCGCGTGTTTGCTCATATGGGGGAGAAGTATAAAGAGTTGCTCGCCCCTGTCGATACTGGGCATGGCAGGCGTGTGCCAACATGAGCTGGCCTGCCTGTGGGATACCCAAGCGATGAAGCGGATGCACGACGACGTCACCGTTTCGCCGGTACCCCGGATCGGAGCCTTGGCTCCATCGACGAGTTACAATGTCGTCTTCAATAACTGAAACCGTGCTCGGCCGTAGTCGTATAGCCGCCGATCGTCTGCTGGGCTTGGTCCTCCTGGCTCATTTTCCGATTTCGCTGCTTCTGGCGACGCTTCACGGCGCCTGGACTACAGCCTTCGCGTTCGCCCTGCCGATCTCGCTTGGCGCCTTTTGGCTCTCGCGGTCAGCCGCCGGCTCTACGCTCACGCGTGCGGTCATCGGCGTCGGCTTCATGGCCTACTCCGCGGTGTTCATCCAACAGGCCCACGGCATAATCGAGGCGCACTTCCATGTGTTCGTTTCACTTGCCTTCCTCTTGGTATACCGCGACTGGCGCGTGGTCGTGGCGGCAGCAGCCACGATCGCCGTGCACCACGTTGGCTTTCATGTGCTGCAAACGATGGGCGTGGGCGTTTTCCTGCTGAATTACACTGTTGGCGGTCACGCCATGGTGGCGGTGCACGCGCTGTTCGTGGTGTTCGAGAGTGCGATTCTGGTGTGGATGTCGATGCAGTTGCATGCCGAGGCGTCAACCACCCAGGAAGTGTACGAATCACTCGAGGCGTTGAGCGAGGGGCGCGTGGACCGCGAGCCGGTCGGTGATGGGGTGGCCGCGGCGGTGCGTACGGTGATCGCGGCCGTGCGGTCGCTCGATCACGGCGCTGCCGAACTCGGGCTGGCGGTTCAGGAGCGTCGGGCAATGCGTTTTGACGAGCAGGCGGGGCTTCACGGGGCGTTCCAGTCGATGGCCACCCGCATGGTCGATGCGTCACGAGCGGTGGAAGAGTTCCGGCTGTCCAGCGAGCAGGATCAGGCGAATACGCAGCGCTTCCTCGATACGCTCACGCCGGCCATCGTCGCCATGCGTGATGGCGACCTGACGAGCGTGATCGGGAGCGGCTTTGGCAAGACGTACGATGTGACGGCAGCCGCGATGGACGGTGCCCTCCAGCAGTTGCGCGACGCCATCGGCGAACTGCGGTCGTCTTCGGAGCAGATCGACGGCGCGTCGGGTGAGATCGCCAACGGTGCCGACAACCTGGCCCAGCTCACGTCGGAGCAGGCCGCTTCGCTGGAAGAAGTCAGCACCAGTCTGACCGAACTGGCGTCGCTCAGCCAGTCGAACGCGGCGGACGTCGGACAGGCCCGTTCAGCCACGACGGACGCCACCACAGCGGCCGGTGCGGGTGTGACCGACGTGCAGCGCCTGATGACGGCGATGGACGAAACGCGTACGGCAGCGCGCGAAACGGCCAGGATCGTGAAGACGATCGACGAGATCGCCTTCCAGACGAACCTGCTGGCGTTGAATGCGTCGGTGGAAGCGGCTCGTGCCGGTGACGCCGGTCGGGGCTTCGCGGTAGTAGCAGACGAGGTCCGTGCGCTCGCGCTGCGTTGTGCCGACGCCGCGCGGACCACGGCGGAGCTGATCGAGCAAGCTGTGCAGCGGGTGGAAGGAGGTGTGTCGATTTCGAATCAGGTAGATAAACAACTCCGTGAGGTGTCGACACGCATCAGCAGCGTGAGCGCCATCATGGAGTCGATCGGACAGGCCACGAAATCGCAGCAGGATGGCATCAACCAGATCCGCGACGCCGTGTCGGCACTCAATGGCACGGTGCAGAACGCGGCGGCCAACGCCGAGGAGTCGGCCAGTGCGGCGCAAGAACTGAGCGCACAGGCTCGAGCGCAGCGAGTGCAGAGCGAGCGGTTCGTGGTCGATGGTGCGCCTGCGCGCCGGTCGGGTCGCTCATCTATTCGTCGAGTGGCGTAAGCCGAGCGGTGTAAGTGGGCGGGGCGTCGAAAAGAGCAAAAAGCGGGCGAGACCATCTGGTCTCGCCCGCTTTTGCTTTGCCCCGTATCGGGGAATCCCCGACGTGATCCCGTCACACGCCTGACGGGCGCGAGCTCTGCGGCGGACTACACTCTCCTCTCATGACGCCTCTTCCACGTATCGCCAGAGGAACGCGATGACCTCCGTACCCAGTGCGGCCTTCGTGGCCGCGCCGCGCGCGTCGGCCGCGACGCTCGACCGGTTTTCCTACGATGACGACATTGTCCGCAAGTTCCTGTTCGCCACGCTCATTTGGGGCGTCGTGGGCATGTTGGCCGGTCTCCTGATCGCCCTGCAGCTTGCCAATCCGATCTTCAATTTCAACACCGAGTGGCTGTCCTTCGGGCGCTTGCGTCCGTTGCACACCAACGCCGTGATCTTCGCCTTCGCCGGCAACGCGTTCTTCACGGGCTGCTACTACTCTACGCAGCGTCTGCTCAAGGCCCGCATGTTCTCCGACGGCATGAGCCGTTTCCACTTCTGGGGGTGGCAGGCCATCATCGTGAGCGCGGCAGTCACGCTGCCGCTGGGTTTCACGCAGGCCAAGGAATACGCCGAACTCGAGTGGCCCATCGACATCGCAATAGCGCTCGTCTGGGTCGTGTTCGCCGTGAACTTCTTCGGCACGCTCATCAAGCGTCGCGAACGACACATCTACGTCGCGCTGTGGTTCTACATCGCGTCGATCGTGACCGTCGCCATTCTGCACATCTTCAACAACTTGTCCGTGCCGGCCGGGCTGTTCAAGAGCTACAGCATCTACGCCGGTGTGCAAGACGCGTTCATGCAGTGGTGGTACGGGCACAACGCCGTAGCCTTCTTCCTGACCACGCCGTTCCTCGGCCTGATGTATTACTTCATGCCCAAGGCCGCCGAAGGGCCGGTGTTCAGCTACAAGCTGTCCATCCTGCACTTCTGGTCGCTGGTGTTCATGTACATCTGGGCCGGTCCGCACCATTTGCACTACACGGCGCTCCCCGAGTGGGCGAGCACCGTGGGCATGCTCTTCTCCGTCATGCTCTGGGCTCCGTCGTGGGGCGGCATGATCAACGGCCTGCTCACATTGCGCGGTGCCTGGCACAAGGTCGCGTCGGATCCGATTCTCAAGTTCTTCGTCGTCGGTATTACCGCGTACGGCATGTCCACCTTCGAAGGCCCGATGCTCTCGATCAAGAGCGTCAACGCGCTGGCCCACTACACCGACTGGATCATTGCCCACGTGCACACGGGCGCACTGGGGTGGAACGGCTTCATGACGTTCGGCATGGTGTACTGGCTGTTGCCGCGTCTGTTCCAGACGGAGATCTACAGCAAGAAAGCGATGGAGTTGCATTTCTGGATCGGCTCCGTGGGCATCGTGCTGTACGTCGTCGCGATCTACAGCGCCGGTGTGACGCAGGGCCTGATGTGGCGTGCGTTCGACGAAACCGGACGCCTCGCTTATCCCGACTTCGTGGAGACGGTGATCAAGCTGCTCCCCATGTACTGGATGCGTGTCGTCGGCGGTTCGTTCTACATCGTCGGCATGTTCATCTTCGGGTGGAACATCATGATGACGTGGATGCGGCGTCCGGCACGCTACGACGTACCCGTGATCGAAGCCGCGCCGCTCTCGCCCAAATACGTGGACGACAACCCGGCCCTGCCAGCCCGCGGCCTCTGGGCGCGCTTCAACCAGCTGCAGTGGCACCGCGCGTGGGAACGCGCGCCGATGCTCTTCACGGCGCTCACCATTGTCGCGGTCGTGGTCGCGTCGTTGTTCGAGATCCTGCCCACGTTCCTGATCAAGTCGAACGTGCCCACGATCGCGTCGGTGAAGCCGTATACGCCACTCGAGCTGGCCGGTCGCGACATGTACATCGCCGAAGGCTGCTTCAACTGCCACTCGCAGATGGTGCGTCCGTTCCGCTATGAGACCGAGCGTTTCGGTGAGTACTCGAAACCAGGCGAGTCGGTATACGAGCATCCGTTTCTCTGGGGCTCGCGTCGCATCGGACCCGATCTGGCGCGTGAGGGCGGCAAGTACCCCGACCTCTGGCATGTGCGCCACTTCGAGAATCCGCGCGCGGTCACGGCGAAGTCGATCATGGCGGCCTACTCACACTTCCTGACCAGGACGATCGACTTCGAGCAGATCCAGTCGCGCGTGGATGCGATGGCCATGGTTGGCGTGCCCTACGGAGACGCGCTGAACAGAGCGCCCGCGATGGCCCGCGCACAGGCGAAGACGCTGGCGGCGGCGATCGTGGAGCAGGGTGGACCGCAGGGACTCGAGGACAAGCAGATCGTGGCGATCGTCGCCTACATCCAGCGCCTCGGTCGTGACATCAAAGTGCAGAGCACGGCGTCCAGGGGGGCTCCATGAAGCTGTCCGACATCATGAGCTACGCCGATCTCTCGAGTTACGCCGAGGTCGCGCTGGTGCTCTTCCTTGGCGTATTCGTGGCGATCACCATTCGCACGTTTCTTCCGTCACGGAGCCGCGAACTGTATGAAGCCTCGCTGTTGCCGCTGGAGGATGATCGCGTGATCACGCCGCGTGACAAGGAGGGCTGAGTCATGCCGACGAACGACAAGAAGGACAACAAAGACTTCAAATCCACGAATGACCGGCTCATCGAGCATTCGTACGACGGGATTCAGGAATACGACAACCCCATGCCACGCTGGTGGCTACTGTCGTTCGCCGGCACCATCATCTTCTCGGTGATTTACCTGTTCAACGTGGGACCGGTGGGCAATGGCAAGGGACGCGTGGCCGACTACGAAGCGGATATGAAGAAGTTCGCCGCAGCACACCCCGCGCCGACCAGCGACGTTTCCGGTGACAAGTTGCTGGCGATGGTGAAAGACAAGGAGGAGGTGCATGAAGGCGGTGAAACGTTCAAGACGTACTGCGCTTCGTGTCATCGTATGGATGCCGGCGGGTTGATCGGCCCGAATCTCACCGACAACGCGTGGATTCACGGCGGACAGATCACCGACATCTACAAGACTCTGGTGAACGGCGTGCTCGAGAAGGGGATGCCGTCGTGGAGCAAGGTCTTGAAGCCGGAGGAGCTCGAACAAGTCGTGGCCTACGTGGCGTCTGTGCAGGGATCGAATCCGGCGAACCCAAAAGCCCCACAAGGAATACCGGTTTCTCCGTGAGCACCATTGGACCGTCGAGCGTGGGAAGACCTCCTTCGGGGCGCGTGCTTCCCACGCTCAACGAAGACGGCACACGCCGCTGGATCCGCCCGAAACCATCACACGGCGCATGGTGGAGAAAGCGGCAGGTCGTCGCCTATGTGCTGATGGCCGCGTTCTTCGCGGCACCGCACCTGCGCGTGTTCGGGAAGCCTGTGTTTCTCATGGACCTGCCGCACCGTCAATTCACCTTGATGGGCTACACCTTCCTGCCAACCGATACGCTGCTGTTCATGCTCGTGATGGGCAGCGGGGTGATCGGCATCTTTCTCATCACCGCGCTCTTCGGGCGCGCATGGTGTGGCTGGGCTTGTCCGCAAACCGTTTATCTCGAGTTCCTGTTCCGTCCCATCGGACGCTGGTTCGACCGCGGCTATACGGGTTCGCGGAATCTCGACAAGCAGGGCTCGTGGTTCACGCCGCGGCGCATCGGGAAGTATCTCACGTTCTTCGCGATGGCGTTGTTCGTATCGCACACGCTGCTCGCCTTCTTCGTCGGTACGGATCAACTGTACGACTGGATGTCCAGCCCTCCGGCAGAACATCCCACGGCATTCTTCTTCGTCGTGCTGTTCACCGGACTGGTGTGGTTCAACTTCACCTACTTCCGTGAACAGACCTGTCTCATCGTGTGTCCCTACGGCCGCTGGCAGGCGGCGCTGATCGATCGCCAGTCGGTGATCGTCGCCTACGACGACGTCCGTGGCGAACCGCGCGAGCACGCCAACAAGACCCGTGACCCGCAGGCGGGCGATTGTATCGACTGCGGCGCGTGTGTGCAGACGTGCCCCACCGGCATCGACATTCGCCACGGACTGCAGATGGAGTGCGTGCACTGCACGCAGTGCATCGACGCCTGCGACGACATCATGACGAAGATCGGGAAGCCGACCGGGCTGATTCGCTACTCGTCACAGGATGCGATCGCCGGCAGGCCGCGCCACCTGCTGCGCATGCGCACCATTCTCTATCCGGTGATACTCACCATCCTGATCGGTGGGCTCATCACCGCGCTGTTCCTGAAAGAATCAGCTGACCTCACGGTGCTGCGCGGTGGACTGGACGGCCCGTTCACCGAAGAGGCGGACGGACGTGTTTCCAATCAAATCCGCGTCAAGATCACCAATCGGCGCAGTGAAGCCATGCCTTATACGATCACGCTCGACGGGATCACTCGAGCTGGCATTCGTCCCGACGAGATCACCGTCGTGGCACCGGAGAATCCGTTGCGGGTCGATGCCGGGGCCACGCGGACCACGAGTCTGTTCGTGCGCCTCCCCCGCCGCGCCTTCGCGAACGGCGAGCGCATGATCACCATCAGTGTCACCGATGGCCGTCGCTACCAGGAGTCGGTGAACTACCGGCTGCTCGGCCCGGTCGGTAACGCTCCAACGGGTAAATTTCCATGAAAGCAGCCGCGGGCTGGCCCATCGGCATTACCGCGATGCTCGGGGCCTCGGTGGCCGCGAACCTCGTGATGATGCGGATCGCGAACAACGATCCCTCCTTCTCGGTCGAGCCGAACTACTACAAGAAGGCGGTGTTCTACGACTCCACGATGGCGCAAAGTCACCGCAATCTCGATCTGGGCTGGGGGGTGCAGGCGTTCGCGGACTCGATCGCGCCGGGGAAGCCCACGCGGCTGCGCGTCGTACTGCGCGACGCGCAGGCGTTACCATTGATTGGTGCGGCGGTTGACGCGACGGTGCTGTTCAACGCACGTGCCAACGACCTGTCCACGGCCGCGCTCACCGACGAAGGCGCTGGCGTGTACACAGCCATGTTGCCGATCAACACGCCCGGTGAATGGGAAGTGCGCGTGAGCGCCAGACGCGATACCTCGCACTTCACGTCGAGCACGCGCATTTCGGCCGTGCGAGCCGCCGGTACCGGACGCTAGACATGATCGGAACGGCGTCGGGAATTCTGGTGGCGAGCTTGTTGGGCAGCATACACTGCGCCGGCATGTGTGGCGGCTTCGTGTGTTTCTACACAGACGCTGGCAGCGGCACCGACGCCGCGGCCCTGCGAGCGCACGCGATGTACAACGTGGGACGTCTCACGTCGTATCTCACACTCGGCGCGATCGCCGGTGCGATCGGCGTCGGTGTGTCCGCACTAGGTGCCTTGGCCGGCGTCCAGCACGCGGCGGCGGTCGTGGCGGGTGCGCTCATGATTGGCTGGGCGATCAGTACGATGGCGGCGCAGCGCGGCCTACGGTTGGGCGCCTTGCGTCATAGCGCCCTGCGTGTTCCAGAGGCATGGCAACGCGCGATGGGTCGTGTGCTGCACGCGGTGCGCGAGCAGCCGATCGCCACGCGCGCGTGGCTCACCGGTCTCTTGACCACGATGCTTCCCTGCGGATGGCTGTATGTGTTTGTCGCGACCGCCGGTGGCTCGGGAAGCATCCGCGCCGGCGTGCTCACCATGGCGGTGTTCTGGCTCGGTACCGTCCCGGCCCTACTGGCCGTCGGACTGGGTGTGCAGCGGGTGTTTGGCCCCCTCCGCCACCGGCTACCCATGCTGAGCGCCGCGCTGGTGCTCATGATGGGACTGCTGTCGATCTCCGGACGATTCTCGATGCACCGCGCGGCTTCTGAAACTTTGCGCTCCGATGCGCCCTCGGTCCATGCGGCCGGCTCGCCGCACCGAGCGATGCCGTGAGCCACGTCGCCATTTCGGCCACGGTAGCCACCGTCGTGCTGTGCGCGCACTGCGGTGTGCCGGTGCCCGAGGGCTTGCTGGACGATGACGTTGAGCATCAGTTCTGCTGCAGCGGCTGCCAAGCGGCGTTCGGCATGCTGCACGCGCACGGCCTCGATTCGTACTACGGCTTCGCTGAACGTCGCGAAGCGCCGGTGCGGACATCCGGGCGCAGCTTCGACGAGTTCGATCATCCGGCGTTCACGAATCTCTACGTCACCGCGATTTCCAACGGCCTCTCTCGCACCGAGCTGTATCTCGAGGGCATACACTGCGCCTCGTGCGTGTGGCTGGTGGAGCGTATCCCGCTGCTGGTGCCCGGCGTGTTGCGGGCCGAGCTCGACGTGAGACGGTCATTGGCAGTGATCGAGTGGGATATCGCCACCGTGTCGCTGTCCCGTATTGCGCAGTCGCTCGACACGTTGGGCTATCCACCGCACCCATTTCGCGGCGTGGCGCGCGCCGACATGCGCAAGCGCGAAGATCGCGCGATGCTGGTGCGCATCGGTATTGCCGGCGCCATCGCGATCAATGTGATGCTGGCGGCACTCGCGCTGTATGCCGGCGAGCTCAACACGATGGACGCCGGATTCACGCGCTTCTTCCGGTGGGTGAGTCTCGCGATCACGTTGCCGGCGTTTATCTGGCCGGGTCGCGTCTTCTTTACCGGCGCCTGGGCGTCGTTGCGTACGCGTGCGTTGCACATGGATCTGCCGATCGCGATCGCCCTCGCCGCCGGGTTCGTTCGCGGCGCGATGAATACGATCACCGATTCAGGGCCGATCTATTTCGACGGACTGGCGCTGCTCATTTTTGCGTTGCTCGTGGGACGTTTCCTGCAGCAGCGCGGCCAGCGCATGGCCGTCGACGCCACCGAAGAGCTGCATGCCATCGCGCCGACCACAGCGCGCATCATCGAGCATGACGTGGTGCGCGATATTCCGAGCGAAGCACTGCTGCCGGGTATGCTGCTCGACGTGCGCGCGGGCGAGTCGTTTCCCGCCGACGGCGTGGTCATGCGCGGGCGTTCGAGTGTGAATGCAGCGCTGCTCACCGGTGAATCACGTCCGGCATCGGTGACGGTGGGTCAGCTAGTGTACGCCGGCACGGTGAACGTGGAGTCGCCGCTGCGCGTTCAGGTGGAGCAGGCGGGTGAATCGAGTCGGATCGCAAAGCTGATGCGACAGGTGGAAGAGAGCGCGACGCGACGCGCCCCCATCGTGCAGATGGCGAATCGCATGGCGGGTATCTTCACCGCGATCGTGCTCGTGATGGCGGCCACGACGTTCGTGATCAAGTCGCAGCTCTCGCCGGCGCATGCACTCGACGACGCGATTGCGCTGCTGATCGTGACTTGCCCGTGTGCGCTCGCGTTGGCCACGCCGCTCGCAATCAGCGTGGCCGTCGCGCGCGCGGCGCGGCGCGGCATGCTGATCAAGGGCGGCGACGCGCTCGAACTATTGGCGACCCCAGGCATCGTGGTGCTCGATAAAACCGGCACGATCACCGAAGGACGCACCGCACTCACTTTCTGGCATGGTCCAGACTGGGTGAAGCCGTTGGTCCTCGCCCTGGAGGAAGGATCATCACATCCGCTGGCCGATGGATTCCGCCGCGCCTGGCCCAGGTTGCCCACGGCGACCGTGTCCGCCTCGCGCCACATCGCTGGCGGCGGCCTTGAAGGCACCGTCGATGGTTATGTGATGCGCATCGGATCGCCACGATTCGTGCGCGAATCAATCCTTAGCGTCTCTGAATCGCTCCATAGTGTGATAAATGACCTTGATCGCACCCTCACACCGGTCCATATCGCGATTGATGGCGTGGTGGTTGCAATAGCAGGTCTTGGCGATCGAGTACGCGACGACGCGCTCGACTCGCTTCGGCAGTTGCGTGGACGCGGATGGCGGACTGTAATGCTGAGTGGTGATGTACAGGACGTGGTTGCGTCGGTGGGCCGGTCGCTTGCCTTCGAAGCGGAAGACTCCATCGGCGCAGTGTCGCCCGAAGCCAAATTGGCGTTTATCGAACAGCTGAAGGCCACCTCAGGACGTACGGTGGTCATGGTGGGCGACGGTGTGAACGACGCCGCGGCGATCGCCGCCGCCCACGTCGGCATCGGCGTGCACGGCGGTGCCGAAGCCTGCCTCGCTACCGCCGACATCTACCTCACACGACCCGGACTCAACGCGCTGGTCGAACTCACCGAAGGCTCTCGGCGCACCTTGTGCGTGATTCGCCGCAATATCGCCGTCTCCATCGGATACAATCTCATCGGAGCCAGTCTCGCCGTGTTTGGCCTGCTGACCCCGCTCATCGCCGCGATCCTTATGCCGACGAGTTCCATCACCGTCGTGCTGGGTTCCTGGTACAGCACCACTTTTGTACGGCCCACAACCTCGGAGTCGCGATCATGAGCGTCATTTACATCGTGTTACCGCTGGCCCTGATCATTGTCGGCGGCGCGGTGCTGGCGTTTGTGTGGAGCGCCAGAAACGGGCAGTACGACGATCTGGAGACACCGGCGGTCCGGGTGCTTCACGATTGACCGGCCGCGGTCGCGAACGTGTGGGGCGACCGGGAAGTTGTTCGGACGCGAACGAGTGTGGGGCGGGCGAGAGCTGCGCTCCGGATGGTGTAGCGAGCTCGGCCATTATCGCTGCAGGCATCGTGCACGCTGCCGGTAGACTCTCACACGTTCGCCCCAAACAGCTTCCGGCCGAAAATCCCGCGTTCACCCCCGCGTCCCGGGTTACGGTTTCACTAGTTTTGGCGCGAGATTATTGGCCATGAGCAATAGCCAAACGAGTTCCCATCGGGACGGACCCGAGCGCCGCCGCAATCCGCGGTTACGTGAATTGGTGGAAGAGATGCTCGCCTCCATCCGGGCCGCGGCCAATGTCGAACTGCGGACGCCGGAAGAACGCGGCCCCTTCGAGGCCGACATGGTTCGCGTCATGCAAACCGTGCGGACCCACGCCGTGAGGGGCGAGACGCCCGCGCGACGGGATTAACGGGTCACCACACTGCACGCTGCCGACGACACGGCGCTGCAAGCGCGTCTCGACGCGATTTGCGCCGAGGGGTGGAGTCTCTGGGAACGATTCGAGCACAACGTGCGCGACCGCGACTTCCATTCGTTCGTGGCCGCCGACTACGACGCGGTCCGAGCGGCCTTGTTGGCCCACCGCGCCCCCGGCGCCCGCTTCCTCGAATGGGGCTCGGCGACCGGCGTCATTACCATCATGGCCGACATGATGGACTTCAACGCGCACGGTATCGAACTCGATGCCTCCTTGGTGACAACCGCGCGCACGCTCGCTGCGCGCTTCGACTCACGGGCGCAATTCGTGACCGGTAGCTTTCTCCCCACTGGCTACAAGCGGCTCGGCGGTGCGAACGATTCCGATACCATCGGTGACGGACCCTCGGGTTACCTCCAGCTTGGCCGTGCGCTCGACGATTTCGATGTTGTGTTCGGCTACCCGTGGGACCACGACGCCCCTCTTATGCACGACCTCATGCGACAGTACGGACGACCGGACGCCCTGCTTCTGCTCAACGACACCGAGATCGGCGTACGGGCCTTCCGTGGCGGTCGCGAACTGACGATCACGCGGTGACTGCTCCCGCGCCTACGCGTGCCACCGGGCTTCGTCGCGAGCTCGGCGTGTTTGCGCTCGCGTCCACCGGTATCTGCTCGATGGTCGGCGCCGGCATCAACATCGTCCCCTTCGCACTGCAACGCACGGTGCCTGGCGTCGGCGACTGGGTGCTAGTGGCGTATTCCCTCGCGGCGGTCCCTGCCGTACTGGCGGCGCTGTGTTACGCAATGCTCGGCAGCGCAATGCCACGCGCCGGCGGTTCATATGTGTACGCCAGTCGCGCGATCGGTCCGTATGCCGGCTTCCTCGCCAGCTTCTCGCAGTGGTTCGGACTGTGCATCGCCATCGGTGTGGTCTCGTATGTGATCCCGCCGTTTCTGCGTGATATCGCAGCCGCCGCACAGTGGACCACCTTGGCCTCGGCGCTAGACCAGCGCCTGCCGAGACTCGCGCTTGCCCTGCTGTTTCTGTGGACATTCGTGTTCGTGAACCTGCGGGGCGTTCGTGCGGTGGCGAACACCCTCCTACCGCTCATGCTCATAATGTTCGTATGCGGCGGTCTGGTGATCGTCACGGGCTTCTCGCACTCGGCCAGCGAATATGTGGAGCTGCTCGAGACACAACAGCGGACGCTGCCGCCAGAGCCCGCGCGTGCGTCGTTCTGGATGGTGGTGCCACCGGCCGCCGCCATTCTCTTCTCCAGCTTCATCGGCTTCGACGCCATCGCGCAGGCCGGTGGTGAAGCGAAGAACCCGACACGCTCCATTCCGCTCGCCATCGGCCTCACCATCGCGATCGTGGGCGCGTTCTACTTCCTCTTCACCGCCGCCGTGTATCACACGGTACCTTGGTGGCATGTAGCGGCCGAAGGTCGCGTGCGCGATGTCACGGCACCCGGACTGCTGTCACCACTCACGTCGCCAATCGTGGCCATCATCATGGTGTCGGGCGCGGCCGTGTCGCTGATCAACGACTTGCCGGGCATGCTGCTGGGCGTGTCGCGCTTGTGCTTCGCCTGGGCCGAAGATGGCGTGTTTCCGCGCGGACTGGCCGCAGTTCACACGCGTTATGGCACGCCACACGTGGCGTTGTTCGTCTCGGCAATACTCGCCACCATGGGCATTTTCGGCGGTCACTTCGCTGGCGACTTCTTTCTCGGCGTCGACATCCTGGTGACTGCCATGCTGGTGAACTTCATCATCATGGCAGTCTCGGTGCTGAGACTGCCGGCGCGCAACCCATCGCTCGCCCGGGCTATGCGCGTGCTGCCGTCCCGCGCGCTGCAGATCGCCGTGGCAAGCGGCGCCGTGCTGCTGCTATCGGTACTGCTGGTGGTGCACACCTGGCGCGATCTGCATGCCGATGTGTCTGTGTGGTATGCACGCTCCACGCCGGTATGGATCATCGTGATGATGATCGGCAGCGCGGTCTACTGGCGCGAAACGCGTGCACTCGCCCGCCGCGGCGGCGACCTGCGCGCGATCACCTCCGTGCTTCCTCCCGAATAATCGATTCTCTTTACAGGCGATTAAACACGCTGATGACGACGATTCCCCGCTGTACACTAGCACCCGATGTCGAGATATCCCGCGTCCTCACCGGCTTGTGGCAATTGGCCGACATGGAACGCGACGGGCGCGTATTCGATCGCGATGCGGCCGCGCACGCGATGATCGAGTACGTCGAGCACGGCTTCACCACGTTCGACATGGCCGATCACTACGGATCGGCGGAAGAGGTGGCCGGTATTTTCCGGCAACAGGCTCGGCCCGATGTCGCAGTACAATGCCTCACCAAATGGGTACCGGAGCCAGGTCCCGTCAGCGAACAGGACGTACGTTCGGCCATCGACCGCGCCTGCGCGCGACTGCGCACCGATCGCCTCGATGTCCTGCAGTTTCACGCTTGGACCTTCGCCGATCCGCGGTGGCTCGATGCCTTGTGGTATCTGGAAGCCGAACGCGATGCCGGACGCATCGGCGCAATCGGTCTCACCAACGTGGACACCGCCCATCTGCGCGTAGCAATCGCCAGCGGCATTCGTATTGCGAGTAATCAGGTGAGTGGATCGCTGCTCGACACGCGTTTCACCACCAAGCTCGCCCCGTATGCGTTGGCGAACGGTGTGGGGCTACTCTGCTATGGCACCTTGCTGGGTGGCTTCCTCAGCGAGCGTTGGCTTGGCGCAGCAGAACCACACCAGGAGTCGCTGAGCACCTGGTCACAGCTCAAGTACGGCCGGTTCATTCGCGCCGCTGGTGGCTGGGCGCCGTTTCAGGGATTGCTGCGCGCGGCGCACACCGTCGCCACCAAGCACGGCGTCTCGATTGCCGCGGTGGCCAGTCGCTGGGTGCTCGATCAGCCCGGTGTGGCGGGCGTGATCATCGGCGCGCGCTTGGGTCAGTCGGCGCACGTGGCCGATACGAAAAAGCTGTTCACCTTCACCATGGACCGCGACGATCATCGTGCGATCGCTGTGGCGCAGTCGGCGCTCACGGCGATTCCCGGCGACTGTGGCGACGAGTACCGCTATCCGCCGTATCTCACGGCTAGCGGAGACCTGAGCCATCATGTGTCGCAGTTCCCGGCGCCATTTGCCACGCGACCGGGTGTGAACGGACGCACGATCGCGCTCAGTGGCACGGTATGGGAGCCGATGGCGGGCTACAGTCGCGCGGTGCGTAAAGGCGCTCTGATCACCGTATCGGGCACGACATCCACGCACGGCGATCGCCTCATCGGCGGCACCGACGCGGCAGCGCAGGCACACTTTGCGATCGACAAGATCACCGGCGCGATCCAGTCGCTTGGCGGTACGCTTGAAGACGTGGTCCGCACTCGCGTGTTCGTGTCGAACGTGGAACACTGGGAGCCCGTTGCCCGCGCCCATGGTGAGCGCTTCGGCCACATTTTGCCGGCGAATACATTGGTTGAGGCACGGCTCGTGGGCTCCGAGTATCTGGTGGAAATCGAAGCCGACGCGATCGTCACTGAATCCTGAACATCCTCTACTCCGGACTGGCTGCTATGACGCTCCGCACACGCTCCCATTCGTTTGCTGCCGCCGCGCTCGTGTTGTCGGCTGCCGCTTCATCGGTTTCCGCACAAGGCAAAGCGGCCGATCCACTTACCGCCGAGATCGAAACGCGCATGACGGCCGTGATGCCCAAAGTCGTCGCGTGGCGTCGCGACATTCACGAGCATCCCGAGCTGTCGAATCAGGAAGTGCGCACCGCAGCGCTCGTCGAGAAGCATCTGCGTGCGCTCGGCCTCGAGGTCACGGCGAACGTCGGCAAGACAGGCGTAGTTGGCGTGCTTCGCGGCGGGAAACCGGGCCCGGTGGTGGCGCTGCGCGCCGATATGGACGCGTTGCCGGTCACGGAACTCGTAGACTTACCGTTCAAGAGCAAAGTTCGTACGATGTACAACGGCCAGGAGGTCGGCGTCATGCACGCCTGCGGGCATGACAATCACGTCGCGATCATGATGGGCACGGCCGAAGTGCTCGCCGGCATGAAGGACCGCATTCCCGGCACCGTGAAGTTCATCTTCCAACCAGCGGAAGAAGGACTGGGTGGTGCGCAGGCGATGGTGAACGACGGGGCACTCGAAAATCCGCGTCCGTCGGCCATCTTCGGCCTGCACGTGTGGCCCTCAGCGCTCGGATCGCTCAGCACGCGCGCCGGCGGCTTCATGGCTGCCGCCGATCAGATCGACATCGTGGTGAAGGGACGCCAGACGCACGGCTCCGCGCCATGGTCGGGCGTTGATCCGATCGTGATCGCCGCGCAGATCGTGATGGGACTGCAAACCGTTGCCAGCCGGCAGATAGACGTGACGTCAGCTCCGGCCGTGATCACCATCGGCATGATTCAAGGCGGCAATCGCGGCAACATCATTCCCGACAGCGTCGTGATGATCGGCACCATCCGCACCTTCGACGCCGACATGCGGAAGGACATTCACGCGCGCGTGAAGCGCACCGTGGAAGACATCGCGCACTCCGGCGGCGCGACGGCGCGGGTGGATTTCTCCATCGGTGGACTCATCACGCAGAACGACGCGTCACTGCTCGAGAAGATGACGCCCACACTGCAACGCACGTCGGGCGATGGCGGCTTCAAGATCATCACCCCCGTGACTGGCTCCGAAGACTTCCCTGCGTTCACAAAAGAAATCCCGGGTCTGTTCTACTTTCTCGGCGTCGCGCCGAAGGGGATGGATCAGAAGTCGCAGGCGGCGAACCATTCGCCGTTGTTCTTCGCCGACGAAGCCGCGTTGCCTACCGGTGTGCGCGCCATGGCCAATCTCGCGGTGGACTATCTCAAGAGCGGCGGTATCGCCACCGCCAAACCAGCCATGAAGGAGTAAGGTCGACGCGTCGCGCACTACGCTTCGAAGAATGTCTCCGAGTGGATCAACCAGCCCATTTCGCTGAAGCGCCACTCGGCGGTGTAAATGCCACCTTGCTCGTGCATCCCTGATGTGAGGCGCCACCGACCGACCCAACGGCCACGTTCGGTGGCGCGCATCGGGTCTATCGGCGTGACCTGCTCGATCGTGCGCACGTACGTCACGAATGCACGATCGGCAAATTGCTCGACAAACGCTGCGCGCGATGCCGCGCGCCCGGTGAGTGTGGGGCCGCCGGCAACGCCGACCACGATGTCCGGCGCCATGAACGACACCGTGCGGTCGGCGTCATGCGCCGCGATCGCCTGGTTGGACTGCTCGCGCAGTGCGTGAATCTGTGTGGCTCCCGTGTTCGTCACGTCCATCACATCGTGGCGCGCTTTTTTGGCTTCACGTACTGGTCGAGCCAAGCCGTCATCTCGGCGAGTGCCTGACCCACACTTTCGCGCGCGCGGTAGCCGTGCGCTTCACCGGGTAGCTGCACATAGCGCGTGGTTGCTCCGTTGCCCTTGAGCGCCTGATACATTCGCTCACTCTGCACCGGATACGTGCCAGTGTTATTGTCGGCCATGCCGTGCACCAGCAGGATCGGATCCTTGATCTTGCTCGCGTACGTGAACGGTGACATCGCGCCGTACAGCTCCGGCGCATCCCAGTAGGTGCGCTCCTCACCCTGGAACCCGAACGGCGTGAGCGTGCGATTGTAGGCGCCGCTCTCGGCGACACCGGCGCGGAACAGTCGCGTATGCGCCAGCAGATTCGCCGTCATGAACGCGCCGTACGAATGTCCGCCTACGCCGATCCGATCGCGATCGGCCACACCCATCGCCACGATGGTATCCACGGCAGCCTTCGCACTCGCCGTGAGCTGCTCCACGTACGTGTCGTTCGGCTCCTTGCCGTCCACGCCAACGATCGGCATGGTCGGGTTGTCCATCACACCATATCCCTGCGTCAGCATGAAGAGATGCGACGCGCCGCTCGGTCGCACGAAGCGATACGGCGAGCCGACCACCTGCGACGCCGCTTCACGAGAGCGGAACTCGAGCGGATACGCCCACAGGAAGAACGGCAGCGGGCCGTCCTTCGCTTTATCATAGCCGGCCGGCAGATATATCGTGGCCGACAGCTTTACACCATCTGGACGCGTGTAGGTGATCAGCTGGCTCGTGACACCGGCAAACACCGGGGCCGGATCGGTGAACTGCGTGAGCGCGCGCGGCGCGATCTTGCGCACGAGATCGCGCACAAAGTAGTTGGGCGCATCGGCCTTCGACTCGCGGCGGGTCAGCGCGACGGTGCCGTTGGCATCGAGCATCCCGATGGGCTGCTCATAGTACGGCGCGGCGCTCTGAAACAGCCGCGTCTTCCGTGCCGTGGTAAGGTCGAAGCGATCCACGAAGGGACGGTCACCTTCGGGTCCGGCGCCTGGACCGCTCAGGAACGCGACCTTCGTGTCAGGCGTCGTCAACAGCACCGTCTGTCCGCGCGCGTCGCGCGTGGTCAGAAAGTCACCGGGATCGGCGTAGCGATCTTCGCTGGAGCGTTCCCAGAGCAACCGCGGCGGCTTGGTGCCCGACGGATCGATGATCCATGTACGGGTCTTACGCGTTTTGCCTTCGTTCTCGCGCGCGATGGCCAGCCCGGGCGTACCCCACGTAATGGCGCCCGCACGCCAGCTCGTTTCAAGCAGCGTTTTCGGCGTGCCGCTAAACGGTGCCTCGAGCAAGGCGATGCGGTCGCGCTTGTCCGCCTTCGAATCGCTATCGCCGCCATCAAGGGCTTCAACCCACACCACCGTTGCAGCGACGTCGCGACGCCACTGCACATTGCGGATGCCGGCGAGTGCGCCGTTACCGCCCCACGGTACGCGCTCGACGAGCGGACGACTCACGATCGACTTCACGACGGCGCCGTCCATCGACCACACCTCGGTGCGCGTCGGGAAGAAGTTCAGCGGCACCGTATACGAGAACGGACGCGACAGGGCGCTTACCAGCAGGTAGCGGCCATCGGGTGACGCGCTCACATCAGTGCGCATGCCGGGCGCGCCGAGTGTCTTGACGGTGCCGTCGAGCGAGACGATCGCGAGTTGACTCGTGCCATAGTGCGCAAAGATCGCTTCGTCGAACGGACTCTTGAGCAGATCCTGATACGTGGCGGCGCGGTCGCTGCGACCGGTGAGCGCTTCCTGTACGATCGGGCCGTCTGGTGCGGCCGTCATGGCCGGGGCCGTGCCACGCATCGCTGGCACGAACGTGCACGCGAGCGACGCAATCGACACCCACGAGCAGGGATTGCCCAAAATGGCCGTGAGACGCTGCGACGTGAGCGGTTTTGCCTGGGCTGTGGCGACATCGGCGATCCACAGCGTGATCGCCTCGTCACTGGTCACCGTGAACGCGATCTTCTGTCCGTTTGCCGACCACGACACGTTCTCGATGCTGCTCCCGACGGGAATCGCCGCCTGAATCCTGCGCGCCGCGCCGCCCGAGACCGACTGCAGCGACAGGCCCGTATAACTCTGGCCACGAGTGGGGCCGCTCGTCTTGGGATCAAAGCGCAAGCCGGCCAGTCGATATTCGAACGCGGCCACTTCACTGATGGGTGGCAGCGCGGGACGTTCCAGCAGCAGCAGCTGCTGACGATCGGGACTCAGCTGCACCAGCGGTGTCGCGGGTTGGTCGAGAATCCGCGCGATCGGCTGTGGCGGCTGACGGTACTGCGCCTGCGCTGTGTTCGGCACAAAGGCCGGCGCCAGTACCGCAAATGACGCGAAGGTCAACACACGACGCGACACGACGCGATGCGTCGCACGAGAGAAGAGAGTCACACGATTCCTTATGGTCAGAGTGGATCCGCGACGTGCTCTTTTTCTCTTTCTCTCTTTTCCTCGGTGTGATCGGTTCTGCGGCCCTACGACATGCGCTGACGAACTGATCACACCGAGGAAAGGAGAAAAGGAGAAAAGGAGATTCCGAAAGAGAAAGTCGGCTGATCCATTCTCGGTTCTCAGCGGGACCGGCGCTAGGGTCGCGGCTATCGCTTCTGCGTGCCGGTGGTATCGGTGAGCGCCTTCATGAACGATACGAGCGCGCGCTGCTCGCCTGCCGAGAGCCGCAGGGAGTCCGAAGGCAACGTCTGGTTGTCGAGCTGAATGCCGATCCCGGCCCCGCCACCGCGATTATAGAAGTCGACGACGGCCACGAGTGTGCGATAGACGCCGTTGTGCATATACGGCGCCGTAAGGGCCACGTTGCGCAACGACGGGGTTTTGAACGCATAGCGGTGCGGTTCGGCACGGGTCAGCCGAAAGCGACCGACATCGGGGTCGATGGTGGCATTGGCCGTCACCGCGCGTGACGGCGTGCCCAGCACCTCGACCTCGGCTTCCCGGTACATCGGGGGTACCGTACCGTTGGTCAGGGGAACGAAGTGGCATGTGGCGCACTTGCCCTTGCCGACGAACACATTGAAACCGAGGCGCTCTTCCTCGGAGAGCGCGCCCACCTCCCCGCGCAGCGCCCGATCGACCGGCGAGTTGAGCCGGGTCAGACTACGTTGATAGGCGGCGAGCGCGTTCCGGATCTGTGCGGCGGTGATAGCGGAATCCGTGCGCATTGGCGTATTCGTAAAGGCGGTGCGGAACTGAGCCATCAAGGACGTATCCGTTGTGAGCCGCGCCGCAATGCTGGCCAGATTGCCATGCATCTCATCCACGTTCTCGACCACGTCGGTGACCTGGTCTTCGAGATACGTGGTCCGCAAGTCGGCGAAGGAGCCCGCCTGCAGGCCACTGTTGATCACCGTGGGCGTGTTGCGCGCCAGCGGGGCGCCGCCGCGAGCTGTGTTGGCGGTCAGACCGTCTGTAAACGCCTTCCCGGGCAGGTGACAGGAACTGCAGGCACGCTTGCCATCGCCGGAGAGCTGTGTGTCGTGGAACAGCCGTGCGCCCAGCGCGACCTGAGCGGGCATGCCGGGCGTTGCGTCCAGCGGTGCAAAGCCCATCACGTCGAACGCCGCGCTGTCGAAGACTGTGGCCGCGTCCATCCGGAACGCCCGACGCTCTGCAGGCAGGCCGATCGCCATCGCGAGACGGGCAGACTGCATCGCGTGGCCCAAGGGAATGAGTTGCTGTGCCAGGAACGTGAAGTGATCAAACGCGTCACGGTCGGACATCGCCATCAGCATAGTGCGCGTATCAGCCACGAGTGAATCGACGTGCCGCCACGTGCTGTCGGCGCCGCGGTACGGGGCCAGCGTGCGCACCACGCCTTCGAGCGCCGCGTCGGCCTCCGCCAGCGAATGCCCCGCGACTGGCGAGTCGAAGCCAGTGATGCCGAGTGTGGCGATACGCGCGAGTTCCAGCTTCACGGCATCCCACACGTGCGCATCGGAGGCGTGCTGCACGCCCATCATGGTTTGCGCTCGCTTCACCAGCGGACGCAACGTCGACGTTTCCCGGATGATGACGTCACGCTCGCTGATCGGGGCGTCGCCGTACAGCGCTTCTTCGATGACCTGGAACCCCGTCGGCGGAAAGACGGCCTCGGGGCCCTCTTCTTCGTCCACTTCCGGTAACGCCGGCCCGTTGATTTCCCTGCTGGTGGAGGGGGCGTAGTACTCCAGCGCCAGCTCCGCGAGCTTGAACGCGCGGCGCGCGTTTACGAATGCCTGTTTCGCACGCGGCACATCGGCCACCGTACGTAAGGTAAGCGCTGCCGAATCCAGCTGGGCAACGCGCAGCGCCAGCGTATCCACGTGCGCGCGCCAAACGATTACGGTTTGCACAGCGCGGGGGTCATCGGATGACGATGACGTGGCCGCAGATGGTGAGTCTGTGCCGGAAGGACTGCAGGCACACAGCGCTACCGTACCCGCGAGCACGAGCAACGAATAGAATCGGTTGTTCATAGTTTCGTGAAAGGTGACCGGCCCGGAGCACGAAGCCCCGGGCCGACAACAGCAGCAGCAGGGCCGCGAGTTAGCGAGGCAGACCCTTCACCAGCACCAGCATGCTCGCCTGATTTTCGGTGGGGCGGAGTGTGCCGCCGTCCACGCCGCGATACTTGTCGGCGCGCCACGAGTGCGGCTGCAGCGCAATCACGAATGTGTTGGCCTGACCGAGCTGTGAGGACACATCGACCATGGCACCGTACTCCCAGCCCGCCTTCCCCGCCGGACGCGCGTTTACCGCATTGTACAGCCCCGCATCGGCCGACGTGCGGCGATGATCCAGCTCCAACACCGGCTTGATTTCACGCGTAGCGATGTTGTACTGGTAGATGTAGGCATCATGTGTTTCGTCGCCGTAGCCATTATCATCTTCCTGCCAGTACACGAAGTTCGTGCCGACGTAAATATTGTCGAGGTTCTGGAAGGTGCGCGCCGCATTGGTGGCCGACTTGTCATCGCCGTCGGCAAGCAATTCCAGCGTGCCCTGCAGCGGATTGGTGGCATCGAGGCGCAAGCGGTAGGCGCGGCCATACTTCGTGCGATTGTAGTCGAAGTTCACGCCCGTATTGTTCTGGCCCGTGGCCACGAAGTAGATCTCGCGGTTGTTGGCGTCGGAACCCTTGCGGTAATCCACATCTTCCACGCGGGAGAAACGCATCGCGTTGAGCGTCGCACCCGCCAGGTTGACTTGGCGGCCCGTGAGCGTCTTCTGATTGCCGATCTGGCGGAACTGCACCGGATACGTCTGCCCGATCACCATGTCGCGCTCGCGGCTGTTGTTGTCGGTGCGTGCGAGCACGTACAGGTTGCCGTTGTCGAGATCGCCCACGGTATTCGACAGGTACATGGCGACCTGGCCACCTTCCGCGCCGGAGTCGTCATCGCCGATGATGATCACGGTGCGATTCGGAAAGGCGGCTTTCGGGAGGGGGACAGCGTTCTCGGTGTTGAAGCGGCCCAAGGCCGAGAGGTACTTCGGCGTGTTGGCCGGGCCTGACGGATCGACCGCGAGGATTTCCGACTCCTCGTTGCTCTCGCCCGCCGTGATGAAGGCGCTGAAACCATGCTCTTCTACGGTGGCAAGCGTAGCGGAGCACAGACGGTATCGGCCGGCGGTCGAGTTCACCACATAATCGCCGGAAATCGGCTTCAGATCCTTGTCGAAACGGATGCGCGAAACGGCGAAGTTGTCTTCGTGATTGACGAGCGCCGTGAACGAACCGTCAGTGTTGCGGATGAAGCCCGCGCCATCGGCCGAACCGCCGAACACGAAGCTGGGGGAACCGGCGAGCACATCGTCGCTGCTGACCAAGGTGAAGATTTCGACGCCGGGAATGAGCGACTTGATCAGCGCTGGCGTGACCGACTGGTTCTTGAGCCCGACGGGCGCCAGCGGCTGTACGTCGGTGCCGGAATCATCACTGCACGCGGCGACGAGCAGACTGCACGAGGCAACCAGGGCGCGCATAGCGAAGGTGGAGGGGTGGCGCATGAGAAAAGCGTCCTCAGTAGGTGAATACGTTGCGGATGTGACGATCGGCATTGTGATCGTTTCAGACGGCTCAGAATCGGGCTGCCAGGCGACAATTCCCCGTCACTTCCGTCACCGCGTGGTCACCGAGTGGTCACGAAACGGCGGGTGGCCATTAGTCCGAACGGGCGAGTACAATCCTTGTATCTGTATCGAGGACGTGTACCGTTATTCACCGAGGTCTGGATTTTGACGTCAGCAACCCGTCGTGAGATGATTCGCATGGCCGCGGTGATGCTCCCCGCCATTGCATGTGGTGCAGACATTTCGAGTCTGGAGGCGCCGCCTCCGTAGGAGCTCCCCGCGGATAGAGTCTTCGTATTGCTGGCCACCCGCATCACCGTCGTTCGTACGAGCCCCACCACGTTCCGTGCGCTCTCAGCAGAATGTCCTCATTCCGGGTGCGGCGTGTCGATTGTGGACCGACCGGGCTGGTGCTGCGGCGATCCGAGTTCGACAAGGCGCGCGCAGAGCTGCTCGTCGTGCGCTCTGGCACCACGTTACCGCAAATCAGCGCGCATCTTCGCAAATACTGATCAGTGCACTAAATAGTTCTGGATTGTCTGCAGTAACATCCTGACGTTCTGGCATTGGAACGGCGTCCGTTATCGATGTGCTTTGGGAATGGGGTCGTTTTGTCTGATCTCGACGTGAACGGCGAGGCGCTGCTTGGCGGTCGTTTGCGCGGAGGCGCGCGGGACGGTCACGCACAGCAGCACCGGAACCACAGGAGTGGTGGTGCGGCACGCCCGGGTCCGCCGACGCGATGCCGGTA
>NZ_JBDNFF010000395.1:0-2296 GCF_041689975.1 Gemmatimonas sp.
ACCACCGGCGCCTTGGCTGGCCGCGAGGGAAGGGTCAGCGTGTCGGCGGCCTGTTGCAAGAGTGCCGCGAGAAGAAAGAACATCAGGGACGGTTGGGGGATCGACGAGTCGAATAGTCTCCCGACTGCGGCGCATTGACAACCCGACCCGGATGTAGAACTACGTCAAGCCCCTCGGTGGCGTTGGCGGCCCAGCCTACGCCTCCAGCGCCAAGGATCGCTACCCATCACCTGGCTCGCACGCGGCCGGTGCGTTCGAGCTTGCCCCACCCCGGCGCCCACCCCTTGAGCGCAGCGCGCATGGCTTTGAGCAGTGCGACGTACAGCACCTGACGGTACGCAATACGCTGCAGCGGGACCAGTAACGCCTGCGACCACTGTTCTCCAGGCTCGAAGGCCACGCCAATGAGGGCGGTGAGTGTGTCCACCGCGCGGAAGAAGAGATACAGCAGGATCACCGGCTCGGCGTGCGTCCACGCGGCGTGCGCACCAAGCACGGGGCTTTCGACGATCCAACGGGCAAGTGTGGCGAGGAGCGCGAGATCGGCGGCCGGCGCCAGCAACGGGAAGAGCAACTGGAAAAGCCAGATGTTGGGCAGACCAACCAGCCCGAGCGCGCCCGCGCCGGGACGCCCGAGCGCCCCGCGATGTTTCCATGCGCATTGCAACGTGCCGAAACTCCAGCGGAAACGTTGCTTGAGGAGCGCTTCGAACGTTTCCAGCGCCTCCGTCAACGCCACCGCTTGATCGGCCAATGCCACGCGATGTCCACGTCGCAAAAGCGTGAGCGTCAGATCCTGATCTTCGGCCAGTGTATCCGTGCGGAATCCGCCAGCATCCAGCACCGCGCTGCGCCGCCACGCGCCGATCGCGCCCGGTACGACGGTAATGCAGTTGACCATGACGAACGCCCGACGGTCGAGATTCTGGCTGGTCACGTACTCCTCGGCCTGCCAACGCGTGACAAGATTCACGCGATTCCTGACCTTCGCGTTGCCGGCGACCGCGCCTACCCGCGGATCGGCCAACGAATGCACGAGATGACGAAGGGCATCCGATGTGAGCAGTGTATCGGCATCGATCACGACGATCACGTCGCCGTTCGCCAGCGTCATGCCATGATTGATGGCCGAGGCTTTCCCGCCATTCACCTGTCGGATCACGCGCAGCCGTTCGTCGGACGATGCCGTGCGGGCAGCCCCACTGGTTTCGTCGCTCGATCCATCGTCGACCACGATGACTTCGAAGCGGAGGTACTGCGGTGCCAACACCGAGCGCACCGTGCGCGCGATGACACGCGCTTCGTTGTACGCCGGAATGACGACGGACAGCAAGAACGTGCCCACGAGTAGCGCTTCCGCCGCGTTCGTGACCCGCAGTGCGGCGAAGTTCATGGCGCGCTGAGGCACTTCATTGTCCGGAGCACCGGGCGTGCCAGCCTGCGGTGTCACGTTCAGCAACCCGGCGACCGTGGTCGGCTCGTAGCTGCGCGCGCGCAGCGAGATCGATGAGTGGCCCGAGTGCGGCAATGGTAGAGGCACGATCGCCACCGGCATCGTGCAGCAGTATGATGCGGCCGTTCATGCGCTCGAGTGCTGACAACGCGTTGGCACGATCTTCTGCGCGTCGGTTTCGAACCAGTCCTTGGTATCGATTTCGAGACTGGCCACGCGATACCCCAACTCATTGGCGATCACCATCGGGTGCAACCGATCTTCGGTCGCGGGGTGCGCGTCACCGATGTACGGCGGACGAAAGAGCAGTGGCCGGTGGCCCGTCACGGCTTCAATGACGCGCCCTGTGGCGGTCAGCTCCATGCGCACGGCAGCGGCGCTGAGCCCCGCGAAGTCGGGATGACTCCAGGAGTGATTCCCGATCTCATGGCCTTAGGCCACGATGCGTCGCGTGAGTTCGGGGAGATGCTGCACCTGACGCCCCACCACGAAGAAGCTGGCCACCGCATACCGTGCGGCGAGCGTATGGTATGCCAGCCACTTCCCTTGTGCCCCTCGACCGCCAGCACCTCACCTTCGCCCACCATCACCGAGATGCTATCGTTCGGAAGCGAACGAAGAGAATCTGGGTGCCCCGTGGGCCCGTGGCGTCCAAGCACTCGCCATAACTTGGTGTCCACCGCCAAGCCGCCACAGCGCCATGCTGGCCACGCCCGCCGCAGTGGCCGCGCGCAGCTGATTCCACGCCGTCGCCGCATCGAGATACCACACGGTGTGCGTGATACCCTGCGGGTCACGCCACGACGCAAACGGATTGCGCGCTCGACTGTCGAACGAGGGACC
>NZ_JBDNFF010000396.1:0-5135 GCF_041689975.1 Gemmatimonas sp.
AGATTGTCGACGGGCTGATCCGCAGCTCGATGCTGATGGTCGGTGACTCGAGCCCGCGCGGCGATGGGCAGTGATGTAACAGAACTCAGTGCGACTCGCGAGTCACATCGTTACCAGAGGCCCCCACGAGAAAGTCGAGGTCGGCTCCCGTGTGCGCCTGCATCACGTGGTCAACGTAGAGTCGCTCCCAGCCTCGGGTCGGTGGGGCGTAGGCCGCAACGCTGGCGGGTGACTGGGTGCGGCGGCCAAGCTCCTCGTCCGAGACGTCCATGTTAAGCGTCCGCTTCTCGACGTTGAGCATGATCAGATCGCCGGTTCTAACAAGCGCCAACGGACCTCCCGCCGCAGCTTCGGGTGCCGCGTGCAGGATGACAGTTCCATAGGCGGTTCCGCTCATGCGTCCGTCGCTGATGCGCACCATGTCGCGCACTCCCTGCTCAAGCAGTCTGCGGGGGAGCGGCATGTTTCCGACCTCGGCCATTCCAGGGTAACGCTTGGGGCTGCATCCCCGCAGGATCAAGACTGAGTCTTCAGAGACCTCGAGGTCGGGATCGTCGATGCGAGCGCCGTGCCATGGGCGAGCCTCTGCTGCATTCCTATGACGAGTACCAACGCAGGCACAATGAGAATGCCTCCGCCGACCCCGAACAGTCCAGACAGCAGCCCGGCCACGACACCGACAAGTGCGGGCTTCCACAGTGCTGTTGCGGGCGGCTGCTGCCCGACAGACTCGGCCGCGAGATCAGCGCTCATGTCAGATCTACGCTCATGTCAGATCGAGGATGAATGACAGCATCTTGATGTGCTTCTTGGTATCAAGCTCCATCATCTCCACAAGCGGGATCCAACGCCTCGTGTCGACAACCTCGCCGAGACGGTGCCGTAGCTCGCCCAGTTCTCGAAGGTCTTCGTTCTCAATCTTGAGGAGCTGCTCGGTCAGTTCGCGAACGCCCGGCTCGCTCCTACTCAGATCGCCGAGATGGGCCAGTGGAGATGCGTTGCGGTCGACGAGCCCGGTTGCAAGAGCGGAGTGCATCTCGACGAATAACTGATGATGTCGTGTCTCGTCGGCGATGATTGACCGCACCAAATGAGCGACCAGCGTGTCGTCGCTTGCGTGTTCGAGCGTTTGGTACGCCGACAACGCGTCACGCTCCGCGTCGATGTGGTGCGAGAGGTAGGTGGTAAGTGTCGAACTCCACTGGTCTAGATCAGAAACACGCATTGGTCCTCCAAAAGCCATGACGCGCGGACTCTTCTTGGTCGTCGCAGGATGTCTGGGCGCGCCGTGCGATGAAATGGATTTAGCCCGCGATTCAGTTTACTGTATGCAGAATGCGCCAGTGCGAACCAACTTCGGAGCAAACATGAAAGACAGGATTATGAGTCGCGGTGGGCTCGACGCAATCGGCGCGGCTCATCGACCGCTCAATGCCGTTGTCTGTGACGAACTCAGAATGTGGATCATCTCGGGTCGACTGGCGCCCGGAAGTCGCCTTGTAGAGGTCGCTCTCGCCGAGGAGTTAGGTGTGTCGAGGGGACCAGTCCGTGAAGCGATTCGCCAACTGAACCGCGAGGGATTCGTCGAACTCACCCCGCGGCGGGGCGCTTCGGTCGCTTCGGTTGCCGCGTCTGAGGCGCTCGAGTGTTACGAGGTACGTATTGCACTCGAGGGTGTAGCGGCCAGCCTTGCCGCGACTCGTCGCAGCGATGCCGATCTCGACGAACTCGAGGGAGTGCTCGACGATGGCGAGCGGCTTCTCGTCGTTGGCCGGTGGGACGCCCTTGCCCAGATGAACAACAATTTCCACGAAGCGCTCGCGCGCGCCTCGTACAACACCGAACTCCTCGTACTTATGGGCCAGTACTCGAAACGCATCGCCTGGATCTTCTCGCGTTCAGCGGAGCAGAGGGGCACTGCCGCGTGGGCCGAACACGCGGCCATCGTCGCTGCCATTCGCGACGGCGATAGTGCACGAGCAGAGGAGTTGGCCAGGACACACATCGACGCGTCGAGGCGACAGTTCCTCCTTTCCGTCACCAAGGAAGACGCGCTCGACAAGTAATCGGATACTGAATACAATCATCCGATCGGCTGATTTTCACTGGGAGGTGCTGACATGCAGGTGATCGGCAAGGCATTGGGATTCTCGCCCGTGGAAGACGCCCGTCGCGCGGAGGCCCGCGGCTACGACGGCGTCCGCGTCATCGATCATTTCTTCAGCGGAATTCCGCCGGAGGCACCCCGTGCGGTCCCACACTCGCTGGTATCGCTCGCCGCCGCCGCCGCTGCCACCGAACGGGTGCTGCTAACCCAGACGATGGTGGCCGCGACGTTCCGCCACCCTGTCGAGGTAGCGCAGGCAGTAGCGACCCTCGATCGAATCTCGGATGGCAGGGCGGAGCTGGGGCTCGGGGCGGGCTGGCTCGAGGACGAGCACAGTGGTCTCGGGCTCTCACTGGGATCACCGGGCAACCGGGTTGACCGCCTCGCCGAAGCAGCAGCCATCTGCAGAGCGATGTTCGAGAATCACGGCACGGTGTCCTTCGACGGGAGCTTCTTTCGGGCGCACTGTGGCGCCGAGTGGCCGTCCACGCCACATCAGCCGCAGATCATGATCGGAGCGCACGGCGCGCGCATGTTGCGCGTTGCGGCGGCTGTTGCTGATCGGATCGATCTGCTCGAAGCGATGTCTGCAGCAGGACCGTGTTTCGATGGTGTGCACGCGAACAGCCGCGAGAATCTCGAACGTCGAATGAGCATTGCGACAGGCGCCAAAGGGGTCGCCGACCGCGAACTACGTTTCTCGGCGACTGTCAATCTGGTGGTCGCATCTGAGCCTCATAGTCGTGATCGCGCGCTGCAGATGATCGCCGAAGCAGCTGGATGCACGACTGAGATAGTCGCAGCCGACATGCTGCGCGTCGTCACACTTGAGGACGAAGCACTCGACCGAATCGGCGAGCTGTCTGAACTCGGGATCGACCGACTGCACGTCAGACCTGTCGACGAACTCTCGTCGCACTGGCTTGATGGAGCGGTCGGCGCGCTTCAGGAATGTGGGTGACGACCTCCGCTGAACATTCCGGTCGAGCGGAGGTCGTAGGTCGGGCGGACGACTTGGTACCAGCGCGGCAGAAGCGTGCTGCGTGGATCGCAGTGTCGGTGCTCCTGGGCGGCACCTTCATCGGGACGATCAACAACAGCATCGCGAACGTGGCGGTGCCATCGATGGCGGACGATCTGGGCGTCGATCTCTCGACCGCCGTGTGGATCATCTCGGGGTTCGCACTGGCGCTCGGCACGCTGATGTCGGTTGCCGGACGACTGGGGGACATGTATGGTCCGCGACGCCTCTTCCTCGCAGGGATGTTCGTGTTCTCGTTTGCATCGCTCATCGTTGCGATCGGCGATCACATCCTCGTAGTGGTAGGGGGACGTGTGCTTCAGGGAGCGTCGGGGGCGCCTGTGCTGCCCTGCATCCTCGCCACCATCGCTCGCATGTACGAAAAGGAGGACCGCGGTGCTCCAGTGGCCCTCTGGGCTGCCGTCAACGCTGCAGCTCTGGCTGCTGGCCCAGCTGTCGGGGGAGTCATCGTCGATGCGTTCGGTTGGCGGGCGATCTTCTTCATGACCGCACCGGCGATGCTCTTGGTTGGAGTTCTCGTCGTCTTTCTCGTTCCGCCCGACGAACCTGTAGAGCGTCAACGGCTCGATGGCAGAGGCGCTTTGCTGGTAGCGCTGACGCTGGCCTGCTTCGCGATTCCGGTGACTGAGGCCTCCCGGTGGGGTTGGACGAGTTCATCGACGATCGGCCTGCTCGGGGCCTCGATCGGCCTTGGGCTGGTCCTTCGACGCCATCTGTCGAGGACGCCTGAGCCGTTCATCGACCCGGGACTACTCCGACAACCGGGCTTCGCGTCCGTGACAACGGTCGCGTCCTTGCAGATGGTGGTCCTGTTCACGGTGACATTCAGTGTTCCGGTGTTCTTCGTCGTTGGGGCAGGGCAGAGCGCCGGCTCAGCCGGGCTCACCACATCGGTGCTTCCGGTGTGCATGTTCGTGGGCGCAATCTTTGCCGGGCGGTTGATCCGCCGCTCCTCGCTTCGGAACCTACTAATGGTCGGAGCATTACTCATGGCAGCCGGAACCATCGCAGTCGCTGCAGTGGCACCCTCCATGGTCGGTGTTGGGCTCGCCCTCATTCCGATCGGCATCGGCGTGAGTCTGATTCAGACGCCGTCGGCGTCAGCGGTCACCATTCTCGCGCCATCGGAACAGACGGGAGAGGCCGCTGGGGTCTTCAACACAGCCCGATTCGTGCTCGGGGGCCTCGGTGCCACACTCGCCGCCGTGCTTTTCGACCTTGGCGCTGGACGCGAGCCCGGCGCTCAAGTGACGCTCGAGCAGGGCCTGAGGGGTCTGACCGCCGCGCTGGGCCTCGCCCTCGCAGCCTCGACTGCAATTGTCGTGGTCTCGCTGCGATCGACGTTCCACGGTGATCGGGGGCTGCAGGACGACGGCCGGCAAACCCGCTGATGTGTCC
This sequence comes from Gemmatimonas sp., assembly GCF_041689975.1. Classification (GTDB taxonomy): domain Bacteria; phylum Gemmatimonadota; class Gemmatimonadetes; order Gemmatimonadales; family Gemmatimonadaceae; genus Gemmatimonas. The sequence goes on from NZ_JBDNFF010000396.1 coordinate 4,548, forward strand.
GCTGTTGTGTGTGAACAACATGGATATTGCCTCTTGTCTACTGTAAACAATCTTGCTACGGTGTGGCCTATCGCCCAGGGGGAGTCTGTGGCGCCACGAGTCGCACGATTGAGACTCGTCACTTCTTTTTGTGATCGGGGGCAACTGTGAAGCAAGCGAGCAGCACCACTTCAGGACTGAAGCGCTCGCTGTTGAGTAGCGGGCGTGCAGCGATTCCCAGCCGGTCAGGGCTCGGCGACTTAGTCGCGGGGTGCGAGCCGCTCGATCAAATGATTGAGCGCGCGCACGATGTGCTCACCGACGAGGCGCTCGGCGCGGACTGCGTCACGATTGGCAATTGCGTCGCGAATCGCCTCGTGTTCATCCCATCCGGTCTCGCCGCGTTCTTCGGCCAGCATGGAAAACACAAGTTCGGTTCGTTGACGAAGTGGATCCATTGCGGTGGTGGCGTAGGGGTTCTTCGAAGCGGCCTCGATTGCAAGATGGAACTCGCGGTGACATTCTGCCGCCCGAACCACATCACCAGCCGTAGCTGCATCGCGGCCGCCGGCGATGCAAGCGTCGATCCGGGCAAGGTCGTTGGTGTCG
>NZ_JBDNFF010000397.1:0-3642 GCF_041689975.1 Gemmatimonas sp.
CCAGCCGGCCAGCACCCTCTCTGCGGTGGTAATGGTCTCGGCGTTCTTCCAGCTGCTAATGATCTCCGACCTTTGGCACGACTCCTTCACGTGGAACGGCCAGGCTTTCGTGACCAGCAACACGCTGTTCTCCAACGGCTACCGCTACATGAACTGGTCGATCGACGTACCAGCACTGCTGCTGCAATTGCTGATCGTTCTCGGGGTCACCGGAGCGCCTTTCCGACGCGGGTGGGTGATTTTCACCGGCGCTGGCCTCGGCATGATCTTGACGGGTTATTTCGGGCAGTTCTACGAGGTCGAGCGCAGCGCCCCCTTTTGGATCTGGGGTGGAATCAGCACGTTGTTCTTTGTTGTTATCCTCGTCATGGTCCAACGCGTGGTCTACCGCAACCTGGATCGCCTCCCGGTGCAAGTGCACTCGCTGGTCCGAGGCGTGTGGTGGCTGCTGCTTGTGTCATGGATGCTGTATCCCCTTGGCTACGCCATGCCGGCAGTGCTGAACTCCGCCGACGGGGTCGTCCTCCGGCAAGTGGTGTACACGGTCGCTGACATCGTGTCCAAGATCATCTACGGGATCATGCTCACCGTGGTTGCCCGCAGGATCAGCATGGTTGAGGGACACGGAGCGGCGGCCGCTGCCTCGATTGGCGGTTCTCGGGGCGGCGTCACCGATGTCGGGACACCGGGACGCATCTGATCGGGACCGGCGCCGTCGCGTCGCGCAGTGACTCGCGTTGCCACCGCTTCTCGTAGCTCAGTACGACGCCGCAGGGCGATGTTCAGCTCTGCGGCGGGAGGATGCTCCGGGTTGCGCCTGCGGGCGCGCCGTGGCGGGCGCAGGAGCACGCCCGTCGTTTCGCGTCCGTGCTCCAGCAGGGCGAGCCAGGCCGCTATCTCATGGAGGACTTCTGCATCTTTTCGACTTCCGTTAAACGCGTCCCCACACCGCTCTGGAGCCGGCCGGTCGTCATCGGGACGTGGACTCCGTGCAACGGGCCATCCGCTTCGCGGTAAAGTTTTCGGCCAGGCGTGACGCTGACCCATTGCTACTGATCAAGTTTTGCCTTGCGAGCGAACACGAGGAGCCGTGGCTCTTCACGCACGCCAGCACTTCGACCAGTGGTCGCCGCGTCGGCCGCAGGCACACTTCGCAGGCAAGTCCACGTTCCAGACCGGTGACGACAAAGCCCGGTGCGTGGCACCGCAGACACTGACTGCTCGCCGCCCGTACCAAAGACGCGGTGGCACGCGCGATACCGCGCGCGACGAAGAGATGCACTGAGTGCGCGATTTCCTGGCACTATCCGGCGCGGGACGCTGATGCCCACGGCATGCGATCTGCACACGGTTGCAGATGGGTGACGTCCCAGCGTCGCTGGGGCATATCCCGGCGTGTGCCCGGCCGGCGTAAATGGCTGCTCGAACTGCGGCTGAAACCGTGGTGCGGTCGACGTAGACGCTGAATTCCGCCGTGGCTTCAGGTTTACCGCACTCCCGGAACCGGACGAATGTTCGTCGCACTGCTGGCGGTATTCCTGCTCGCACTTGTCGCACCTGTGGCACAGCGCTTCCTGCGACGGTCCGCCGGCTGGGTATTTGCACTGCCGATTCTGGCGGTGACGGCGTGGCTCGCGTCACTCGTTCCTCGCGTATCCGGTGGCGACGTGGTGCTGCAGCAGCGGGACTGGATTCCCGCGCTGGGCCTCGACCTCTCATTCCGGGTGGACGGCTGGAGCCTCCTGTTCCTGTTGCTCATCAGTGGAATCGGCGCACTGATCCTCGTCTATGCCTCGGGTTACTTCGGTGACCACCCCCAGGCAGGGCGTTTCTTCGCCTTCATCCTGCTGTTCATGGGCTCCATGCTCGGCGTTGTTGCGGCCGACAACCTTTTGCTCCTGTTCGTCTTCTGGGAACTCACCAGCATCTCATCGTACCTGCTGATCGGATTCGATCACGAGAAGCCCGAGTCCCGTGACGCGGCGCTGCAGGCACTGCTGGTGACTTCAGCCGGTGGCCTGGCGCTCTTGGCCGGTGTGATCCTGATCGGTGACGTGAGCGGCACTTATTCGCTCACTGAACTTCTGCGCCGAGATGACCCGTTGCGCCAGCATGCGCGCTACCTGCCGATCCTGCTGCTCGTGCTGACAGGAGCCTTTACGAAATCTGCACAGACGCCCTTTCACTTCTGGCTGCCCGGGGCGATGGCGGCACCGACACCAGTCAGCGCCTATCTGCACTCGGCCACGATGGTCACCGCCGGGGTGTTCCTCCTCGGGCGCGTGCATCCGTTGCTCGGCGGCACGGCGGCGTGGCACGGGATCGTGACTGTGGTCGGTGCCGTCACCATGGTGACCGGTGCCGTACTGGCGCTCACGCAGACCGATCTCAAGCGCCTGCTCGCGTTCTCCACGATCAGCGCGCTCGGCATCCTCACGATGCTGTTGGGCATCGGCACTTCGCTCGCAACGCAGGCCGCCGTCGTCTTCCTGGTGGTGCATTCGCTGTACAAGGGAGCTTTGTTCATGGTGGCCGGCGCGATCGATCATGACGCCGGTACGCGAGACGTGCGGGAACTGAACGGACTGTTCCGCGTGATGCCGATTACGGCGATGGCCGCCGGCCTCGCGGCCCTCTCGATGAGTGGGGTGCCACCGCTGCTTGGTTTCATCGGCAAGGAACTGCTGTACGAAGCCGGTCTCGCCGCGCCACGCGGTGCGCTCTCCATCACGGCGGCGAGTGTCATCGCCATCGTGCTGATGGTGGCCGTTGCTGCGATGGTCGGGATCCGACCGTTCGTCGGCCGCCGCACGCGGGCCGGTACCGCGACCGGCGAGCCCATGCTCGCGCTCTGGCTCGGTCCCGTGGTGCTCGCGTCACTGGCGTTGGTGGCGGGCCTTCTACCGGCGCTTATTGATCAACCACTGGTGGCGGCGGCAGGGACGGCGATCCGGTCAGAGCCCACGACGGTCGTCCTCGGGCTCTGGCATGGTGTCAACACTGCACTGCTGCTGGGCATTGCGACGGTGCTCGCGGGCGCCATGGTGTATCGCACACGCGAGCGCGTCCGTGTGCTCGCACTGCCGCTCGCCTCCCTGGCGCGACTCGGTCCGACGGCGCTGTTCGCAGCGAGTCTGCGCGTGCTAGTGCGCACGGCCAAGTGGCAGACCCTTCTTCTGCAGCATGGCTACCTGCGCGGTTACGTGCTGACTATTCTGGCGGTTTCCACAGCATTGACAGGGTTTGCGCTGCTGCGCTTTGGCGCAGTGCCGCTTTGGTTGGGCATCGGGGACCTGCGTGCGTACGAGGTCGCGATCGCCGTCGTCATCCTCGGCGCAGCGCTCGTTGCCGCCACAGCGAAATCGCGACTGGCGGCGGTCGCGGCCATGGGCACGGTGGGCTACGGTGTGGCGCTGATCTACGGGCTGTACGGCGCCCCCGATCTCGCGGTCACTCAGATTCTCGTCGAGACGCTCACGCTGGTGCTGTTCGTGCTCGTCGTCGTGCACCTCCCGGCATTTGCGCAGCTCTCCAGCCCGCGACGCCGTCGCTTCGATGCGGCGTTTGCGGGCGGGGCAGGCCTCGTGATCACAGGTCTTCTTCTCAAGGCGCTGCAAGTCGAACACACGGACCGGGTTTCGG
>NZ_JBDNFF010000398.1:0-1477 GCF_041689975.1 Gemmatimonas sp.
AGCGCACCCGACACGTGCTCTTCGGCGATCCAATAGCGAGGCAAACTTTCCCGATTCGGATCATCATGAGCGGCAGCGTCCAGTGCTGGCAGGTTCTGGGAGTCCGCTCCTTCATACGTCTGGAAACGGGAGTCGTAGAAGGAGAGCATTTTCGCCTCGTAGAGCGGCAGGTACACGTCGGTCATCACTCGGCTCCGATCTGGTGGCGCCGGCCGAGGCCGGGGGCGGGGGTGATCGTGGTGGCGTAGGGGATGCCTGTCGCGGCGGCGGCGGACATGGCGTCGTAGTAGCCGAGCACCAGGGCGCGGGTGCGCAGTTCCCCGTGGGCGGCCAGGTCGTACTTGTTCATCACGGTGAAGGATCCGAGAACATGCTCGACCTCCTCGCGGGTGAGGTTGTACAGGTGGAACATTGCCGCGTCGATCTCAGCGCGCAGGGCGGTGCGACGGTCCGGCTCCCAGTGGAAAGGCGCACCTCCATCGCCCACGTCGCGGGCGAGGGAGGTCAGGGAAGTGGAGGTGTAGCACAGTTCGAGGACGCGCGGGGTGAGCCAAGAGTCAAGAGTGGTGCCTAGCCACGGGTAGGTGTCGGCGAACGCTGCCGGGGTGGGACAGGCGAATTGTTTGACGATGAAGAAGGCCATATTCGATCCGCTGAGCTTTTGTCGGGCAAGGAAGTCCATGACCAGTGAAGACCAGATCGCTTGAAGGCCAGCGGGCTGGCCGGCATCGCTGTCAACGGCAACAAATGAGTTGCCTGCACCGGCAAGTGGGAAGTTCCCAGAGACAAAGGTGCGTTCATTCGTGGCTGCGGTTATCCAGCGCCAGCCGAAGAGGTAGCTGCTCGTCCACGTGTCGCCGAGGGCCTTGGTTACTTCGTCCTCGGCCACCCAGTAGCGGGGCAACGGCTCGAAGCGTGGGTCGTCGTGTTGGGCGTCAGTCACGGCGGGCAGGCTCATGCCGGTCGCCCCTTCGTAGGTGGCGAATCGGTGGTCATAGAGGTTCATCATCTTGGCCTCGTAGAGCGGGAGGTATCGGACTGCTGTTCCGAGAGAGAGAGAGAGAGAGAGTCAGGGTGCTGGAACACGTTGCCTTGCAGGACGAAGCCTTCGGCCTCAAGCTCCTCACGGGTGCGGAAGAGATGTGAGTCGCTGGACATGTTGAACAGTCCTTGCTTGAAACTCAGTCCCCACGGGTTGCCGTCCGGGTCACCGTCCTTGATCAGGATGGGGAACCTGCGGTAGATCTTCAAGGTGATCTCCGCGTCCCTGCGGGTGGCGAAGACGGGCAGGGTGCCGGTGTTCGGGTTGAGCAGGAGGATCTCCTCGTTGGTGAGCTCGAAGCGGGCGCCGTGGATGGCACTGGGATCGTGCAGCATGAAGGCGAGGGGGACCCGTTCGGCCGTGCGGTTGCGGCCGGTCATGCAGGTAACGGCGAAGCGGAACGAGCGATGGACACCCTCAAACATCGGCTTAGAA
>NZ_JBDNFF010000399.1:0-10273 GCF_041689975.1 Gemmatimonas sp.
AGCCGCGGCAGGTCACGCCACGGCATGAGACATCGCGTCGCGAATGAGCTGGTCGGCGTCCAGGCCGGTCAGTTGGGACGTCGTCGTCCACAGTTGCTCGGCGCGCGCGTCGTCGCGGGCCGTGCGCGATGGCGTCACGCGACGGCGCTTCTCCCAGTAGTCGCCCGGCCCTTGCAGCGCTTCGGGCGCGTACGAGAGCCAGACCAGTGTGTCGGCCCCTTGAGCCGGCGTGACCGAGATCAGGTCCATGGCGCGCCGAAGCAGTCGACCCATGCCGCCGTTGTTGGTCGCAAAGCGCGTACTGACCACACCGGGATGAAGCGCCTGCGCGACCACCCGCGCCGGATCGAGACGACGCGCCAGCGCTCGCGTGAACCAGATGTTGTAGAGCTTCGAGTTCGCGTACTGCGTCCATCCGCCGAACGTGCGCTCGCACTGAAGATCGTCGAGTACCGGGTGCGCGTTCTTGTGGGCGCGACTCGATACGCTCAACACACGCGCCGGCGCCCCCGGTCGCGCCGCCGCCGCCAGGGGCACGAGCAAGCGCGTCGTGAGCGTGAAGTAGCTCAGATGGTTCAGCGCGAAGGTCCGTTCGAAGCCCTCGGGCGTCACCTCGCGCTCGAGAAACAGCGCGCCGGCGTTGTTGGCCAGCACGTCAATCTGCGGCAGCCGTGCCAGCAGCCGGTCGGCCACGTCATGTACCGCCTCCAGACGCGAGAGGTCGGCGATTTCCCACGTAAGCGACCGCTCGGCGTCGGCGCCGCGCAATTCACTCATGATCGAATGCGCTGCCGCTGCCGTCTTGGCCTCGTTGCGGCCGACCATGACCACCGACGCGCCGGCCGCGACATACGCGCGCACCGCGGCCCTGCCGATGCCGTCACTGGCGCCGGTCACGACAACGGTCTTGCCTTGCAAGAGGTTCGGATTCGCTGCGTTCGCCATGGCCTGTATGAGGGGAATGCCGCAAGATCGCGGGTAGTACCCCGATTCAACGATGCAAGAACGTCGTCGGTTCGCACGAAATGCGAACCGACGACGTGGTCTGACACCGGCACCGCCGATTGGACGGTTAGTTTGCCACCGCGGCGATCGAAATCGGACCCAGCATGCCGGCGCTCGCCGTGGCCATCTGCAGGCCCGTCTGCGGTCCGAGCGTCCACTTCACCGACACTTCCCCCAGCGCGTTGGTCACCGCCGACTGGGGGGAGATGCTGCCGCCGCCACTACTGATGGAAAAGGCAACCGTCTGGCCAGGAATCGCAACGTTCGAGCCGCCGGTGACCCGCAGTACGATTTGCACGGTCAGTGCGGCACCCGCCTTCGCCGTTTGATTGTTGCCTTGCGCAATCAGCAGATCGCCCGGCACGATGCCTGTTGCACTCAACACGACCGGGTCGACGCCCGGGGCCGTTCCCGTCATCGTCTGGACCTGAGAGCTAGGGCCCAACGTCCAGCGAGCCTTCACTTCGCCGTTCGCATCGCTGACCACTGTGCCAGGATCCACCGAGCCACCGCCAGCGAGCACGTTGAAGCTTACCGGAATCTTTCCGATGGGAGCGCCGTCGGTGCCGAGCACCCGAAGCACTACGGCCGTGGGCAGCAGGGTCCCTGCTGCCGCGGTCTGCAGATGTCCCTGCACGATCGTCAGACGCGCCGCAGCCGGTGCCTCCACGGTCTTGGTGCAACCGGGAAACGCCAGAAGCGCCGGGACGGCCGTGAACAGCGCGGCAAGCAGATGTGTGGGTCGGGGGGAACGCATGGCCTCGATAGTCGGGGTACTCCTCTCCGCTCATCAGTGTCGGCCGCTGGTCCCACGGAGTTGAGTGCGACTTTTCCGGGCTCGATCTGGAGCGCCAAGTCTCTCTATCCCCTAGATTGGGCTTGCCATGACTGTCACTCCTTTGCACGCACCACGGCCGATCCGTTCGGCCGACGCCAAGTCGCCTGACGGGGTTCGCTGGCCCAGCGGACTGGGCCCGGACATTCCTCCTGCGCGGAATCCAGGGACGGCTCTCGATCTCGCGCTCGTGCGGGCGACCAAGGTCAATCGCAGCGCCGTTGAACGGCGAGTCGCTTCGCTTGGTGGCCGACGCACCGTCAAGAAGGAGTGGCAGGCCGCATGGCTGTTGCGCGCCATCACTTGCATGGATCTCACCACGCTGGCGGGTGACGACACCCCCGGCAACGTGCAGCGGCTCTGCGCCAAGGCCCGCCACCCGCTGCGCCGCGATATCGTCAACGCGCTCGGTGTGAGCGACTTGGGGCTGACGGTCGGCGCCGTGTGCGTCTATCACCAGTACGTCGCGACCGCGGTCGAGGCCTTGCAGCGATCGGGAGTGCCGGTCGCCGCCGTCTCCACCGGCTTCCCGGCTGGTCTGTCGCCGTTCGAGCAGCGCGTCGCCGAAATTCACGCGTCGGTGGCCGCGGGCGCCGCCGAGATCGACATCGTGATCACTCGCGCGCACGTGCTCACCGGTAACTGGCGCGCACTCTACGACGAAGTGCGTGCCTTCCGCGAAGCTTGCGGCGAAGCGCATCTCAAGACGATTCTCGGCGTTGGTGAACTCGCCACACTCACGAATGTCGCCCGGGCCAGTCAGGTCGCCATGATGGCCGGTTCCGATTTTATCAAGACCAGCACCGGCAAGGAAACCAGCAATGCCACGTTACCGGTAGGGCTGGTGATGACGCGCATGATTCGCGACTTCGGATCGCGCACCGGCTTCGAGGTCGGGTTCAAGCCCGCCGGCGGTATCCGTACGGCGAAGCAGGCCCTCGATTGGCTCATCCTCATGAAGGAAGAACTCGGTGATCGCTGGCTTCGTCCGCACTTGTTCCGTTTTGGCGCGAGCGGGCTGCTCACCGACGTCGAACGTCAGCTCGAACATTTCGTGACGGGTCGCTACGCTGCGGCTCATCGCCAACCCATGGTGTGATCCGCATGGCTCCCACAACGATACCAACGGGCGGCACCGTCCGCGAAATTTTCGATACGATGAGCTACGGTCCGGCACCGGAAGCGGATGCGGTCGTTCGCTCTTGGCTCGCCGGTCATGGCAGCGCATTCGGTCACTACATCGGCGGCGCGTTCACGCGTCCGACCGCAGGTGAGTCGTTCGAAGTACACGATCCGTCCACGGGCGCACCGCTCGCCCGCGTTGCGCAGGGCAGCACGCACGACGTCCACGCCGCCGTGGCCGCAGCGCGTGCCGCCTTACCCGGCTGGCAGGCGCTGGACGATCACGCGCGCGCCCGCTGGTTGTATGCCATCGCCCGCGGCATCCAAAAGCACGCGCGTCATTTCGCTGTGCTCGAATCGATCGACAACGGCAAGCCGATTCGTGAAACGCGTGATATCGACATTCCACTGGTCGCGCGACACTTCTCGTATCACGCCGGCTGGGCACAACTGCTCTCGGCCGAGTTCCCCGGGCAGCACGCCTACGGCGTGGTGGGGCAGGTGATTCCGTGGAACTTCCCGCTGTTGATGCTGGCGTGGAAGGTCGCGCCCGCGCTTGCCGCCGGAAACACAGTGGTGCTCAAGCCCGCCGAGTTCACGCCGCTCACGGCACTGCGCTTCGCGGAGCTGGTCCACGAAATCGGTCTGCCGCCGGGCGTGTTCAACCTCGTGACCGGAGACGGCCGCACGGGAGCCGCCATTGTGGATCATCCGGACGTCGACAAGATCGCGTTCACCGGAAGCACCGACGTCGGTCGCGCGATTCGCGTGGCCACCGCCGGATCCGGCAAGGGGCTCTCGCTCGAACTCGGCGGCAAGAGTCCCTTCGTCGTGTTCGAAGACGCCGACCTCGATAGTGTGGTGGAAGGCGTAGTCGATGCGATCTGGTTCAATCAGGGACAGGTGTGCTGCGCCGGTTCGCGACTCCTCGTGCAGGAAGGTGTCGCCGATCAGCTCATCGAGAAGTTGCGCGATCGCATGGAGCGACTTCGTATCGGATCGCCGCTCGACAAGACCATCGATATGGGCGCCATTATCGCGCCGGTGCAGCTGGAGCGCATCCGGCAGCTGTGTACGCAGGGCATCGAAGAAGGTGCGACGTGCTGGCAGCCCTCTTGGGCCGCGCCCTCCGAAGGGTCGTTTCACCCACCTACGCTTTTCACCAACGTCGCCCCATCGGCCACGATTGCGCAGGTTGAGATCTTCGGTCCCGTGCTGGTGAGCATGACATTCCGCACGCCTGAAGAAGCGGTCGCGCTCGCGAACAACACGCCGTTCGGCCTCGCGGCCAGCGTCTGGAGCGAGAATATCAATCTCGCCCTCGATATCGCGCCCAAGCTCAAGTGCGGTGTGGTGTGGATCAACAGCACGAACCTCTTCGACGCGGCCGCCGGCTTCGGCGGATATCGCGAGTCGGGATTCGGCCGAGAGGGCGGACGCGAGGGGCTCGGCGAGTATCTCGAGCCGGTGCGCCTGCAAGACACAGCTCCGTCTCCCGTCGATGTCAGCGTCATACCACCCACGTTATCTACAAACGAGGAGGTCGCTGACGCTGCGCTGACGGCAACGACGCTGCCCGCGATCGACCGGACGCCGAAGCTGTTCATCGGCGGCAAGCAGGCCCGCAGTGATTCAGGTTACTCGCGTCGTATCGTCGGTGCCAACGGTCGCGTCGTAGGCGAAGTGGGCGACGGCAATCGCAAGGACGTGCGCAATGCCGTCGAAGCGGCACATGCCAGCGCCAGCTGGTCCAAGCTCACCGGGCATCAGCGGTCGCAGATCCTGTTCTACATCGCGGAGAATCTCTCGGCCCGCGAACAGGAGTTCGCCGCACGTCTGTCCGCGATGACGGGAGCCTCCGCCGGCGACGCCAGGCGCGAAGTGGAGGCCTCGATCTCGAGGCTGTTCACCTACGGGGCGTGGGCTGACAAGTACGATGGCGCGATTCACGATGTACCGTTGCGTGGCGTCGCATTGGCCATGCACGAGCCTATCGGGGTCGTCGGGGTGGCCTGTCCCGACCCGTATCCGTTGCTTGGACTCGTGTCACTCATCGCTCCGCTGCTGGCCACCGGCAACCGCGTGGTCGCCGTGCCCTCCGAGCGGTACCCGCTGTCGGCGACTGATTTTTACGGCATACTCGAAACGTCGGACGTGCCGGCCGGTGTGGTCAACATCGTGACCGGTCCGCGTGATTCGCTGGCCAAAGTGCTCGCCGAGCATGACGATGTCGATGCCGTGTGGTACGTTGGGTCACGGGCCGGTGCGACCGCCGTTGAAAAGGCGTCGGCCGCCAACCTGAAGCGCACCTGGACCGAATGGGCCGGACGCCAATGGCTGGAACCGCGGGTCGGCGAAGGCCGTGAGTTTCTGCGGCGTGCCGTGCAGGTCAAGAATATCTGGATTCCGTACGGCGAATAACACCCCGCCGTCATGCGAGAGCGCGCACCTCACCGCGCTCCGCTGACGCGGCGGCGACGCCATGACGTACTGTGCAGTTTATGCGACCCAACTCCGAAATCATGATCGAACTCCCGGCCTCTCCTGAGGCGTTCCGCGACGCTGCCTGGGACGACATCCTTCCGTATTACGAGCAGCTGTCCACGCTCCCCCTCGACGCCACGACGCCCGTCGTGGAGTCGTGGCTGAGCACGTGGTCGCGGCTCGATACACTGGTTGGCGAAGCCGGTACGCTTGCGATGATCGCCTACACCGGTAATACCGCCGATACGGCGGCCGAGACCGCGTATCTTCGGTTTTCGATGGAGATCTTCCCGAAGCTGGAAGAGCAGGGGGTCCGCCTCGCGAAACGCTTGCTGGATCTTGGCTGGTCGCGCCCCGATCTCGAGACCATGATTCGGCGTTTTCGTACCGACATCGAGATCTTCCGCGAAGCGAACGTCGCCCGCTTTTCGCAGATCGAGGAGTTCTCCGCCGGCTACCAGAAGATCACCGGTGGCCTGAGCGTGGACTGGGATGGCACCCCCAAAACGATCCCGCAGTTGCAGCCGTACCTCAAGTCCGCCGATCGTGTCGAACGCGAACGCGCGTTCCGCCTCGGCGCGGAGGCCTACCTGGTCAAGCGCGACGAGTTCGCCGACCTGTTCGACAACATGTACGTGCTGCGCGACGCCGTGGCCAAGGAAGCCGGCTTCCCCGACTATCAGCGATACTGCTTCGCCGCCAAGCATCGATTCGATTACACCCCGGAAGACACTGCGCGTTTTCACGCAGCCGTAAAAACTACGGTTACGCCGGCGGTCGCACGCCTCATGGAGCATCGGCGTGAGTTGCTCGGCGTCGAGCTGTTGCGCCCCTGGGATGTCACCGTCGACCTGAACGCTGACGAACCGCTCAAGCCGTTCGCCGACGTGGACACGTTCATTGATCGCGCCAAGAACATCTTTCAGCGGGTCGACCCTGAGTTGGGTGCGCAGTTCCGCATCATGGCGGACGAAAAGCTGCTCGATCTCGAGAGCCGTCCCGGCAAGGCGCCCGGTGGATACTGCACCGATCTGTCGTTCCGCGGCCGTCCGTTCATTTTTATGAACGCCGTCGGCGTGCCCGACGATGTGCAGACACTCGTGCACGAAGCGGGACATTGCTTCCACGACTTCGCCACGCACTCGTTGCCGTTCACCTGGCAACGTCGTACCGGACATGAAGCCGCCGAGCTCGCGTCGATGAGCATGGAGCTGCTCGCGATGCCCTACTTCGTGGCGCCCGACGGCTACTACACGCCCGATCAGGCGCGCGTGGCATGGCTCGAGCATCTCGAAGATGTGTTGGGGAGTCTGGTGCACATCGCCAGCGTCGACGCGTTTCAGGCATGGATTTACACGGATCCCGCCGGCGCCGATCGCGACGCGCGCGATGTGAAGTGGCTCGAGATCCGCGAAGAGTTCGAGTCCGGCGTAGACTGGACGGGGCTCGAACATGAACGGGTGGGTCGCTGGTATCGGCAGCTTCACATCTTCGAGCTGCCGTTCTACTACATCGAGTACGGGCTCGCCCAGCTGGGAGCACTGCAGGTGCTCCGCAACGCCGTGGCCGATGCCGGGGATGCCGTTGCCGCGTACAAGCGCTTCCTCGCGCTCGGTGGCACACGGCCGCTGCCAGAGCTCTACGCCGCCGCCGGTGTAAAGCTCGTGTTCGATGCGGAGAGTATGGCGGAGCTCGTCGCGTTCGCCGAGGAACGGATCGCCGCCCTACGTGCAGGTGCGGATGCACCGTTTCGTGGAATCGTGCCGGTCTGACTGGCCGGGCACCACGAAACTTTTGTCCCACGGAATCGTAGCCGAGATATGACCTTATCTCTCGGAGCTTCAAGGCGATTCGCACGATAGGTAGGCCTGGCGGCACTGGTACTCAGCGCGGTGTCCGCGCGCGTCGAGGCGCAGCTGCCTACGGTTCAGCAGGTGTACGACAAGTTCGCCACGGCCGTTGGTGGTCGCGTGGCGTGGTCGAAATTGCAGGGAGGTAGCGACAAGGGCACGGCGGACATCACTTTCGCTGGTATGTCGGGCTCGTACGAACGCCACACCAGCGCGCCCAACAAGATGCGGATGATCATCGACCTTGGCATGGCCAAGGTCGATCAAGGCTTCGATGGGACGATAGGTTGGGCCGTGCAGCCAATGGGACAGGCGTCACGGATGCCTCCCGAGCAGGAGGAATCACTCGGAGAGTCGCTGGAGAGCGGCGCGGGGTTTCTCGATGTGAGCCGGTTCGCGAAGGCGTCCGTCGATGCCAAGGAGATGTTTGACGGTGTGGAACGCCACAAGCTCTCCATAACCTCGAAGCTTGGCGAAGCACGCAGCGAGTAGTTCGAAGTTGCCACCGGCCTCCGTCGTGGCGCCGTCACGGAGTCTCCGATGGGCGAGCAGAAGTCGATGTTCCGCGACTACAAGGCGTTCGAAGGCAAGCAGATCCCGACCAAACTCGTACGGTCCACGCCGCAGGGCGATGTGATCCTCACGACGGCCGAAGTAACGTTCACGCCTCTCGATCCGTCGCTGTTCAAAGCACCGGACGGGATCGCGAAGTAACGCGACCCAGGACGCGACCGGCCAGCGCAATACCACTCAGCCACGCGCGCTCCACCGACTGGTGTGAGCGCCGCGTGGCGCCGGCGGCTCCCCAATCGCCGCACGCGCCGATCCCCTGCGTTTCGTCGAAGAGGCAGGCATCGTCGAGACCCGCCTGCACACGCGAATAGCGCCAGCGATGCGCCACGGTGTGCACGATGTTGCCGGCGACCTGCAACTGTGCCCGCAACGCCTCGGACACGAGCGCCGCGATGACCGCCGGATCCTTCTCGATGTGCTCGGCGCTCCAATTCCCTTCGCTGTGCACCACCCATGCTTCGTCGCTGCTTCGGCCCGGACGCGCCGATTGACGCCACCCTCGGTGCACGAGTGGCGAGTCCGAGCTCAACGCACCGCCAATCAGCGATTCACTTACGATCGTCGGGGGCGGACCGTCGAAGACGATCATGCTGCTCCAGCACGGGAGCATGGTGACGCCGGCCAACAACGGCGCAAACGCCAGCGGATCTTCGACCGTACTCAGCAGTACCGCCGCCTGTGGGGCCGGCGTCGCCAGCAACACGATGTCCGCGTGGTGCTCCACGCCGTCCCGGTCTACAATGGCCCATCCTGAGCCCGCGCGGGATCCCGTTCGCGCCAACGACGCCACGTGCACGCTCGTTTTCACGCTCAAGTCGCGCGCCACATGCTTGGGCAATGCATTCATGCCGCTGGTGCCGATGAACTCCCCGTCGTTCACCTCATGCAACACCGCGTCCTGCCGCCACGATTCCGCGAGGCGCGCTTGTCGCGGATCGTCGAGCCGGAGCGACGGTGCTCCATGGTCGAATTGCCACTCGCCTTCGCGTCGCGTGCTCATCCGTCCGCCCACGCCGCGGCTTTTGTCGAGCACGGTCACCGCGATGCCGTGATCGTGCAGCGTGCGCGCGCAGGCGAGCCCGGAGATGCCCGCACCAATTACCGTGACACGTGGTGATAGGCCGGCGCTGCGGCTCACGTGTGCCCGATACGCCGAAAAGTTCATGCGCTGCCGGTGCTCGTCGGATCGCCGCGGGCGAACGGTCCCGAACACCGCGACTTCCGGCGTGAACGGCCGGTCGAACTGTCCCAGGCACCAGAGCAGACCACCAAAACTCGCCGGGTCGCGCCCGTCGAGCGCGTAGCGGTGGTTCAAATCGAGGAGACGTTCCAGCGCGGCGGCGGCGTTGCTCGACCACATGGGAATCGCCTTGCCCCACGTCATGCGCACGTTGTTGTGCAACTCGCCATGTACGCGGAGCGACTGTTGCGTGGCGTCCCAGAGATCATCGCCCGTGCCGCTACGCGCGAGCGTCTCCCACGAGTGCAGCGTGCGCGAGTCCGACTCGTGTCGCGCGAGCGTGTCCCGCGCCCATGGCGGAATCGCCCCGAGCGTGTCGGGCGCATCGTGCCAATAGCAGAACGCATATGCCAGCTCGCGCCACACAAGTAGTTCGTCGAGGTACTTGTCGGCTCCGTCGCCACCGCGCGCCGCACATTCCCGCACGACGCGGAACGTCGACACCATGCCGTAGTGGAAATACGCGGACATGCGGCTCACGCCATCGATGCTCGCATCGTTGCGCTTCGCGGCATAGCGATCGAGACGACCCGTGCTTACGAACTCGCGCCATCGTGCGTAGCCAGCCATCGTACCCCCCGGCGTATGCGGCACCGGCGCGACGCTATGGTCGATCTCGCAGCACGCGACCAACGCCGCAATGTCGGCGTCGGCCAATCGCAGCGGTTCGAAGGGCAGCGCATCGGGCACGAACGGCGGAGTGTGCGTAGCCACGTCGGTCCACACGGCCGCCAACCGCGCCGCCCGTATTCCAGTGGTGGCGTCGCGAAACGCGAAGGCACGCGTGTACACCTTCCCCACCAGTGGCATCGGTACCACGCAGGCGGTATCCACACTCCACACGGGGCAGGTCACGGCTTCGGCTAGCGCATCGGTCAGCCAGTCCAGCGGCGCGACCGGCAGGGTCTCGGTCACGACCAGCGCGGCACCTGCAGCCAGCGTACGAAGCGCCGGACCGCGATGCCCGGGGCGCTCGAGATGAAACGCGTAGCCGATACCGCGCGCGGCGCACTCCGCCTCGACGTCGCGCGCACCTTCCAGAATGAACGTGTGGTGCCGGTCCGACGCGAAGGGGTACTTCTCCGAGAGCGCATGGTACACGAACACCGGAAGTCCGAGACGTTGGCCAGCCGTGAGCGCGACATCCAGTGCTGGATTCTCGTG
>NZ_JBDNFF010000400.1:0-2719 GCF_041689975.1 Gemmatimonas sp.
GCGCACCGACAGATCGAACGGATACCCATCGAGGCGGGCCAACACCTGGCCCTTGGTCACCGCCTGCCCCGGTCGCACCGCCAGCTGCGTCACGGTGCCGGCCACTTCGGCGCGCAGTTTCACGGCCGCATCGGAGCGAATTTGCCCTGTGGTCGTTACCCGCAGCACCAAGTCGCCGTCTCGCGCCTCCTCAGCCATTACCGGCAACGCCAGCGCGGGCCGACCGGCTTCTTCGACCGCTTCCTGCGCGGCCGTGGAGGTGGCGCTGGCGGAATCGGTCGTGCCCGCGGCATCGCCTTTGTCGCAGGCGACGAGCGCGAGGGCGACGAGCGCGAGGGCGACGCCCCGCCGGCGGAACACGAGGCGGCCGCAGCGATGAGTACGGAACGGAGAGAGCATTGGTAGCGTCAGTAGCGAAGTCGGCGCACGCGGGCTCGCGAGGCTGGACGATGGCACGCAATTGGTCTCGCCCCGGCGTCGAAAGGTTGCCGGTGCATGAGTCAGGACAAGTATGGAGGTCGGGGCCGGATCGCGCGATGGCGAAATGACGCACGTGGAGTCATTTAAGCGCGACGTCTACTTCCCCTTCTCGGTGAGCCTGCCGCGCGCGAAAATCGAAAACAGCCAGAACACGGATGACGCCGATGAACGGAAAACGCACGGGATAAGATCAACGGCGCTGCGCTTTTCATCTTATCAGTGTTTGTTCCGTTCATCGGCGTCATCCGTGTTCTGGCTGTTGCCTTTGCTGTTGCTGTTGCAGTTTCGCCCCAACCAGCCCGCAATCAGCATCGCCGATGCCGAATTGCTCAACAGCGCGCCCCCCCGATGACCCATCGCACGATCCACGTGCTGGCACCGGTGCCATCGCCACCACTATCCGCGTGCTGCACCAACGCCGTGAGCGTATCGCCGCGCATCGCGTAGCGCCCCGGGATCTCCGCCGACACCGGCAGCAACACCTCGCGACAGCTGAGTCGCGTGCGCCAGTCCACCACCTGCACATGCGCCGGCCCCGTGAAGTTGCTACCACTCAGCGTCGGATCGTACGTGACCACGGCCGACCGATCTTGCGACAGCATGCCCACGAGCATCGGGAACGACCACGTGAACATCAGCGTCGGTGCCTTCGATGGATTTCGCATCAGTTCCAGCAGCACCTCGGGTCGTGCACCACGACGTGTGCTCGCCGTAAGAACCGCCGAGTCGATCTGCTTCGACCGCAGGTGCCAGCGGTACGCCGTGCCCGACCCTTCGAACACGCCCACCACCGTACTGTCGTCGCGCGCCACTTCCACGGTGCCGAAGGCCTGCGCGATCGGGGGGTTCTCGAGATAGATGCGTGGTACGGATCCTCCGCGCTGCGGCACGGCGGTGTTATTGGCCAGCAGCGCAAAGGCGGTGAGGCTGTCGACCATCAGCGCGCCCACCACCAGCCCTTTGCGCCAACTGCGGATGGAAGTAGCGAACCCGCCTGTCGCGATCGAGCCACGCGCGGCCATCGATTCTCTGTTGAACAGCACGACTCGGCGTTGTCCGCCGTCGTATACCGCCAACACACTGTCGCCGACCATCGCCAGCGACGACGGACGTTGCACCTCACCCGGGCCGGCGCCCACGCGCGTGATCGGCGTGAGCCCCGAGCCATCGCGTTCCACGCGCAGCACACGCTTCGCTGCCGCATCACTGATATAGACGCGCCCCGCCGCGTCGAGTGTGATCGCATTTGGCCGTCCCACGAACACGCTGTCGGTTTCGACCACCGCCACGCTGTCGATCAGCGTGATCGCCGTGGTGCCGTCCGTGACCGAGCCGTCCGCCGCCACGTGATTCGCGTCGGTACCCCCACACGCCGTCAGCGTGGCCAGCATCGTCGTGACGGCCAGTTTCACACGCATCATCGTTCGCTCCAAATGAAAAAATCCGCCGTTTTTCGGAAGTCGTTGCCCATCGTGTCCGGTATTTGCCCACCGTGTCCGGTTGTTTTGGTGAGCGCCGTTACATGTTGGGGAATGATCATGCCGCGCGCTCTCCGTGCCGTGCTCGACTCACTCTCCGAAAAGGGTGACCCGACGCGGCGCATCGTCCGCGACCTTCGCGCCATCAGCGCCGACCTCGATGCCGCGATCACGGATATCGAGAAAGCGCCGAACGACGACGGGCGGCACGGCTGCTCCGCGTGCGGGCCCTCCGGCGCATGATCAACACCCTCACCGAGCTCGAGTCCGAATGGACGCGCGCCATCTAGTCGTCCTCAGCCGGGGGCGATGCAAGGCAATGCGTGAAATCATGCAGATTAATGCATTGGCAGTATTGACCCTTACATTGTCACATAATCCGGAGCCCCATGCGTAAGCCTCTTTCTCCCTTGCAAGCCTTTGCGGCCGACGCGGGCAGTGCCACCGACCGTGGCGCCGACCTTGGCGGCCAGATCATGTCATGGTTGTCGGTGGCGCAGTCGGCCGACCTGCTCTCCGCGAGCGGTGCCGCGCCTTCCGAACAGGCACTGGCGCAGTCCACGGCGTTGCTGGCCGAGTTTTCCGATCAACGGCCGTCGATGGTGCACGACGCGTTACCGGCGCCCACCGTACTGATCCCGCAGCTTGCCGAGCGTTTTCGCGTGGCGGCCGAAGCGATGGAGATCGCCGGCTGCTACGAGCTGGCGTTCACCACGGTGGCGGCCGTCTGTCGCCTCACGGCGCACGCCGATGCCGTGACC
>NZ_JBDNFF010000401.1:0-13708 GCF_041689975.1 Gemmatimonas sp.
AGCGTTTCGGCGACGCCGTCGCCAAGGTATCCGCTGCTGCGATCGGCACTCAAATCGGCGAACGGAAGCACGGCGATGGAACTCACGCTACTCGTGGCGCCCGACGATGCCGGTGCGCGATCGCGCGTGGCCCACCACCCACCGACGGCGATCAGCGCGACGAGAACGGGGACGACGACCTTGAGCTGCAGCGGTCGCGTCCAACTGCGGTGGATCTGATTGGCGTGGGGGGGTGGCAATGGTGCTGAGCCGTTCGAGCACAGCGTGCGCGTTGACCGGACGTTGCAGCGGGTCCTTGGCCAAGCACTCCATCACCAGCGCCGACACATCGCGCGGGATCGTTGGCTTCACGTCGGACAGTGCGCGCGGTGTTTCCGCGATGTGCGCGGCCACCAGTGCCTGCGGCGTGGTGCAGTGCGCGAACGGATGCGCGCCCGCGAGCAGTTCGTACGCGACCACGCCCCACGCGTACAGATCGGCGCGCGCGTCGGTGTTCACGTCGCCCACCGCCTGCTCGAGCGCCATGTAGGCCGGCGTGCCGATGGACGTCCCCATGGATGTGAGCGAGTTTCCTAGCGTATTGCCTGCGGTGAGCGTGCTTGACGCCGAGAGCGCTTTCGCGATGCCGAAGTCGGTGATAACCGCGGTGCCGCTCGACAGCAGCACGTTCTCGGGCTTGATGTCGCGATGCCACGTTCGTGCGCATTAGCCAGCGCCTGCGCGATGTTGCGCAGAATGCCGAGTGTATCGCCAAGCGAAACGGGGCCTTTCAGCAGTCGGGCGCGCCGCGAATCGCCGCGCACATACGGCATGGTATAATACGGTAATCCTTCACGTGTCGCGCCGGCCGCGAGCACCGGCACGATGTGCGGTTCCTGCAGCGCAGCCGCCAGTTTGATCTCGCGCGCAAAACGCTCGGCGCTCACGCCTTCCGCGAGTTCGGGCGCGATCACCTTCACGACCACCGTGCGACCGAGCGCGTTCTCGTGCGCGACGAACACATGCGACATGCCACCGTCGCCGAGTTCGCGCTCGAGGGTGTAGCCGTTGCCGAGGGTGGCTTGGAGTTGCGCGCGGAGGTCGGTCATGCGGGTGCGTCGCGCGTCGGACGCTGCTCGAGCGCAATAACGGCGCGCCGGATCGCGCGATCGCGTTCGCGCAAACGCTCCAGAATACGCAGTTTTTCGGCGATCGGCGTCGCCGTCATCGCCACGCGCGACGCCCGTTTTATTCGGAGCGCCTCGTCCATGGAAAACTTCACGGTTGATCCTCCATCAGCGCCACGAAGCGAGCCCACTTCGCCGTCAATCCAAAGCGCTCGGTCAGGGCGTCGAAGCGCAATCGCTCGAATGTCCCCGACGCCAGGAACTGCGATAACCGGATCTTGTCCTTCATACGCCCTGTCTCGAGTGCGACCGCGGCCAGGTGTTCCTGCGACAGCACGGCAACCGCTTGCCCGTCAACGCTCATGCGCACCGCATGTATAAGCGCGTCGTCGACGAGCGGTGTGGTGGCCGGGAGAAACTGTACGGGCCAATCCGCGATGACCAAGTGCTCATTCTGGATGACAGCTCCACGCTTTGTGAAGTAGTCATAGATCGGGGCCAGCGATACCAACAGCGACGCGGACTGATCGAAGACGACGAAGATGTCCACGTCCTGCGTCGCGGCTGGCTCGATGTAAAACGTTGCGCCGACCGCACCACCGACGGCATAGCGTTCAACAATGCCGTCCGCGACCGCCGCCTCCAACTCGGCGAAGATGTCAAGCAGTGCCATCAGCGCCTCCGCGTACGTGCGGACGGACGCTGCAGCCAGCGCTGTTGAGCCGAGGTCGGTGTCGTCATAGGGAAAAGATAGCGCTCACGTCGGCGGCACGCCCACCGGTCACGGCTCGATGCGCGTGGTCGCGGTGATCGCGTCGAAGTCGCGGTCGTAGCTGCAGATCGCGTCGAACCCTTCGTGCATCACGACGGCGGCGTGCAGCGCGTCGCGCGCCATCAGCGCGGGGTAGTCGTCGAGCAGGGTGCGCGCACGATCGAGCATCTCCGCCGAAATGGGCACGACGCTGGGAAACAGCTGCCGCGCGAGATCGAAGACCTGGCGACTGGCGTTCCATTGCCCGATGGCGCGATAACGATGCGGGATCTCCTGCAGCGTTTCGGCGTCGATCGTGGCCGCCAGTGCGCCGTGGGCGACGCGCTCCAACATGCGAGTGCTGGGTGCCTTGTTGGGATGCGCGGCGCCGGCCGCGTACATCAGCACATTCGTGTCGATGAGCATCATACCGCCATCACTCGCCGATCATAGCGCGTCACCGCTTGGCACGCGATCGCGTAGGCGGCATGAGGTCGCGCGGACTGGGCACCGATTCCTGCTTCATGTCGCGAGGCGACGCGACGGGCAGTGACAGTGCCGACAACGCGGCAACGGCGGCCACGCGCGTGTCGGTGTCCAGTAGACCGTATTGCGCCACACACGCCTCTCGCACGAGCTCCCCGAGGCTCTTGCCTTTCCGGGCCGCGAGCTCAGTGAGGTACTGGTGGGTTTCGGGTGACAGCAGAATCGTCGTGTTCTTGGACAGCTCCATATGCACCTCCGGAGGTGGAGGTCAGCGGGTGCCGGCTGTTGAGGCAACCAACCCGTCGGATGTGCCGTGCGAAGGTGATTGTGCGGACGGCCGTTTCCGGGAGGCCTTGGCGTGTGCCGTCGAAAGTGTCCTGACGGACTACTTAATATGCTGTCACATAGTGACTTATGATCATAAGCCGCTTACGTTATATTAATGCCCCTTCCATCGCGCAAGTACCTAGCCGCCATCGGTAAGCGCGGCGGCACGCGAAGCCGTCGGACCCTGTCGGCCGAGCAAGCGCGGGAGATGGTCGCCGTGCGCGAGGCGCGCCGGACCGCGAAGGCGTTCGCACTCTCTGCCTTCGCGATGGCCGCGCCTGCCCTGCCAGGGATCGAGATCGTCGGTGCGGGCCTCGCGCATCTCGCCGCCGGGCAAGAGACCGAGGAGGCCCTGCTGGTTTCGATGGCTGCGCCGCGACTCCGGCTGCTGGGTATCCGCGTGCCGCGCACCATCGAGCACCCTGAGGAACGCTTGTATGACCGCCTGTACATGTTGCACGGCGATGGCGCACACTCGCGCTACAATGCCCTGGTGCGTCGCATGGTGAGCTTCGCGCGGGCCGCCCGTTCGTGCGTGACATCGAGCACGTCATCGTGCGTGAAATAGCCACACGGCGCGCATCGAGCTGTTGTTGCGCGCGCTGGCGAAGACCGCACCGGCGCCGACCACGGTGTACCTCGTGGGAGGCACCACGGCGGTTCTCGTCGGGTGGCGTGACACCACGCTCTATGTGGACATGATCATGCGCCCGGAGCACGACGCGATGCTGCGCGCGATTTTGGCCCGCAAGGAACAGCTTTCGATCAACGTGGAATTCGCGGCCCCCGATCAATTCATTCCCGTCCCGACGGGATGGGAGTCGAGAAGCCCGCTGGTGGCACAGTACGGTCCCCTCACGGTGCGCCATTATGATCTGACGGCGCAGGCGCTGGCGAAGATCGAACGTGGACACGTGCGCGACCTGAACCACGTGCGCGCCATGCTCGATGCGGGGCTGGTCACGCCCGACTCACTGCGCACGACGTACGACCAAGCGGCCAGCGATCTGTATCGCTATCCGGCCGTGGATCCCGTCACCTATCGAGCGGCGCTCGATGCGCTGTTGGCTGAACCGGTCAAGCCGCCTCGACCCGCGGCGCCGGAATCACGCTGACAGGCTGCTCACTTCGGACGTCCCCGCTGCACCAACTCGCGCAGTTCGCGACGCCAGTTGTGGATCACGATCGCCTTGGCCTTACCGCCGACGGGGCGCAGCACGAGGAACTGTTTGCCGTCGGGCGACACGTCGTACGACGGATGCGTGGGGTCGGCGGCCTCGCTGCTGGCGAGCACGAGCCGACGCGCGCCTACGGTGAGTTCCGCGCCCGGCGACAGTGCCACCGCCATGATGCCCGCCGATGCCCGGTAGTAAAGTGTGCGGCCGGTGGCGTCAAACAGCGGTTCGCTGCCACCGTCGTTGCTCACCTGCACGCGCGCGCCGTCTCCCGGGAACGGACGCACGTAGATCTCGAGGCGCCCGCTCTGGTCCGACTGATACGCGAGCCACCGCCCATCAGGCGAGAGGCGTGGCATTTGCTCCGACGTCGGCCCGGTGGCCATGGGGCGCAGCGTGCGGTCACCTGTGAGGTCCACCGCGAAGATGTCGCGCGGCGTGTTGCCGCCAGGTGCGGTTCGCACTACTAGCCAACGTTCATCGGCCGACAGCACAGCTTCGTTGAGTGCCGGCGCGGTTTCGAAGAGCACCGCGGCGGGCGCACTGTCATCGATCCGTTGCCACATGATGCGAATGGTGCCGTTCGGCGCCTCGTTCGCGTCGCCACCTCGCACCGACTTGTACAGCACGCGCTTCCCATCTGCCGTCCACTCCGGAGCACTGTTGATGCCATCCGTGGTAAGACGCGTGAACGTGCCGGCGGCGCGATCGAGGATCCAGACGTCCTCGGAATCGCCGGACCGGATCGACAGGGCGACGCGCTGACTGTTCGGCGAGAAGCGCGGGTTCTGGTACGCGCCGGCCTCAGACCGCAGCAGCTGGTCGGCGCCGGCGCCGCTCGCGAGTACGAGCTGCGACGCGGTTTGTCCTACTTGATACGCAAGAGTCCCGGAGGCGGAGAGGCCCACGCCTTCGACCGCGCGCGCTATGGGCATCGGTTCGCCGGTCGGCTTGCGCGAGTTCACATCGAACGGAATCGCCGAGACGTCACCTCCATCCGACTGAATGAGCAGCTGACCGTCCACCACACCGAACGCCTGCGTGGCGCGCACGCCGGTTTCCGCGATCTGTCCGTCGTTGAGCGACACCGCCATCAGACGCATGAGGTTTCTCGTACCAGTCGCTACGAGCACAGTCTTTCCGTTCGGCAGAAGGACCGGGAATCGAGCCCATTGTTGCTTGGCGGTGTCGGTCACCGGCCGCACGACCCCTCCGCGTGCCGGCACGGCAAAGAGCCCGACATCGCTCCCGATCAGAATCTGGTCGTCCGGCGTCCACGCCAGCCCGGACGCATTCAAGTTACCGCGCGTCGCCGACAGGGACGTCAACTGGCGGAGCTTCCCGAGTACTTCGCTGCCGCCGCCGGTGGCTGCTACCCGACGGATCTCGTCGCCGCTGGTGTACGCGAGCCACTTGCCATCGGGGGAGAAGACGAGGTTTGCAGCGACGTGGCGGACAACTCGGTGTACGCATCGAGTTCCCCCACGCGCTGCACGACGGTGCGATAGCCTGCGGTGCTCTGCGTGACATACGCCATCTGGTCGCCGAGAGGCGAGAGCGCGATAGGAAACCCGCCGAGCATGATCCGTTCGCCCGGTGGCGGGTCGATCTTGGCGCGCACCACGGGCGTTTCTGTGACTGCAGGCTCCCGCGTGCTGGCGAACGCCAATGCAGCAAGGGCACCGGCGGCCACGACCCACGCGGCGGCTTCGCGCCACACTCGGCGGCCACCGGTGCTGGACGTGGTGCCCTCAGCGGCCGGTAGGTAGCGCGCGATCGTCGCCGCGTCGCCTTTCCCTTGCAGCGCGAGCGCGAACTCACCGGCAGTCGCAAACCGGTCGGCCGCGAGCTTCTCGAGAGCATGACGTACTGCTGCATCCACCGCTGTGGGCACGCTGCGCCGCAGCACGGTAAGCGGGCGCACGTCTTCCGTCATGAGGCGCGCGATGATCGCTTGCGCCGTGTTGCCGATGTGTGGCGGCTCGCCAGTGAGCATTTCGTACGTCATGGCGCCGAGCGAGTAGATGTCGGTGCGGGCGTCCACCGTGCGATCGCCAGTGGCCTGCTCGGGGCTCATGTACTGCGGCGTGCCGAGTGAGAGCCCGGTCTGCGTGACGCGCTCACCGCCCGCCTTGCTCACGGCGAGTGCGATGCCGAAGTCCGCCACGCGCGGATGACCGTCGGCGAGCAGAATGTTTTCCGGCTTGAGATCGCGGTGGATCACGCCACGGCGATGCGCGTAATCGAGCGCTTGCGCGATCGCGACCGACAGTCGAACGGCTTCGTCAACCGGCAACTGTTTTTCGCGTTCGAGGCGTGCCCGCAGCGTTTCGCCGTCGACGAACGACATGACGTAGAAGAACAGGCCCCCGGCTTCGCCGCTCTCGAACAGCGGCAGAAGATTGGGGTGCTGCAGGTTGGCCGTGACGCGGATCTCACTCAGGAACCGCTCGACGCCAAGTACGGCGCCGAGTTCCGGCTTGAGCACCTTGATGGCCACGTCGCGCTCGTGCTTGAGATCACGCGCGAGATAGACGGTGGCCATGCCTCCCTCGCCGAGTTCACGCGTGAGGTGATAGCTGTTGGCGAGGGCGATGTTCAACTGCTCGCGTGCGGTCATGCGGCGGACGATGGTGGTGGGGAGCTGCGCGGTGGCGCCGTGACCAATCTCCCTGCTGACGAGCGTTGCCGCTACGGGGTCGCGCTGCCCCCACGCGCACGTGCGCGTGACCGGAAGCGGCTCGGCTGCTATCCATTGCTTCGAGCCGACGATCGTTTGCTGCCCCACCTCCGCACCGCGCAACTCGTATGAGCAACTTCGGTCGTCCATTCACGCTGTTCGCCATCGTCTGCTTGGCTCTCGTGGCCGCAGCCGCGCCGCGCCCGCTGGCCGCGCAGGAGCTCGATGCGCCCACCCGGTTACGCGTGGATTCGGTGTTCCGGCGCTACGATCGCACCGACTCGCCCGGCTGCGCGTTGCTCGTGCGGAAGGACGGACGCACCGCCTACGCTCGCGGCTACGGCATGGGCAGCCTCGAGCTCGGCGTCGCCGACGCGTTCATCGCCGACGGGCCACCGCTGCGCTTCGTGCGCGACGCCCGCCAACGGGTGATCGCGATCAGCGTGACCGGCCGCGCCGTGCGCGACCTACGCTGGCTGAGGGTGGCGCCGTGACGAGAGTCGCTCGCGCGTGCTTCGCCCTGACGCTTCTTGTTTCCACCGCCCCCCGCACGGGACTCGCGCAGACGCCGGATGCTCCCGGCCGACATCGCGTCGAGATCCGGAGCACGGCCGATTCGACGCTGCAGCCATCCGTGCTTGTGATGCCGGCGGCGCCCGCGCCCTCGGCGAATGGCCGCCGTCCACTCGCGGTCATGCTGCACACGTGGAGCTTCGACCTCGATCAGCGCGATTCCACGGTGGAAGCCGAAGCGGACGCGCGCGGCTGGCTGCTGCTCTCGCCCAATTTTCGTGGGCGCAGCGAGACGCCGTTGGCATGCGGATCGGACGTCGCACAGCAGGACATCCTCGATGCGGTCGCCTGGGTTCGCGCGCACTACGCGGTGGACAGCACGCGCATCTACCTGCTCGGCCGCTCCGGCGGCGGCTTCATGACGATGTTGATGGCGTCGCGGTATCCTGCCCAAGGGGCTGCGGCGAGCGCGTGGGTCGGCATCAGCGATCTGGCCGCGTGGAACAGCGAGCACCCGACGGACGAGTACGGGCGTATGATGCGCGGCTGCTTCGGCGAGACGCCACGCGAGAGCGCGGCCATCGCCGCGGCCTATGCGGCGCGCGCACCACTCCGTTACCTGAAACCGAAGGGCCGCGTTCCATTCGACCTCGCCGACGTCGTGCACGACACGGTGGTGTCGCCGCGTCACACACTCGAGGCGTTCCAGGCGATTGCGCCGCAGGTACTGTCAAATGCGGATATCGAGGCGATGATGCGCGGGCAGTACGGCACGCCGGTGCCGGCAGCGGATACAATTTTGGGGCGCACGATCCACGTGCGGCGCACGGCGGGCGCGTCGCGCCTCACGCTGTTCGAGGGTGAACACGAGTGGATCTCGCGCGCGGCGATTGCGTGGCTGGCGGCGCAGCAGCGGCGGCGCTGAACTGGATCACTCTACCGGCGAACGCCAACGCAGCCCTGGGAAGCGCGCGAAATCTCGGTCGGTGGTAATCCACTCTGAGCCGTGCTCGATGGCAAGCGCGGCATGGTAGGCATCCGCGACCAGATTCCCGCGTACTCCACCACTTCGGCAGAGCCCAAGAAAGATGTCCCAGTGGCGCGCTCCCGGGCGCAGCGACACGACGCGCGGGTGTTCCCGAAGAGCCCCGACGTATGCCGACGCGTCGATCATCGGCATCGGTGGATTGAAGACACGCGGGTTGGTCAGCACACGCAGCACGCCAGACAACACGAGTTCGGAGATGCCCATCGGCTCCTGCGCAGCGAGCGCCTCGTCGAGCCACGCGCGAAACTCCGGGTGCCGTGGCGCATCGTCTCGTGCTGCGTACACCAACACGTTCACGTCTGGCGAGATCATGGCCGATCGTCGCCCATGAGTTCCAACAGCTCGGCGTTGCTGTCGAGATCAACTCCGGGGTGCAACCCTCGGCCACCACGAAACACCGGGATGACAGACGCTGCACTGGCCGCCTGATGGTCTTCGAGCACGGCGGAACGCACCGCGTCCTCGATGAACTCGTTCAGCGAACGGCCAGCCCGCGCTGCGCGCGCCTTCGCCTCACGCAGCAGGTGATCGTCGAGACGGATTGTTGTTCTCATGTCTTGATGCTATCAATATGACATTTAAATGTCAAGTGTAAGGCAGAATGGACTCAGTTTGTTGCAGGACAGGCAATCCGTGAGCAACGTGGACAGCACGCGTGGCGCCCGCGCCGCCGTAATCCCGTCGCCCTCACTCCACCGGTTCCGCACCTCATGACCCGTGTGCCACTCCTCGCCTGCGTTGTCGGATGCCTGCTGGCACCGATCGTCACGAATGCGCAGGGCGCCAACGCCAAGGTCGCACGCGGTTCACCAACGGCGGACAAACTACCGGTCTACGTGATCGACCCGACGTGGCCGCCGACGCTGCCCAACGATTGGATTCTGGGCGACATTCGCGGGCTCTTCGTGGATGATCGTGATCACCTGTGGATCATCCACATGCCGTCGAGTCTCACCGATCAGGAGATCGGCGCGGCGGTGCAGCCGCCTATCGCCGATTGCTGCTATCCGGCGCCGCCGGTGCTCGAAATGGACGCCGACGGCAAGGTGGTGCGGTCGTGGGGTGGTCCGGGCGCTGGGTACACGTGGTTCAACCAGGAGCACGGCATCTACATCGACCACCATGGATTCGTGTGGATGGGCACGAGCAATGGCATGCATGTGATGAAGTTCACACAAGATGGCAAACACGTGCTCACGATCGGTGAACCCGGCGTGAACAAGGGCAGCAACGACTCGACGCACCTCGGCGGGCCCGCGAACTTCTACGTGGAGCCCAAAACCAATGAACTGTTCATTGCCGATGGCTACATCAACAAACGCGTGATCGTGTTCGACGCCACCACCGGCGCGTACAAGCGGCACTGGGGTGCCTACGGCAAGCGTCCTGCCGACACGGAGAAGTATTCGTACCCGGTGAACACGGCGACGCCCCCGCAGCAGTACTCCACGCTGCACGGTCTCGTGGGCACCAAGGATGGATTGCTGTACGTGTCGGACCGTCGCGGCAATCGTATTCAGGTATTCCGGCAGAACGGCGAGTACATCATGGAGAAGTTCGTGCGCCCGGAGACCGGCGGCGCGGGCAGCGGCTTCAGCCTACAGGTCTCGCGCGACGCGGCGCAAAGCCTGCTGTACTTGATAGACGGCACGAATGAGCGCGTCTGGATCTTGCGGCGGAAGGATCTGGTCATTCTCGACCGATTCGGACGGCCCGGTCGTCAATCGGGCGAGTTTATCCGCGCGCACATGATCGCCATCGACTCGCAGAACCGCATGTACACGGGCGAGGCCGGAAACGGCCGACGCATTCAACGTTGGATTCTCAAGGGCACGCGACCAGCATCGTCGGTGACGCCTCCGCGGTGATCGTCGCAGGGGGTCGTCAGCGAAGGCTACACTTCAGGGGTCAGATGGTCAGTGCGCTCAGAACTCAGAGATCAGACTGGGTATAGTGTTCCGACACGAGCAACGATAGTGCACAGTTCCGAGCTATTCGGCTCTCACCGCGAGCCGAGAGAACGCACGCCATCAAACCCCTCGAAACCGTG
This sequence comes from Gemmatimonas sp., assembly GCF_041689975.1. Taxonomy (GTDB): domain Bacteria; phylum Gemmatimonadota; class Gemmatimonadetes; order Gemmatimonadales; family Gemmatimonadaceae; genus Gemmatimonas. The sequence continues at coordinate 10,137 of NZ_JBDNFF010000401.1, forward strand.
CACTGTCGTTGCTGAATTCCGAACACTATAAACAGTCTGATCCCTGATGCTGGCGACTGACGTCTGGCCTCTGACATCTGAGCAGTCCACGTTCACGGCGTTTTCGCCACTCTCTCCACCAACCGCATCACGTCACCAACGCGCGGATGTTGTCCGCACCACAGGATCCGGTCGCCACCGACATCCTGCATCGCACTGCCGCCATCGCCAACGGCCAGCGCCTTGGCGACCACGAGCACCAAGGGCGTGTCTCCCGCCGCGCGCACCTTGGCGATCTTCGCAGTCAGGTACTCCGGCGTCCAGAATCCCACGAGTTCCACCGCCGCTTCACGACCGTCGGTGTGTCGCAGCGTAAAGTCGGGGAGGAACACCGCGCCGCCGCTCGAGAGCGGCGAGCGTTCGCGCGATAGCTGCCATCCGTGCTCCTTGGCCCACGAGGACGCACGGAAGTCGCGCACGAAGCGGCGTTCCCACGCCGAGTCGTAGCGCTCGCGGCGCGGCTCGGTGCCGACAGGCGCACCGGTCGGCACGGCGCGCGCACGTCCACGTAACTGCACACGGTACGGCTGTCCTTCGCGCAGCACGTCGGCGTTCACGCGCCAACCTGGTGAACGAGCCAGCACCGGCAGTACGCGCGCAAAGCGCACGCCGTAGCGTGCGGGGCGCACGAGGAACGCGGCCGCAGGGCCGGTGAGCACCAAGCGGTAGCGTTTTCCTTCGCGCACGAGTTCGTGCATCAACCCAGCCGCCTTGACGGCACGAAAGACATCGCGCCATCCACCACGCGTGTGCAGTTCTACGCACGTGGCATCACGCAGCACGCCGCGGGCGAGTTCGAGGTTGTACCGCGCCAGCAGCGCACGTCCATCGCCGTCGGGCACACGGCGCAATCGTCGCGCGCCCGGGCGATCGTCGTACAACGTGCGCTGCAGTATGTCGGCAGTAAGGCCGAGCGTCGCGGCGGCGTCGGTGAACGGCAGCAGTGCGTCGCCGGGTACGGGTGGCCATATCGCACCACGCGCCATGAAGACGTCGTGACGCGCGGCTTCAAGCTGTTGTGCGCCCTGCGGTGCGTGGAAGTCGCACCATTCGATCAATGCGCGTGAAATTCCGGCCAAGCGCGACGCGTCACGCACGCGACGCTCCTGACGACGCAGCGCCTCGATCACGGTCTCGAGTGGTCGCCCCTCCAAACGGCGCACCAGTCGCAGCAGTCGGTCGAGGAACGGTGTCACGCGGCCGTCTGGATCGGCGAGATAGCGGATGCTCAACACGTTACCGGTAACGCGAATGAATGGGTCGACCTGCGCGCGGGTCAGCATGTGCTACTCAGCATACGCTACTCAGCATGAGCTCATGCGCGTGTGCGTCACAGGCCGAAGCCCAATTGTGAGTCGGCCACCTTACGCACCGCCGCGCCGCGCTTCTGCGACGCGAAGAATTCCCAAGTGCCGGCGGCGACCAATTCGAACAGCGACGCGACCTGGTCGCCCTGTCGTCGCAGCAGGCGGCCAAGGCGTTGCGTATGTTGCCGTGCGCCGCCGCGAGTGGAGTCGCCGAGAACGATACCGAGCTTGGCGTTGGGCACATCCCATCCCTCGTCCAGCACTTTCACCGATGCCACTGCGCGTAACGTACCGTCGCGCATGGCGTGCAGAATGGCGTGACGCTCCGACGCCGGTGTGGACGCGGCAATCAACGGAATGGCCAATCGACGGGACACTTCCATGGCCACATCGGTGCCGCCGCAAAAGAGCACCGCCTGCTCACCGGGAAACATGCGCAACACGCGTGCCGTCTCCTCGAACTTTGCTTCGGCCATGCGCACGACGCGCTCGCGTTCGCGAAAGGCGCGCAGGGCGCGACGTGCGGCCGGTGAACGGCGCGCGCTGGCCGCGAACAGTTTCCAGGCAATGTCGGGCGAGTCTGCTTGCGTGCGCCACTGCGACTGTTCGGCGTACGTCTCGAAGCGCTCCGACTCGGCGTCGTAGCGTGCACGTTCGGACGGCGAGAGGTCGACGTAGCGACGCTCGATGGCAAACCGCGCGAGTTCGGCGTCGGTCATCTCACCGATGCTGCGGCGATACACGACTGGCCCGAGTGCGCGCACCAGCCAGCTGTCCTGGCCGTCGGGATACGTGGCGGTGAGGCCCAGTCGATGCGGCGCCGGCGCGATGAGGAGTGCATCCAGTCGGGTGCGCGCTTCGCCGGTGGCGCTATCGGCCAGGTGATGCACTTCGTCGCATATCAGCAGGGTGAACCGCGCGCCGTGTCGTTCGAGCAGCGTGAAGGCGGAGTGATACGTGGTCACGGTGAGGGCGCGCACTTCTTTTTCGTCACCGTAGAAGGCGCCGATATGTTCAGCGCCGAAGGCGTCGGCAAGCTGCGTGAACCACTGCGACACGAGCGCACGCGTGGGCACGATAATGCAGGCGTTGGTGCCGGTGCGTTGGATCGCCAGCAAGGCAACGAGGGTCTTTCCGGCACCGGTCGGCAGCACCACGCTGCCGCGCTGACCGGCGGCCATCCAGCGCGTGACTGCTTCCTGCTGCGCCTCGCGTGGCGTGCGCGGATCGAGCAGCGGGGCCTCGAACACGTTGGACGCCGACGTCGCTTCGGGAATGTCATGTGCGAGTGCCCAGTCGCGAAGATCGGGGTATCGCGCGCCGGCGGCGACCAGCGCGTCGAGCCGCGGATCGTGTCGCAGCCAGTCGGGCGCGCGCGCCGCCGGCACGCCGCGCAGTATGGCGAGGCCGGCGCGGAACGCGATGGAGGGGGCGACGACGAGGGGCGGCAAGCGGAGTGTGGTGCGAACAGATGGCAAGGGAATGCTCGAACTACCATACCTGCTATGGCCTCCTTGCATCCCGTTTCAGCAAGAATGTACCACGCGATGGTGTGCAGAGCGGAGCGCGGGCACGCGGCGCGGGTACAGCAACTGCTGGAACACGGAGATGGCGGATTGCACGGAACGGCACGGATAAGCAAAAGGCGCGATGCAAGGATGACGTCGAGTATCGTTTTGGCTTATCTGTGCAGTTCCGCAGAATCCGCCGTTTCCGTGTTCCAGCCTTTACGAATCCTTCAGCACACGCCGATGTTCGGACCAGCTGATCGCGAATCCGGCCAACTTCGGCAACGGCAACGGTAACGGCAACGGCAACGGCAACGGCAAGAGCTGGAACACGGAGATGGCGGATTGCACGGAACGACACAGATAAGCAAAGCGTAATGAAAAGATCTTCTACAGTGCTGTTTGGTATATCGGTGCGGTTCCGCTCGCGGTATGCTATTCCGATGACTCCTCGCCTCCTCTCCTTCCTGCTGCTGCTCGCCGTGCGTCCGCTGGCGGCACAGCCGGGCCGCCTCGTGATCGTGGGCGGCGCGCTCCGCGACACGAACACGGCCGTCTACCGCGCCATCCTCGACGGCCGACAGGGCAGCGGACCGTTCTGCATCATCCCGACAGCGGGGGCGACGCCGGAATCGGCGATGGACGGCCCGGTGCGCACCTTTGAGCGTTACAGTGGCGCCGGCACGGCGCGCGGGGTCCTGATTTCGGCGAAGCAACC
>NZ_JBDNFF010000402.1:0-5294 GCF_041689975.1 Gemmatimonas sp.
TCGGCCGACTCGGCATCAAATGGACTACCATCCCAACTCGCAGAATCCGAGGCCGTCAACCACACTCAGTCGCGTAGAGCCGGATATGCCGCGTTGTCCTACCAAGGCGCACATCGGCACCCAAACGACGAGGGGGTCTCGTTCTGCCGCGGTCCACCCGATGAACTTCGTATTCTCGAGGACGCCACACTTCAGCTGTTCAGTCGATGCGAATCGATGACGCAATCCGATGAGCATTCGCCATTGCCGTGAAGGTGTGAGAACCCGCCCACACTCTGGGCAATGACGAGGCATCCGCCACATAAACCAACGGTGACGATCGTAGTGCTCCATCGAAACCGACAAAGTCGCCTCCCATCGGCAAGGAGGCCCCAGAATGGTACCCACTTCCAGGCGGGGGCACGAGAATCGCGCCAGGCACGGGCTTGATCCCGAGCCCGCGCAGTCGGCTGTTGACGCGTTGCATGACACGCCGAGCGACGTCCCAGGTACCCCGGGCAGTTTGACGGTTCACGACCGTCCGTCCTCCGACAAACCGCAAACGCAGGGTGCCGCTGACGCTCGAGTCAAGGAAACCAATCCCAGCGTTCAGTCGTTGCGTAAGTATCTCAGGAGGACGCAAAAGCCCTCCGAGCAATGGAAGGACACCTGCAAGCCGCTCGGCGTACTCAGGATTGCTTTCGTACAAGGCAAGCTGGAAGTCGTCTGCACCCCGCCGCCCGGAGTATAACGCAGCTTGGCATGAAGTGACGTCCCATTCATCTCCCAACGACCGACGGGAGTTGAGGAGCGCCGTGTAGAAGACGGCGCTGTCTTTCACTATTAGGTCTTTGGGCACGAGGCCGGATCGCTGAAGAAGTGCGGGAGTTGCCACCGGTCCTAGCGCAAGAATCACTCTCTCAGCACGCACTTTTCCGAACGGGAGTTCCAAGACGACTTCATGCCTCGATGGAACGAGCCTCGTAACTGGACCCGTCAGTAGACTGCAAGAGTCAGACGAAGCAAACTCTCGTATGGCAGTCCCCGCCGAGAAGAACAGATCTCTCGGGCACCCGTGTAGGCACAGCCCACATCGGATGCACCGTTCACCCGCGGCATCAATTGCCGAACGGGCACGACCCACCAGAACATCCGACTGCGGATCAGGATGGAGTTCGCTCAGGAAGTCCGAGTAGCGAGTGGAGCATGGCCCGGCGGCGGAGATCGTTGGCCATGGAAACCGTTTCGAGATCTCGTCGTCGCAGCCAATGACTGGGATTTCGGCGAAGAGCGCGCCATACCCGGCCTCAATGCCATCGAACACCGGCTCGAGCTCGGGGCAGTCGGTACGACTGCGGGCCAGAACCCCGGCTCCCCAGCTGTTCGAGAGCCCTCCCCGTGCGCTCGACAGCGGCAGGTGCTTGAAGCCCCTCGCAACAACCATCGAACTCGGATAGCCGAAGACCCGCGCACGTTCACGCTCACCCTTGAGGGCAATCGTGGACGATCCGCGAAGTTCGGTTCGTTCCACATCGGGGGATTCGCCAAAGTCGATGATAGCTATATCCTGACCAGCTCCAATGAGGCCAAGGGCGGCTGCGTATCCGCAAGGACCGCTTCCGATGATCACGGTTGAGTATCGCTTCATGGGCTATCGGGTTAAGCCGGTTCGCCGGAGGACGATGAACTGGTGCAAGCCGAGAACCTGATGTAGGCGGCCGAGCCGCGGCTCAATAGCCTTTAACGCCCGGAATGCCCGCCTCGGCAGCACCCGCCGAAAGTTCAAGCCACCCGATGCGAGATATCTCGGCCAGTTCGTGAACGGTTGCGCGGACACGATCTCTAGATCCTTGAAGTGTCGTTCGAATTCACTTCGGTCTCTGACAAACACGATGTAGCTAAGCGCCTGGTTCGCGACAACCGTCGGTCCGCCGGACTCTACGTTCCATCCCAGCATCTTCTTGTCGAAGGTCTCGGTGGAAAAGAGCCTCGGGTACATCAGTTGCGAAGCAAGACCGTGATACGGCTCGAACAGCACAACGAGACCCCCCATCGGCAGCACACGGAGGGCCTCGTCCAAGAACCGGGCCGGGTCTCCAAAGTGATGGAACACGTTTTGGAGAAAGAGGGTTGAGACCGACTGATCAGCGAAGGGCATTCGGGTTCCGTCGAAGACAAGGTCGACCGAGGCGCCGGAGACAACCTCGCTGGCCAACACGCCTGGATCAGTGCTCGAGAGTGGGAAGCTGCCGGACCCCAACTCCACACGAGTCGATGCAGAACACCTGGAGTGCTCGGCTTCCAATGCAAGTAATTGGTGGTGAATCTCTTGGAAGACCTCGACGATCTCAGGCTTCGACCGCAGGACCTCGTCATGCGCAGACAGGCGCTCAAGGGTGTTGGGAAGGAAGCTCGGACCTGCGCCCAGAGTTGACTCCGTTGCTCCGCTCGTCACGATCGACTCCTCGATGCCGGGGTTCTGGCTATGAAGCAGTCCACTGAAGCTGTCCTGTATCGCTCGGCCCCGCTTCCCAGACAGCCCGACAAGCCGAAACAAGCCAACAGAGATCCACGGCGCTACTGAGACTACTCGCCTGCGGCGCGGCATGCCTTCTTGCACTCGATAGGCCAAATCACGCAGAGAGATCGGCTCTCCAGTTACACAAATCGCAGGATGGATATCTTGTTGCCAAGCCGCGTCGACGATGGCTACTGCAGCCGTCATCCTGCTCACGACCCATACGCAAAGGTCATCCGCCATCGGTAGAGGCAGAATCGGGAGTTTCTCCGCAGCGGTGCGAAGCAGGAGGGGCAAACCAGCGAGCGGGGCATCGACCACTAATCCAGGCCTTACCACCCGTCCTCCAGCGGTCTCGACTGCCCGCTCCACTACTTGCTTAGCGTGACCGTAAGTTGAGTGCCTGCCGGCCCGTGCAGAGATAGAGGAGACGAATACGACGGCAGCCCCAGCCCGACGGGCTTCATCAACCAATCTGACGCTGCCCGCCACGTTGAGCTGGTATTCCTCAGCTGACCTGCTCCCGTGAGACCAAGCGAGGTGCACGAGTACGTCGTAACCGGTCAAGTCGGGCCGATCACCGAGTTGGTACGGCACTCCTGCGCACTGTCCCCGACCAAAGGAAACTGCGGTCGCACCTCGTGATAGGAGTTCCTGCATCACCGCCATGCCGAGGTATCCAGTCGCCCCCGTCACAGCGACACGCATCTCACGATCGGGGGGTCTTGGAGCAACGATTCGATTCTCAGTCCTCACTGAGCTGCCGATCCGTGGACTTGACCTGCGAAAGCTCAAAGTCGCGTTCCGCCACCAGGAGCGGCAGGTATTTAGACAGAGACGAACGACGGTTGATCACATTCGTTCGGTCCCAGATGCGACTGGTCACTGCGTAGAGTACTCGCTGCCGAGACCCCTCGTAGACAAGATCAACGACCTCCTGACTGAGCTTTCCTTCGTGGAGGACATGGCCCGTGCGGAGGGCCGACGTATTAACGAAACGTGTCGAGGTCGCAAACTCGTTCAGCATACAATGAGGTCGAAGTAAGGGGACCCGGTTGGTGGTCCAGTCGCTATGCGGCTTGGGGTTGGTGGGTCGTGGTCCAGTACAGAGTGAAATCGTTGGGGTGAGGCTGACTCTGACTGTCGTTCTCCCTCCAGCAATCCACTGAACTCGTCCTCCGACAACAAGGGCTCGTTCACGGTGACTTCATTCACAATGACGAGGGTACCACTCTGCCAAGCAGGGGCCCCTGACGGTGCTGACCGCGTCAGAAGGAATAGGACCCGAGTCTGGCGACGAACTCGGGATCCGCGGCCAGCTCGCCGAGTGGGCGCGCCGCTGTGTCGGCGACCGACAGGACCCGGCGCAGCATCAATCCACGGCGCAGGGAAAGCAGCCGTGCGAGGAGCCAGGATTGTCCGTCGTAGCGGGCGAACGGTTCGTCGACGTCGAAGTCGTAGGGGTGAGCGTAGGTCCATTGGCCCTCCCTACGGCGCGCTTGTCTCGCTGCCAGGTGGACGAGCGGCGATGGTGCAAGTCGCAGATAGGCCCCGCCGAGCAATGGCACCGCAAGCGGCCCCGCACCGAACACCGGCGTCGGGAACTCGACGAGACCGTTCGCCCAGCGGAACGGCGCACGCGGCGCTTTTGGGAATCCAGCCTGGGGGTTCCATGCGGGGAGGACGCTTGACGAGTATTCGAATCCAGCCTCCAGGATTAGGTCCGGCGCCCAGGGCGTTTCGCCGGTGAGACCAAAGTATGGCGCCCGATAGCCGATCGGTGGCTCCCCGAGGATCTCGCCGAGAACGTCGCGACCGCGCGCCAGGTCGTCGCTGGTGCCGGTCGGACCGAGGTCGCGTAAGAGGCGGTGTTGGTGTCCGTGGAGACCTACTTCGTGTCCCTGGGCTACTAGATCGAGCAGCTCACTCCGCCAGCTGGGGGCGAGTGATCCGACGACGAAGAACGTCGCTCGCAGCCGTCGGGAAGCGAGCGCCCCCAAAAGAGGCCCGAGCGCCTCGGCGAACCGTCTCGGCTCCCCGACCACGGAGTGGTTTTCGACGTCGAGCGTGATCAGCACTCGCCCTCCTTACCGTTGTGCGTTCGTTCAGCTTCGAGCGCCTCGAGCCGCTCCTGGAGGAGCGCCAACGATTCGGCGAGCGTTCGACTGATCTCGATAAGCCCCGACACACTGATCGACAACTGTACGGCGATCGCGAGGAGACCAGTCGCTGTGACGCCGGCGACGAGCACCGCTGAGTCCACGTCAAGCGCGTTAGCGAAGGGCTCGACGAGACCGCCAAAGAGACCACCGATCGCTACGCAGATAGCGACGAAGATCCAGCCGAGTGTGTACCGCATTGAAAGCTGGCTGCGGCGTGCCATTGAGAGCACGATTAGCGAGAGACACACCGAAACAATTGAGATGACGATTATTTGCCCCGGACGGCTCCACACGCTAGCCCCGGCCATCGCCTGCGCACTCACGAAGGCGCTCCCGGTGTCGCTGCGGGCACGCGATAACGATGGCCCGAGCCGATCATCACGGTAAGGAACGCACGGACAAGAAATCTTATTGACGCAAGCGTGCCCGCCGACGGGACGCCGCCGGCCCGCTCACGCATGACGACCGGCGTTTCGATAACTGTGAAGCCCGCCCGCCCTGCATCTACGAGGGCCCCGAAAGTATCCCCGAGGTACTGGGAGGGGTACTCGCGGGCGAACTCGGACAGAAGCGGCTCTCGGATCACGCGGAAGCCCGAAGACGGGTCGGTGATTTGTGTTTGTGCCGCACGCGAA
>NZ_JBDNFF010000403.1:0-2323 GCF_041689975.1 Gemmatimonas sp.
CCGCCTCGCGCGCCATCGGCAAGAACGATGCGTATTTCCATCAGTACGTCACCCGTGCGACGCCCAAGGTCCTGCCCGAGGACGTCCGCGAGGCGCTGGCACTGCACCTCGGGGTGCCGCCCGACGATCTGCGCCCGGATGCCGATCGCAAGCGGGCTGTCCGGACCGGCGTGACGCCGGCCCAGTTCTCGCCGCAGCTGCGCGAGCGACTGTCAGTCTCTGGCTACGTCACTATTCCCGAGATCGATGTGCGCGCCGCCGCCGGAGCAGGCGCGCTCAACGATGGGTTCGAGGAGGGCAACGGCGCATGGCTGTTCTCCGAGAGCATGATCCGCCACGAACTCCGTGTGCGTGCCGCCGATCTGCGGGTGATCACCATCGACGGTGACTCCATGGAGCCGCTGATCTCCTCGGGCGATCGCATCCTGGTCGACACCAGCCAGTGCGTGCCGGTGCCGCCGGGGATCTTCGTGATCTGGGACGGCATGGGGCTGGTCGTCAAGCGGGTCGAGCATGTGCCACACTCGGAACCGCCAATGGTGATCATTAAGTCCGTCAATCCGGAATACCAGACCTATGAACGCGAAGCTGAGGAAGTGAAGATTATCGGACGAGTGATCTGGGCGGCGAAGCGGCTGTAATGAAAGCTACTGGATTGGCCTTGGCGCTGGCTGTGGCCATGAGTGTCCCCGCAGCCGGTAAACCGATGATCACGGGCTTGGCCTCGGTGGTTGATGGCGACACGATCGAGATCAACGGAACGCGCATCCGCCTCTATGGAATCGATGCGCCGGAAGGCGGTCAACTGTGCGCTCACGCCAATGGCGCCCTGTGGAAGTGTGGTGACGAGTCGACACTGGCGCTGATCCGGCAGCTCGGCCGCTCCCAGGTGCGGTGCGAGGCGAAGGGTCAAGATCGCTACCGCAGGACGATTGCCATCTGCTTCAAGGGTGGGGTGGACATCAACCAGTGGATGGTCGCGGGCGGCTGGGCGATGGCCTTCCGACGGTATTCGCTGGCGTATGTCCCCGCAGAAGACCGCGCACAGAAGGCGAAGCTCGGTCTTTGGGCTGGGACATTCCAGATGCCGTGGGATTGGCGCGCGGCAAAGAGGCGCCGCTAAGCAGACGAAGACATTTTCGCTCCGCTACCTTCTTTACCGCTCGGCTACGCTGCGATGAAGATTGCTGTTCCATTCGCTGCGATCTTGCGTAGATCGTCTCCGGGCCATGACCCGTGCAACAGTTCTCTCTGGTCTCAACCCCCACCTCCCACCCCACCTCCGCGAGGTCTGCGACATCCTGGCCGCCGGCCTCCTGCGGCTTCGCGAACGCCAAGCCGAGTCAAGCCAAGTATCTGACTTGGTTGGAGAAAGTTGTGTTCACTTCACCGCCCACCAGCGCGGTCATGCGAAACCGAAACCGCGGAGACTCGCATGACCGAACCCATCCCCACCGTCGCCAGGGACACTGTCCTGGCCCGCCTGGCGGCGCTGCAGACCATGCCGACCGCCGAGCTCAAGCAGCAATGGCGCACGCTGTTTGGTGCCGAGCCGCCGCCGTTCAACCGGTCCTACCTGCAGAGCCGGCTCTCCTATCGGGTACAGGAATTGGCCTACGGCGGTTTGAAGCCGGAAACCATCAAACGCCTCGAGGCCCTCGGTGAGCAACTCGACGGCGGCAACATCACCATCCGCCGCATTCGCCAGGACGATCGTCCGATCGCCGGCACACGCCTCATCCGCGAGTACCAGGGCGTCGGGCACTCGGTGACGGTCCGGCAGGACGACTACGAATACGAGGGCCGCCCCTACAAATCGCTCTCGTCGATTGCCCGCGCCATCACCGGAACACGCTGGAATGGCTGGACGTTCTTCGCGCTGCGCAACGCCAGGGGGCGAGCATGAGAAAGAAACCCAGCGACGTCGCCATGCCGGCCAGCGTGAAGAAACTCCGCTGCGCCGTCTACACCCGGAAGTCGAGCGAGGAAGGGCTCGACATGGCGTTCAACAGCCTGGACGCCCAGCGCGAATCCTGTGAGGCCTACGTGGCCAGCCAACGCGCCGAGGGGTGGGTGCTGGTTCGCGACCGCTACGACGACGGCGGCGTGTCCGGCGGCACCCTCGAACGGCCGGCGCTGAAGCGGCTGCTCGCTGATATCGAGCAGGGATTGGTTGACGTCGTCGCGGTCTACAAGATCGACCGCCTCAGCCGCGCGCTGATGGACTTCTCGAAGCTGGTCGATGTGTTCGACCGCAACAACGTCACCTTCGTCAGTGTCACCCAGTCGTTCAACACCACCACGTCGATGGGCCGGCTGACGC
>NZ_JBDNFF010000404.1:0-21448 GCF_041689975.1 Gemmatimonas sp.
AGACCCGTGTACAGTCCGAAGCGGATCAAGTCGTTCGCGCGATCAATCTGGCGCGCAATACCGGCACCGAGCCCGTGCTGGCGCAGAACGATCCGCTCGCGGGTCCGAGTGTATCGTTGCGCATGGCGGCGTTTCTATCGCTGCTCGAAGGCTACGTGCTCGTGCAGGACAGCAGTCAGTACGACATCTATGCGTCGCCCGCGGTGCGGATGTTGTCGTTGTCCGACCGCGACGCCTTCAGCACGGCCGCCCGCAAGTCGTCACCGTCGCCGGCCGTGCGCCGTATCACGATGCGCTCCGACGACGTCCTGCTCGCCACGCGCATGGTGCCGCTCAGCGAGAACGCGCGCTACCGTGTCTACGCGGCGCTCAGCACGTCGGACATCAGTTACACGCCGCGCGAGCTGGTGGGCACGATGCTCGTGATCGCGCCCTTCCTGCTCGCCATTTCGATGACGTTCGCGTACATCATCGCCGGACGTGCCTTTCGGCCACTCGACCGCATCATCGATCAGGTGGAGGCGATCACCGACGGGCGTTCGCTGCATCGCCGACTCGCGATCGGGGCCGCTGGCGATGAACTCGCCCGCTTGTCCTCCACGCTGAACGCCATGATCGAGCGACTGGAAACCTCATTCGGGGCGCTGCGGCGCTTCACCGCCGACGCCAGCCACGAGCTCAAGACGCCGCTGGCAGTGATGCGCGTGGACATCGAACGCTCGCTGTCGCCGACCTCGACCCCGTCGGAACAGGCGATCGCCATCGAAGAAGCGCTGCAGCAGGTCACCCGCATGGCCGATCTCGTCGACTCGCTGCTCACGCTCGCCCGCGCCGACGAGGGTCGCTTCGATCTCTATCGTGAACCCGTCGAGCTCGGGCCGCTGATGCGTGAAGTGGTGGAAACTGCCCGACTGCTCGGTGAGGACGCGGGGCTCACCATCGATGCGCCGCTGATGGAAAACGCCGAGGTGCTGGCCGATCTCACGCGATTGCGTCAGCTCTATCTCAATCTCGTGACCAACGCGATCAAGTACACGCCGCGCGGTGGGCGCGTGGAGCTTACGCTCACACGAGGCGACGCCGACGTCACGTTTGCGGTGAAGGACACCGGCATCGGGATCGCGGCCGCCGACTTGCCATTAATTTTCGAACGATTCTGGCGCGCCGATCGCGTCCGCTCGCGTGCGTCCGAGCGCGGCGGCTTCGGGCTCGGCCTCGCGATCTGTCAATGGATCGCACAGGCACACGGCGGCAGTCTGACCGTGCAGTCCCGTTTGGGCCGGGGCAGCACGTTCACGGTTGTACTGCCGTTGGCCGGGTCGCCGGGCTCAGGCATGACGGGTGAGTACGAGTCGTTCCTCAATGGACAAAACGATGCAGGCACCGCGAGCGGAATGCTAACTGCGGATTAATCCGATCCTAATGTTCCTTCCATTGCTCCATCATCTTCGACAGGTAGAATCGCTGTAGTCAGTTCCCGGGCCTCTTGTCCGGGCGCTGCGATCCGTCGCCCGCACCCCGGACAAGCGAGATGTTCAACAACCTGCTTGAATCGAAGGCTCAGCAGCAGAAGCGCTTGGGTGGGTCCGTCACCTCGATCATCGTCCACACGGCGATTGTTGTTGCCCTCGTGGTTGTCACGAAGAACTCGGGCATCGTCAACGACAAGCCGAAGGAAGAGAAGGTCGATTTTGTCGAGGTGAAGAAGGACGAGCCCAAGCCACCCGAGCCGGAAAAAGCCCCGCCACCTCCCGACGCCGTGATCGCGCCGCCGCCACCCAAGGGTTTTCAGGTGCTCACGGCTCCGATCGAGATCCCCAATGTCATCCCCGACATCGATTTGTCCAAAAAGGTCACGGACGAAGCCGACTTTTCGGGTAAGGGTGTCGCCGGTGGTATCGCGAAGGGTGTCGAAGGCGGAAAGGGCCCGATCCCCCAGGGTGACCAACCGTACTTCGACTTCCAGGTCGAAAAGCCCGTCGTCATGGCCCCGGGCGCTCAGGGGCCCGCGTACCCCGACATGCTCCGCACTGCGGGCATCGAAGGCACCGTGCTGGCGCAGTTCGTGGTGGACACCACCGGACGTGCCGAAATGAACACCTACAAGGTGTTGAAGTCCGACAACGACCTGTTCTCCAACGCCGTGAAGAATGCGCTGCAACGCATGCGCTTCCTCCCCGCCGAAGTGGGTGGACGCAAGGTAAAACAGCTTGTGCAGCAGCCGTTCCAGTTCTCGCTCAACCGCTAAGGTTCTTCCCCTCGTTCTGCGGAGATTTTCGCCATGAATATGTCGTTGATGGAGCTGTTCAACTCGATGGGTTGGTTTGCCAAGGGCATTGTCTTCACGCTCCTGGCCATGTCGGCCTTCTCGTTCACCGTGCTCATTCAGAAGTGGTGGAGCATGCGTAAGGCGCAGGCCGAAACGCGGAAGTTCGCCCCCGAGTTCTCGCAGTTCCTCGAAGAAGACAACTTGATCGAGGCGATCAAGTTGGCCGAAGGCTACAAGAAGTCGCATGTCGCGCGCGTGCTCGGTGGTGCCCTCGCCGAAATTCGCCCGCTCATTCAGGATGGTTCCGTGACGGTGTCCGACATCAACACGTCCGAGCGCGCTGTCGAGCGTGAAATGCTCATGACGATCGTCGATCTCAAGCGTGGTCTCGGCGTGCTCGCGACGGTCGGTGCCACCGCGCCGTTCGTTGGTCTGCTCGGCACCACGATGGGTATCGTCAACTCCTTCACGGGCATGGCCACGTCAGGCGCGGGCGGTATCTCGGCCATCGCCGCCGGTGTCGCCGAAGCCCTCATCACGACCGCCATCGGTATCGGCGTCGCCATTCCCGCCGTGTGGGCGTTCAACTTCTTCCAGACGAAGATTGACAACCTCACGGCCGAAATGACCTACACGTCGAAGGAAATGATCGACTACCTGATCAAGGGTGTCTCCGGGGAGTTCGGTCGGTCGCGCTTCACGCGTGAGTTCAACACCGCTGGTCAGCAGTCGATCTCGCAGTAATCACGATCGGTCCTCCGGTCGGCGCTCCGTACGGGGCGCCACGCCGGGAGGCTCAACGCCAGGAGTCGCGCGATGGGAATGACTGTCAGCGGGGGCGGCGTCAAGGCCGAACCCAACGTGACCCCCATGATCGACGTGATGCTTGTACTGCTCATCATCTTCATGATCACGATCCCGCAGATCAACGCGGGCTTTACCGCGGTCCCGCCGGAAGGGCAGAACCTCAAGCCCCACCCGGAAGAAGAAGGTGATCAGGTGCTCGGCATCGACGATCAGGGTCGGTACTATCTCAACAAGAATCGGATCCGCAACGAGGACCTCGAGGCCCTCGTCGGCGAGATCTATCTGAAGGAGCGCGAGGACTACATCATGTACGTCAAGGCCCACAAGGACCTCGAGTACGTGAAAGTCGTCGACGCCCTTGATCGCATCTCGCGGTCTGGTGTTCGCGTCGCCGCGCTCATCACGGATCAGACACCGAACACCGAATCGCTCGTCCAGAGCGACCGCATCATGCCGGGGAGTAAGTAGCCATGAGCATGTCCGCACCGAGCGGTGGCTCGAGTCTGAACAACGATATGAACGTCACGCCCATGATCGACGTTCTGCTCGTGCTGCTCATCATTTTCATGATGATCATTCCGATGAGCCGCAAGGCCATCGATACGCAGCTGCCTGACCCGACGCCACAGCCGCCGTCGACGCAGGTCAACCCCGACCAGATCGTGCTCGAAGTCCTCCCGGACGACAAGTACGCGGTCAACAAGGAGCCGATCGAGAAGGCTATGCTCCTCGAGAAGTTGAAGGCGATTTACGACCCCCGGCCCGAAAAGATCATCTTCGTGAAGGGTGACACCACGGTGAAGTACTCCGCAGTGATCTGGGCTATGGACCAGGCCCGCGGCGCCGGGGTAAAGGTCATCGGCGTTCCGCCGAAGTGATGTGTAGCGCGGGCCCGTCCCCGGGAACGCGCCCACCCACGAGATCCACGTCGTGACCACGGCGGGCGAACCCAACAGGGATCGTCCGCCGTAGTACGTTGTATAGGTCTCATCTCTCGATTCTCAATGACGCCAACGACTCCGCCGCTTCCAGATACCGCCGACCTTACGCCGCCGGAACGCCCGCGGTACCGACCGCCTATCGGCGTGCCGGTGGGCAATCAGCGCCGGGTCCGAAGTCTGCTGATCAGCATCGGGATCCACCTGCTGATCCTCATCTTGCTCATCGTTCCGTTCACCTCCCCGGAGTTGCTCCGCGAAGTGCTGGGCGCGGGCGGCCTTGGCCCGGCCGGTGGCGGCGGCGGCGGGAAGCGCGGCACCGGTGGCATCGCCAAGGACGAGCGACTCCAGTTCGTGCGCATAGCGCCCGCCCCGACGCCACTGCCGCCCTTGGTGAAGCCCCCAACGATCCAGCCGATCGTACCGCCCCCGCCAATTCCGCCCGTGGTGAAGCCGCCACAGCAGCCAACCGCGCCGTCGCAGCCGTCCACGACCGATGCCGCCGACGCGAAGTCGGTCGTGACTGGCACGGGAGGCGGCTCAGGAACCGATGGAAGCGCCGGGTCAGGTTCCGGTAGCGGTGGTGGGGTCGGATCCGGTGTGGGCACCGGCAAGGGCACCAGCGTGGGGCCGGGCACCGGTGGTGGTCCTGGCACCGTGTATCCGCCGGCGCCAACCGAGCTGTTTCTTCCCCCGTTGCCTGTCCCGAACAAAGCCAAGGGTACGGTCATCGTCGTTTTTGAAGTCGACTCGACCGGTAAAGTGCTTGACCTGCAGTTCACGCCCACCAAGGACGGGGCGTACAATCGAAAGCTGCGTGAGGCGCTCGTCGCCATCCGCTTTCGTCCGGCCGTCAATGCGCAGGGCGTCCCTGTCCGCGGTAAAGCCGAAATCACCTACTCGCTGTAGACTCGCAGTACGCGTGACCCGACTGTAGCTTGCGCGCACGATCTACCCGCGCGCCGGTCGCCGTTCCCCCCATACGGCGCGCTCCTCCCCCGATCCGAGGGCCTATGGGGCTGTTTGATCGAAAGCCGATCGCCGCCGCAGACGAAAGCGGCAGCGGTATGCACCGCACCCTCGGCGCTGGTGACCTCGTCATGCTGGCCATCGGTGCCGTGATCGGCGCCGGCATTTTCTCGTCGCTCGGAACGGCAGCGGCCGGCGAAACGCTGGCCGACGGTACCGTGATCCGATACGGCGCCGGGCCCGCGCTCGTGCTCTCGTTTGTGCTGCTCGGTGCCGTCTGCGGCCTCGCTGCGCTCTGCTACGCGGAGCTCGCGGCCATGATTCCACAGGCCGGTAGTGCGTACGCCTACTCGTACGCCACGCTTGGTGAAATCGTCGCGTGGATCGTGGGCTGGGCGCTCATCCTCGAATACGCGGTCGGCAATGTCGCCGTCGCGATCGGGTGGTCCGGCTACTTCACGTCGCTCCTCTCTGGGTTCGGCGTCACCTTGCCCGGATGGCTCACCCACGGATACTGGAACGTCAAGGCGAGCGCTGACCCTGCCATCCGCGCGCTCATGGATTCGGCGCCGCACATCGCCGGCATCCCGGTGCTTGTGAATCTGCCCGCGTTCGGCATCGTCGTGGCGATCACCCTGTTGTTGCTCAAAGGCGTGAAGGAAAGCGCCCGCGCCAACAACATCATGGTGGTCATCAAGCTGCTCGTGCTCGCGCTGTTTGTGATCGTGGGCGGCATGCACATCGACCCGGCCAACTACAAGCCGTTCGCGCCGAACGGATTTCGCGGTATTCATCAAGGTGCCGCGATCGTATTCTTCGCATACATCGGCTTCGACGCGATCTCTACGGCTGCCGAGGAAACCAAGAACCCGCAGCGCAATCTGCCCATCGGCATTCTCGGTGGTTTGGCCGTGTGCACACTGATCTACGTGATCGTCGGCTTCGTGGCCACGGGACTCGTACCGTACGAGCAGCTGCGCGGTAGCGACCCTTTGGCCAAGGCGCTCTCCCTGGCGGGCCTCTCCACGGCCAGTTGGATCGTCGCCGCCGGTGCCGTTGTCTCGATGTCGGCCGTCTTGCTTGTCTTCCAGTACGGTCAGCCGCGCATCTTCTACGCGATGGCGCGCGATGGCCTGCTGCCCAAGTTTGCCGCCAAGCTGCATCCGAAAACGCGTACGCCGCACGTGACGACCATCATCACCGGTGTCGCCGTGGCGCTCGGCTCTCTGCTCGCCGACGATGCGGCCACGTACGATCTCACCAACATCGGCACACTGGCCGCCTTCTCCGTGGTCTGTATCGGCGTGCTCGTGCTGCGTATTCGCGAGCCTGATCGCCACCGCCCGTTTCGGGTGCCCTTTGTTTGGTTCGTGACGCTCGGCGGGGCCGGCGCCTGCGTCTTCGTCATGCGCGGGTTGCCCTCGAGCGCATGGAAGGCGTTCGGCATCTGGATGGTCATCGGCCTCTCGCTCTACTTCGCCTACGGGTACAAGAACTCGGTGCTCCGTCGCGGGAACGCTCCGATCGCTCCCGAATAAGTCATCAGCCATACTACGACTCCTCAAACCAGCATCATGGCTCATCAGTCTTCCAGCGCGTCGCCGCCAGTACCGAGCAAGGGATTCCTCGGGATCGGATTCTCGGGCTGGATCGTCATCTCGATGATCATCGGCATCCTGATCGGTTGGCTCGCGCCCGATTTTGCGCCGAACCTCAAGCCCTTCGCGAACATCTTCCTCCGCATGATCAAGTCGTTGATCGTGCCGTTGCTGTTCAGTACGCTCGTCGTCGGGATCGCCGGACACGGCGATGACATGAAGAAGGTCGGCAAGCTGGCGCTTCGCTCGATCATCTACTTCGAAGTGGTCACCACGGCGGCGCTCGCGATCGGACTGATCGCGGTCAACTATGTGAAACCGGGCGTCGGATTGTCTATCGCACCGGCCGCGGGCAGCACGGAGGAATTCAAGGCGCTCGCGATGAAGACACCGACGTTCGCCTCCGTGCTCGAGCACACGGTGCCGCAGAGCTTCTTCGAAGCGGCTGCGCAAAACGAGGTGTTGCAGATCGTGTTCTTCGCGATCATCTTCGCCGTCGCCCTCGCGCGTGTCGAAGGGCCGTCCAAGAAGATCATGCTTGACGGACTGCAGTCGCTCAGCGAGGTGATGTTCAAGTTCGTCGGCATTGTGATGGCCTACGCGCCGATCGGGATCGGTGCCGCCATCGGTGTCACGGTCGGCAAGAGCGGACTCGGGGTACTGCTCAGTCTCGGTAAGCTCGTCGCCACATTGTATGTCTCGCTCATCGTGTTCGTCCTGCTCGTGCTGGTGCCCGTCGCCCTGATCGCGCGTATCCCCATCATGCGCTTCTGGCGTACGGTGAAGGAACCATGGCTCATCGCCTTCTCCACCGCGTCCAGTGAAGCCGCCTTCCCGCAGGCAATGCAGGCGATGGAGAAGTTCGGCGTGCCGCGTCGAATCGTGTCGTTCGTGCTGCCCACCGGGTACTCGTTCAACCTCGACGGCAGCACGCTTTACCTCGCCATCGCATCAGTCTTCGTGGCGCAGGCGGCCGGTATCGACATGCCGCTCGGCACCCAGTTGCTCATGATGCTGACGCTGATGCTCACCTCGAAGGGCGTTGCGGCCGTTCCGCGAGCGTCGCTGGTGATTCTGTCGGGAGCGCTGGCGCAGTTCAATCTGCCGCTCGAAGGCATCGCGCTCATCCTCGGCGTCGACGCCATCATGGATATGGCCCGTACGTCGGTCAATCTGCTCGGCAACTGTCTCGCCACCGCTGTCATGGCGCGTTGGGAAGGCGAACTCAATATCCCAGCCGAGGAAGCCGTACCGTCCTAGCATTCTCTAAACGGCTGCTGGGCGTCAGACCTCGACGCCCAGCAGCCGGCGAGCACGACGCACGGCACCGCGCGCCGCATCCACTTCCTCCGCGCGCACGGTCGCACCCGGTACAGCGCTCTTCAAACGCTGCTCGAGACGCTTTCGCACCAGCGAACCCTTCGACAGCAAGCCGCCGGCGAACGCCACGGGAATTGCTGCGCGCTCGTCCATGAAGCAACGACGCGCCAGCGTGCGAATGTGCAGCGACAGCTCTTCCACGCAGAAGCTGATGAGCGCGTTCGCGCGCAAGTCTCCCGTCGAGGCCACCTTCGCGACTACCGGCGCCAGGGTCGCGTAAAGCCCAGGCGTCGCGTTTGCGGCCCACGGAATCAGATCGTCGAGCGACTCCAGCTCGAGCGCGGTGAGAATCGCGCCGGCGAGCGCCGTGTCGGGCTCGCGACCATCATGTGCCGCCGTGATGACGCTGAGCGCACGACGCCCGAGCCATGCACCGCTGCCCTCGTCGCCGATGTTCGGGCCCCACCCACCACAACGCTCCAGTCGGCCGTCGGGTGCACGCGAGTAGGCCACCGATCCGGTTCCTGAAATCAGCAGCACGCCAGCGGAGTCGCCGAACGCGTCATCCATGGCGATGGTGGCATCGGCCTGTACCGATACGTCGTCCGCGACACGGCGCGTCGCGAGCGCCGACCACAGGGCTTGCGCGGCGCGCTCCTGTCCGGCGCCGGCAACACCAACGACGCACACTGCCGGACGCGTGTCGCTGCGATCGGCCGAAGCCAGCACGTCCGCGATCAACGACTTGATGATATCCGCAGCGACGCCTTCCTGGCCCGGCATGAGCGCCGTCGCGGCGCCCTCCACACGTGCCAGCGTGTTACCGGCAGCGTCGGCGAGTACCACGCGGGTGCGGCTACCGCCGCCATCTACACCGACAACGAGTGGTGTCGGGTCGAGAGGTCCGGCACTCATGAACGATTCCCCAGAGTAGAGCGCAGCGCCGTGGGCGGCGCATGCGTGAACGACGACAGAATACCTGTCACCAAAGTAAGCGTGGTACCGATCAACACGAACCACGGCCACGCGATCACCGTAAACGGAGCGAGCGTCGGCGCGAGCGACGGAAACCAACCGCTGAGCGCTCTGGCGAAGACAATGAAGGACATCGTACCGATGCCGACCGCCATCCCCAGTATGGCGTCGCGCTGTATGGCTCGCGGCACCAGCATTGCCAGGAAGAACGCGCCAAGCAGGCCACCGTACGTGAATGAGGCAACCGAGAGCGCGATCGTGACCACAGGCGTCCCTTCGTTCTGGTAGAGCAGGGCACCACCGATCAGAATTGCGGACCACACGAGCGTGAACAGTTTGCTGACGCGAAGCAGCCCCGGGTCGTCAGCGCGCCGCTTACTGAACGGGAGATAGAGATCGTGAAGCGTGGCTGCCGCCAGCGAGTTGACCGAACCGCTCACTGTGCTCATGGCGGCCGCGAGGATCGCGGCAATCACCAGTCCGGTGAGCCCCGCCGGCATTGCTTCCACGATGAACCGGGGGAAGATCGCATCGGGGCGGGGGAACGCCGTGCCGTTGTAGAACGCGTACAAGCCCACGCCAATCAGCAGGAACATCGCGAACTGCGCCATCACCACAAAGCCACTACCGATCAGCGAAAGCCGCGCCTCGCGCAGATTGCCGGACGCGAGCAGTCGCTGCACGATCAGCTGGTCGGCGCCATGCGAGGCCATGCTCAGGAACGCGCCGCCGATCAGGCCGGCCCACAGCGTGTGCGGGCGGTCGATTCCCGTGTACAAGTCGAGCACTTGAAGTTGCCCGCGAGCGCTCGCGCCGTCCAGAATGGCGCTCCAGCCGCCCGTCACGCCCGCACCGATGATCCACATCGCGGCCAACCCACCCACGAGATACACGCCCGTTTGCAGGACGTCGGTCCAGACGACCGCACGCATGCCGCCATGATACGTGTACAGCACGGTGAACGCGCCGAGAATCAGGATCGACAGGGGAGCCACGTACTCGGGCGGGACAATCGGACCGATGATCAGTCCGACCGGGATCGCCGTCGCGAAGACACGCACGGAATCGCCGAACGCGCGCGTGACCATGAACACGATCGACGCAAAGCGTCTCGTCGCCAGCCCGAACCGCTTCTCGAGCAACGCATAGGCCGTGACCAGCTCTCCGTCGTAGTAGCGCGGAAGCAGGGTATATGCGATCACGATTCGGCCCACGATGTAGCCGGCGGCGATCTGCAGGAACGACAGATTGCCGACGTACGCCAGCCCGGGAATCGAGATGAACGTGAGCGCGCTGGTCTCAGTCGCCACCACCGAAAAAAGAATGGCCCACCACGGAATGGCCTTGCTGGCCACGAAGTAGTCGCGCGCGTCCTTCTGACCACGTCCCAGCCACACGCCGAGCAGCGTCGTGCCCACGAGATAGAGGAGCAGAACGCCCCAGTCGAGCGCCGTGAAGCTGTTGGTCACGAGGTCACACCGACATCACGCGATGACATACGCCTCCATCGCGAAGTACTCGGCGAGTCCAAGTTGGTCGAGCTGGGCCGAGGTGGCTTTGTTACGCTGCTCGACACGCTGCCAGAATTCACGCGCATCCTGACCGGGGAACGGCGCGGAATCCTTCTGAGACTGATGCTTGAAGATCGCCTGGATCTTGATCGTCAATTCTTCCTGTGACAGCGGCACGAGCACGGTGGCGTCCGTTATCGGCCATTCCTGCCACGCGCCGCGGTACAGCCACACCTGAGGGCGGGCAGGGGCGTCCGCGCCGCCGTACACCTCGAGCACGGCGCTGTCGATCGCCTCCTTGCACATGCGGTGCGTGCCGTGCGGATCCGACAGGTCGCCCGCCACGAAGATGATCTCCGGTTGCAACTCCCGCAGAAGGTCGGCCACGATGGCCACGTCGGCCGGACCGATGGGATCCTTGCGCACCTTGCCCGTTTGATAGAAGGGCAGGTTGAGGAAGCGCGCGTGGTCTCGTGTGAGCCCCATGACCTCGATGCCGCTCACCGCTTCCGACTCGCGGATGATGCGCTTGATGTCCTGGACTTCGGCAATGTCCACCTGACCCGGACGCTTTGCTTCAAGAAACGCGTGCACCGTGTCAGCCAGTGTGCGGACGGCCGTCCCCTCGCCGATCCGCTCCTGATCGAGTCGCACCAAAAAATCCATGTAGCGACGCACATCGTGATCGAACACCGCGATGTTGCCGCTGGTCATGTACGCCACGGTCACGTCGTTCTCATTCTCCACGAACTTGCGGAGCATTCCCCCCATCGAAATCACATCATCGTCCGGGTGCGGTGAGAACAACAGTGTCTTCATGCCCCGAGGCAGCTTGCTCTTGCCGCGAATCTTGGCGCCGAGCACGTTGAACACGAGCCCGTTCACGGCGCCCGGTGAGCCATGACGCGCCACCAGCGACAACAGCGAGTTCTCGGCGTAGTCGTGCTGCGTCAGCTTGAGGATCGCCTTCTGGCACCGGCCCGCCAGCCACGTCACAGCACGGACCGCGAGCGCGTCATCCCAACGCACTTCGTCGATCAGCCACGGCGTCGCCACTCGCGTCAATTCGGCGGCGGCGGCGTCGTCGACGTAGAACGTCGTGTTTGGGTGACGCTGCAGGAACGTCGCAGCGACGGCGCGGTCGATGTCGCCTTCCACTGAACGCCGTACGACACCCGACTTGTGTTCGCCGGTCGCGAGAATCGCGATCTCACGCGCCGCGAGAATCGTCGCGATGCCCATGGTGATCGCTTCGCGCGGCACGTTGTCTTCGCCGAAGAAATCCGCCGCGGCATCGCGTCGCGTCACAGAGTCGAGATGCACCATACGCGTGCGACTGTGCTCGCCGGAGCCCGGCTCGTTGAAGCCGATGTGGCCCGTCTTGCCGATACCGAGCAACTGAAAATCCACGCCGCCGGCGGCCGCGATCGCGGCCTCATACCGCGCGCAGGCGTCGTCGATCGACGTGCGATCCAGCGCGCCGTCCGGGATGTGCACGTTCGCCGCATCGATGTCGACGTGAGCGAACAGATTCTCCCACATGAACCGGTGGTACGAGTGGATGCTGTCCCGTGCCATCGGATAGTACTCGTCCAAATTGAACGAAATGACGTGCCGGAAGCTGAGCCCCTCGTCACGGTGCAGGCGGATCAGCTCGCGATACACGCCGATCGGCGTCGAGCCGGTAGCCAGTCCCAACACGATAGAACGACCCGACGCGGCGCGCTCGCGCATCAGCGTCGCGATCCGCCCAGCCACCAGCCGCGCCATCGCCTCGTGCTCGTCGATGATGCTCGCCGGAATACGCTCGCGCACCGAGCCGTTGATGTCGGGGTGCACGAAAATGGTGCCACTGACGCGCGCAGGCCCGCCGCTCGACTCGAGCGTGCGGGCCTGCAAACCATCAGCGGCCACCGGAAAACCGGAGGCCATGGTCATTGGAATAAGTGTCGAGTTGTCGGCTCAGGCCGAGAAAGAACTGCCGCAACCGCAACCGCCGGTTTTCTGCGGATTGCCGAAGGTAAAGCCCGATCCCTGCATCGACGTAACGTAGTCGATCGTGGTGCCGCTGAGATACGGCGCCGAAAACGGATCGATGAACAGCTTGATCCCCTCGAGTTCGAAGATCGTGTCGTCTTCTGCGGGCTTGTCCTCGATCACCAAGCCGTACTTGAAGCCGCTGCATCCGCCCGGCGTCACAGACACGCGGAGGCCACCCTGCTCGGGCGTGGCGCCCTCGGCTTCCATGAACTTGCGGACTTCCGTCGCGGCCGTGGACGTGAGAACCACCATGACTTCCGGCTGTTGCATCGTGCTCATTGCTCTCCTCCGAAGCGGCCGGCTGAGATCCCGGCCTGATGGAGCGCGCCGCCCGCACCTGATCGCACCCGCGATCGGCAACCGGAACAGCGTCGCGTCTAGCTGTACGGATAATAGCGAGTGAATCGCTCCCTTTCAAGAACGCCACACCCGAAACTCGAATCATCGGACAGTCGCACCGCGCAGCGCACCCACCACGGCGTCCACCAAAACCGTCCGGACGCCGCCGATCTTTCGGTTCTCGCGCGTCGGATTCACCCTGTTGGTCAACAGCAGCACGAACACACCTTGGGCGGGATCCATCCACAGCGACGTACCGGTAAACCCGGTATGCCCGAACGAGACGGAGGAGAGTCGGCTGCCCGCCGAATTGCCCCCCGTCGGCGTCTCCCAGCCGAGCGCCCGGCGCGAGATCGTCGAGTCCTGCATCCGCGTGAACACCGCGACCGCCGACGAGTCGAATACCCGCACGCCATCCAACGTTCCGTGATTAAGGTACAGGCGGGCAAAACGCGCCAGGTCCTGGCCTGTGGAAAACAGCCCCGCGTGTCCGGAGACGCCACCAAGGCGAACGGCATTCTCGTCGTGGACCTCTCCCCGCACCTTCCTCTGGCGCCACGGGTCCTGCTCGGTGGGCGCGATGCGCGGGAGCAAGGCCGCCGGCGGGAGATAGCGCGTTTCGCGCATACCGAGCGGCGAAAAGATATGCGCCGAGTCGTACGACGCGAGGCGTTCGCCGCTCACGCCTTCGACCAGCTTTCCCAACAGAATGAAGCCAAGGTCGCTGTACACATATCGCACGCCGGGCAGCGTATCCGGGGATGTCGCGAACAGCTGCTGCTCCGCTTCTTCGGGCGTGGAGGCTTCTTTGTACAGCGCGCGCCACGCCGGCATGCCCGATGAGTGTGACAGCAGATGGCGCACCGTGATCCGGTCGGCCCCCGGCGCCTTCCATGCCGGCAGGTAGCGCACAACGGGCGAATCGAGGGCCACCCGCCCTGATCCCACCAGTTGTATCATGGCGCTCGTGGTGCCGATCACCTTGGTGAGCGAGGCAAGATCCCAGATCGTGGTCGCCGACGGACGGGAGCCGTCTGCCGCGTCCAGTCGCCCTACGCCGTACTCGACGATGACGCCGTCGGCGGTGCCAACCGCCGCGTACGCCCCGGGGAAGGCGCTGTCGGCGATGGCGCGGGAGAGGACCGCACGGACACTGTCCCCGAGACGGAGCGCCTGCTGGCGCGCAATGCCGGGCACGGGCGGTAGGTCGCGCGAACCCGGTTGGTGCTTGGCGCACCCGATCAGCACGCCCGAGGTAGCAACCAGCGCGAACATCCACACGGCGCGCCGCTTGAGAAAGACGTGCTGCGGTGCGTTCGTGAAGGCAGCACCGCAACCGGACGGGCCGGAGAGCAAGGCTGATCGGTAGGGATCCGGTCTGGTCATGTGTTCGCGGTAGGGCGGGATGCTGCGCGACCTGAGCGCAGCGGGATCTTCTGGAGGTTACGCGTGAAGGCCATCAAGACGCTGGTGCTGCTCTCAGTGGTGTGTGTCGGGACGCTCATCGCGGGATGTTCACGTGGCGGTCGCCCCGACAATGCACCGCTGCCCGACGACGATGCTGATGGAATGCCGATGGGGAACCGGATCCGCAAGGTCCGTCCCGGCATTACGGTGCTGCTGGACGATAGCATCAAGCTCATCGCCGGCAAGCGTGTCGCACTCGTCACCAACCAGACGGGTGTAGACGAGAAAGGGCGGCGCTCCATCGACTTGCTTGCCACCGACCCTCGCGCGCTGAGGGCCGGCGTGAAGCTGGTGCGCCTCTTTGCCCCTGAACACGGCGCCACCGGTACCGCCGATCGTCCGAATCTCAGCGACGAGAAAGACGCCAGGACGGGCCTCACGATTCACGCGCTTTATCAGAGCCGTACGATTGCGCCGCCCGACAGCCTGCTGACCGACGTCGATGTGCTCGTCGTCGACCTTCAGGATATCGGCACCCGCACGTGGACTTACGTCGGCGTCATGCTGTACTCCATGCAGGCCGGCGCCAAACGCGGAATCCCCGTGCTGGTGCTCGATCGGCCCAATCCGATCAGCGGTGCCAGGGCCGAAGGGGCGCTGCTTGATTCCGCCCTCGCCAACGCCGACATGCCAGCACCGGGCAGTCGCACGAATGGCTTCGCCCTCTATCCGATGCCCTTGCGACACGGCCTCACCATGGGGGAAATGGCTCGGTTGTTTCAGGCCCAGTTGAAACTCGGGACTCGGCTTACCGTCGTGCCCATGCGGAACTGGCGCCGCGGCATGTGGTTCGACGAAACCTCGCTGCCGTGGGTTCGGCCGTCGCCGAACATGCCGAATATCACGAGCGCGCTGCTTTACCCAGCGCTCGTGCCGTTCGAGTCGAGCAATGTGTCGGTTGGACGTGGCACGGACGAACCGTTCCAGCGATTCGGGGCCGCTTGGCTCCGCGCCGATTCCGTCACCCGGATCCTCGAAGATCTCTCGCTCACCGGCGTCAAGTTCAAGTCCGAGCGATTCACGCCCAATAAGCCCGGCGACGGCAAGTTCGCCGGTCAGTCGATTCCCGGCGTTCGCATCGAGGTCACCGATCGCGAGCGCGTTCAGCCCGCCCGGGTCGGCGCTGCCATCCTGTGGGCGCTCTCCCGAGTGCACAAGGACTCCCTCAAGGTCACAGCGGCCGGCTTCGACCAGCGAATGGGATCGACCCGCGCTCGGGAGGCATTGCTCGGCGGAGCGGACCCGGATGCGGTGATGGATCGCCAGTTGCCGGCCGTAATTGCGTTCGAAAAGGACGCCAGACGCTTTTATCTCTACCGTTGATGCAGGAGGAGTTCTAGCTTTCCTCGGCTAGATCTTTTTCCGGACCTTCAGCGCGATCGAGATGCCATCTGTGTGGAGCGCAGTCGTGCGCGGATATATGCGGGTCATCGCCCCTGTGGCCGACTGGCTCGTTGCGCGACGCGTGCGCCCCAATACCATTACCACTGTTGGCGCGATCTGTACGTGCACGGCGGGTGTGATCTTCGCGTCTGGCCACATCAGCGCCGGTGGATGGTTCCTTGGCATCACAGCACTTTTTGACGTGCTGGACGGGAGCGTCGCCCGCCGCACGGGGCAGAGTACGCTGTTCGGCGCCTTCTACGACTCCACGCTCGATCGCGTGGCCGACGGCTTCCTCTTGGGAGGCCTGTTGGTCTTTTACGCGACCCACCCGGTGCACGCCAGCCAGCCCATGGTCATGGTCACGCTCGCGGCACTGATCGCCACCTTCCTCACGTCGTATACGCGCGCTAGGGCCGAAGGACTCGGCCTCGATGCGAAGGTGGGTATGCTGCAGCGCCCCGAGCGCATAGTGCTGCTCTGTGTTCCGCAGGCTTTTTTCGGCTTGGCGCTCAACGGCTGGATTCTCGCGGGCATCGTCAGTCTGCTGGCGGTCACCGCGTGGATCACCGTGTTTCAGCGCATCAACTTCGTGTATCGCACGACCACTTCCCCTGGAGAATAAACGCAGTGTCCGACTCGACTCGCGGTAAGGCCGCGTTACCAGCCCCGGCGACGGGGAAACTCGCCATTTTTACGCCGGGTCTCGGCGCCGTAGCCACCACGTTCATCGCCGGCGTCGAGCGCGTGCGGCGCGGACTCTCGGTGCCGATCGGTTCGCTTACACAGATGGCGACGATTCGTCTCGGCAAGCGGACCGACGGGCGTAGCCCGCTGATCAAGGATTTTGTCTCGCTCGCGAAGCTCGACGACATCGTGTTCGGTGCTTGGGATCCGATTCCTGACAACGCGTACGAATCGGCCGTCAACGCCGGCGTGCTCGAAAAGTCGGATATCGAACCGATCGCCGACTTCCTCAAGAATATCAAGCCGATGCCGGCCGTGTTCGAAAGCCGCTACGTCACGCGCATTACGCGCGCGACCAACGTGAAGACGGGCAAGAACAAGCGCGACCTGGCCGAGCAGATCCGCGCCGACATCCGCCACGTCATGCAGAGCAGTGGCGCGACGCGGGGCGTGATGGTGTGGACCGGATCGACCGAGACGTACATCAAGGCCGGCCCGCAGCACCAGACTATCGAAGCGTTCGAAAAAGCGATGGAAGAGAACGACGATGCGATCGCGCCCAGCATGCTGTACGCCTATGCCGCCATCATGGAAGGCATCCCGTACTGCAACGGTGCCCCGAATCTCTCCGCCGACTTCCCGGCGCTGCTCGGCCTCGCCATCGAGAAGGGCGTGCCGGTCTCCGGTAAGGACTTCAAGACCGGCCAGACGTGGATGAAGACCATCATTGCACCGGGCCTCAAGGCGCGCATGCTTGGTCTCGAAGGCTGGTATTCCACGAACATCCTCGGCAATCGTGACGGCGAAGTGCTCGATGATCCCGCGTCGTTCAAAACGAAGGAAGAGTCGAAGCTGTCCGTGTTGGACACGATCCTGCAGCCGGACGTGTACCCGGAGCTGTACAAGGGTTTCTCGCACGTCGTGCGCATCAACTACTATCCCCCGCGCGGCGACAACAAGGAAGGCTGGGACAACATCGACATCAAGGGGTGGCTCGGCTACCCGATGCAGATCAAGATCAACTTCCTCTGCCGCGATTCCATCCTCGCCGCGCCGATGGTGCTCGACCTCGCGCTCTTCTCGGACTTCGCGATGCGCGCCGGCATGAAGGGCATTCAGGAATGGTTAAGCTTCTATTACAAGTCGCCGCAGACCGCTCCGGGACTCCAGGCTGAGCACGATCTATTCATCCAGCAGACGAAGTTGAAGAACACGCTCCGTCACCTCATGGGTGAAGATCAGATCACTCACCTCGGGCTGGAATACTATCAATGATCGCAGAGCACACGCGTCGTATCCGTCGCGTGGTGGCACTCGCCGCAGCCGGCCTCGTCATGGCCGGCTGTGGAGGCGGGGGCAGCCCACCACCCTCGAATGAACTCCGGTTCAAGACGGATGATTTTGTCATTCGGGTGTCGCCCGAGACCAAGCCGACGCGTGCGCTCGAACCGATCTACTGGCGTGTCATGGTCCATGATGTGAAAAGCGGCCTCCCCATTCAGGCCGGCGAAGGACGCATCTTCGGCACCAACCGCGATCGGAAGACTGTCTCCAATGGCTTCGCCGCGACCGAGGAGCTGGGGACCTATCGCAGCAACCTGATGTTCGTCACCGCCGGTATGTGGGCGATGGCCATTCAGTTTCGCCGCGATTCCACCAAAGTCCTGCAAAAAACGCCGGACTGGACGCAAGACATCATGGCCGCCGATGAGCCAGGAGATTTCTCCCCTCCCGCATCGTCGCGCCCGCCCGAGCCACCACCGCGCGTCAAAGACAGCGCGCGCAAGGAACCCTGAGTATGCGGCACTTTCATCGGACCTCCCTCACACCGGACTCGGTATTGGCGTCGGCCGATCACTTCTTCGCGACCCTCGGGCTCTCCCGTGGAGCCGGCGATGCCCGTTCGCGCAGCTTCAGCGGCGCGCTCGGTACCCTTACGGTGTCGGTCAAAATGGAAGGGGGGCACTACACGGTGGTCGAGGCGCACACCGATCAGGTGGGTGAGAGTCGGCTGGACAAGAACGTGAAGCGCTTCTTCAACGTGGTGCATCGCTCCGCAGACCCCCGGCACATGATCGAGGCCGGATATTGATGGCCAAGTCGCGCACCCGCGCTGAGACGCCGGCCGATGGAGCGCGTCCCAGCGACGCGCTCTCGCGTGAGCGAAAACTCGAGCTGTACTACTGGATGAAGCTCACGCGGCAACTCGAAGAGCGCTTGGTGAATCTGTATCGGCAAACCAAGGTGGTCGGCGGGCTCTTTCGGTCGCTGGGGCAGGAAGCCGACGCGGTCGGAAGCTGCTTCGCGCTCGAGCAGCGCGACATCATGTCGCCCCTTATTCGCAACCTGGGCGCGATGCTCGTGAAAGGGGCGACGCCCGTCGAGGTCCTCAAGCAGTACATGGCCAAGGCCGACTCCCCCACGCGCGGCCGCGAGCTCAATATCCACTTCGGCGACATCGGCGAAGCCGGTGTCACGCGCGGCTTCCTCGGACAGATTTCGCCGCTCGGCGACATGGTCCCGGTCATGACCGGCGTGACGATGTCCTTCAAGATGCGTGGTGAAGATCGGGTTGGGCTGGTGTACGTCGGCGATGGCGCCACGAGCACCGGTGCCTTCCACGAAGGCATCAACTTCGCCGCTGTACGGAAGTGCCCGCTCGTGGTCATCGTCGAGAACAATGGCTACGCCTACTCCACGCCGACGCACAAGCAGTCGGCCGCGAAGTTCTTCGTCGATAAAGCCATCGGCTACGGAGTGCTTGGCCTGCAGGCCGACGGCAACGATGTGCTGGCAACCTACGACGTGACCAAGACGGCCGTCGACCACGCCCGGGCGGGTAACGGCGTGGCGCTCATCGAGCTGATCACGTATCGGCGCAAGGGACACGCGGAGCACGACAATCAATCGTACGTGCCAGCCGGCGAGATCGAGAAGTGGGCCGCGGAAAACGATCCGATCGATCGCTACGTGCAGCAGCTGCGTTCGGACCTCGGCGCTACCGACAGCGAGATCGCGGCTATTGATGCGCGCATTCTGCGTGAGATCGATGAAGCCACGGATCTTGCCGAACTCTCGGGTACTCCTGACGCACGTGAGGCTCTCATGGGGGTGTACGCCGACCCGCCCACCGAGCAGCCGCTCTGGTTCCGTCGCGATGCAGGAACGGAGGCGTACGGCCAGGAGCGCCCAGAGAGCTGGGGCACCTGGAATGCCGACGGGGCGAAGCGCTGATGGCCGAGATTACGTTTCTCGAAGCGATCCGTGAAGCGCTGTTCGAGGAGATGGAGCGCGACGGCAATGTCTTCTGTATGGGCCAGGACATCGGCGCGTTCGGTGGCGCGTTCAAAGTCACCGAAGGACTGCTCGCCAGGTTCGGTGAACAGCGCGTCATCGATTCGCCGATCAGTGAAATCGCGCTCGTCGGTGCGGCCGCCGGTGCGGCGCATATGGGGTTGCGGCCGGTCGTCGAAATGCAGTTTATCGACTTCATCGCCAACGCCTACGACATGCTCACGAACTACGTCGCGACCGCGCGCTATCGTGCGTTCCTGCCGTGTCCGATGGTGGTTCGCGGACCCAGCGGTGGCTACGTGCGAGGTGGTCCGTTTCACTCGCAGAACCCGGAAGCCGGCTTTTTGCACACGCCGGGGCTGAAGATCGTGTATCCGTCCACGGCGACGGATGCCAAAGGATTGATGAAGGCCGCCATTCGTGATGACGATTGTGTGCTTTTTTTCGAGCACAAGTATCTGTATCGTCGCGTGAAAGACGTGATGCCCGATGGCGATCACGTCGTGCCGATCGGCAAGGCGCGCGTGGCGCGCGAGGGCAGCGACGTGTCGATCGTGACCTATGCTTCGACCGTATGGAAGGCGCTCGAGGCGGCCGATCTGCTCGCCGCCGAGGGTATCTTCGTCGAAGTCCTCGATCTGCGCTCACTCGCGCCGATGGATGACGAGGCGATCTTCCGTACCGTGAAGAAAACGAATCGGTTGCTGATCGTGCATGAGGATACGCGCACCGGTGGCATGGCGGGCGAGATCACCGCGCGCGTGAACGAAACCTGCTTCGAGTGGCTCGACGCTCCCGTGTTGCGCGTCACGGCTGCGGATATCCCGCTGCCGTACGCTCCAGCCCTCGAAGATTACGTGTTGCCGCAGACTGCCGATATCGTTCGAGCGGTCCGGCGCCTGACGGCGTATTGATGACGACGAACTCGGCTGGCGAAGCACAGACGCCCCTCCCCGAAGACCGCGTCGGTCGGAATATCGGAGTGGGATGTTTTACGGTTTTTATCGGAGCCGTGAGCGGCGCGATGGTGGGCGTCGGCATCGGCAAGTTGCTGGGCTTCTTCGCGCGTTGCACGCCCACGGCGGGGTTACCGGCGTGCGAGTGGTGGGTGTACGCTGGTTACGGTGGTGCCTTCGGCGCGATCACGCTGCCGATTCTCACCTTGTGGCGTTTGCGTCGCGCGGACCGCGTGGCCGACGCTGTTTCTTCAGATCGAGGATGATCGAGTGGCTCGTGTAGATGTCATCATGCCGCAGATGGGTGAATCCATCGCCGAAGGAACCGTATCACGGTGGCTGAAGAAGGTCGGCGACAACGTGAAGCGCGACGAACCACTCTTCGAGATCTCCACGGACAAGGTCGATGCGGAGATTCCGTCTCCGTCGGCCGGTATCCTGGTCGAGATCCTGGTCGGTGAAGGGCTGACCGTTGCCATTCAAACGGTCGTGGCGCGGCTCGAAACCGACGCCGCTGCGGCCGCGTCGTCGCCGCCCTCGGTACCGGCTCCGCCGGCGGCGGCGCCGCCTGCGCCGGTAGCCGCGTCGGTTATCGCGCCGTCAGCACCGGTTGCGTCCACGGCTGCTTCCACGGCCGCGTCCGCGGCGCCCGCCGGTTCGTTTGAAGAGCGCATACGCACCAAGTCGTCGCCGCTCGTACGCAAAATGGCGGCCGAACATGGCGTGGAGATCGCGGGCATGAGTGGCAGCGGCATCGCGGGTCGTGTCACGCGCAAGGACCTCGACGCGTTCCTCGCCACGAAGCCGGCGGCGGTGGTGGCGGCGGTTCCCGGGGCGTCGATGCATGCGCCCGCCGGTGTCGACCACCGCGGTCCGCTGCCCACGCCGTGGGAAG
>NZ_JBDNFF010000405.1:0-11337 GCF_041689975.1 Gemmatimonas sp.
ACCTGCTCGAGAACTTCGTTCGTGCGCTCAGGGCGGACCAGCAACGCCTCGACAAACTGGAGTCGAGTATCGCGGACCTGCTCGTTCGGCTCTCGGATCTCGAATTGGTGCGCCCCCATGGTCTGCGATCGCCCGTCTTCACCTATGGCGAGGTTGATCGCTTGATGGAGGCGACGAATCGGATTCACGCACTGGGCGACCGTGTGGCTCTCGCCGACCACGCTGCGGACGTGGTGATCGACATCGCCCGGAGCAAAGACGGCTCGGTGATCGCATTTCCAGCGCGACCCGCATAGTTGGCGTCCCGTCCCTGCGGTGGGTCGTTCAGCGCCGGCGCGACTCATCACCAGTTTGGCGGGTCGTCTTGCCCCGATATGGCACGCCGATCAAAGGCGCATCGATCGCGTTCCGGCGGGCGAAGCGGCCGATCACCCAGTGCTTCCGTTTCAGGAGGTCGACGCTGTGTCACCCAGTCCCGGCCAATCGGGGACAGGTCAGCGAATGGGTGGCCGGAGGTGGTTCAAGTCTCGACGGTGGACCTCAATCTCATCGAGCAAGTGGTCGAGGTGCGCCAACGAGATCGACATGATCTCCGTTGGCTCGAGCCGCCAGCGGTGAATTCGCTGTTCTCCGTCGACGGTTGCTGGCCGGGCGTGAAGGACCGAGTTCCGCTTCGGGCCGAGGTCCTCAAGCGCCACACCGCCCCGCGAGAGATAGTCTTGCCATCGCCGGTTCGGGATGGTTGCTGAAAGCTCGCGAAGGCGCCTTCCGATCACAGTGGTGGTCTTGCCTGCGAGAGCATTGGGCGAAAGCCCCTCGACCGTCAGAGGCATTCGCGGCAGGTCAAACACCAGCAACCCCTCGAGCGAGGCGACGGAGTACACGACCCTGCCCACCTGCAGCAGATACTCGTCCTCCGGCCAGGCAGGCGGCATCTCTGCACCGTAGGCGGTTGGGCCAACGGTGGCGGCCGAGACGATGATGGCTGAAGAGATCGAGATCGCAACCGAGACCATGGAGACGAAGCAAAGATGAGCGAAGCGAATCTGATCGATCCGGAGGGGCTGGTCGCACAGCTTCAGGACTACATAGGGGGAGAGCTGTCCATCCGCCGCAACGGCGGCACGACCACCACAGGGACCTTGCGAGCCGCTCTCCTCAACGTGGTGGACTTGCCGGAGGACCGGCCTGCGTCCGTTGTTGTCCTGATCCTCTCCGCTCTCGACCGACGTGGGGACAAGACGACCGTGGGCCACGCCTTGGTGTGTGGTCAGTACCCAGACGCCGACTACTTCTGGCCGGTGTGCCCGATCGCAGCAGTGCTTGGTGATCGGACCGGTTCTTGGCAGCTCCGGTAAGTGTCGTTGTCGCCTGGTCTTCCGCTCCAGCGTCGTGAGTCACACCCGATAGGCGAGATCGATGGCGTCGAACTCACTGTCGCCGAGACCGACGTGACAGGCGCCGGCCTGCTGTCCGACCCGGCCGGCCACACGGCGCCGAGCGCCACAAGGGCGACGTTCAAAGCCACAGCGAGCGCCACTTCCCACCACTTGCGCTCGAGGTTCTTGACCCAGTCCGCAGCTCCTGCGAGGAAGATAACTGCCGCGATGACGGTCAGGACTACCCCGCGAGAGCCTGACAGACCACCAACCATTCACAGGCCAACAGACACCGCCGCGACGGCGATGACCGCCGCCATCGACACCCTCCCGAGCCGATCCATCACACATCTAGCCGTACAGCGTTCGGTTTGAACAGATCTGATCTCCGGCGACCGTGGTCGGTCGTAGAGCCGGGGCCTGTTCGAGGCGATTCGTCGTGGGCGACTCGGCGTTGGGGGACGGCCTGGACGACGCCTTTGGACATTGATGAAGAATTTTCGGCCGATTTTTGCCTTTCGGTCCTGTCCAGAGCCCGCCGTCGCCAATGAAGGAGGGAGTGTAAACGCCGGTCGAAAGCTGGAGCGCGCGCCGGTCCACTCCAACTGGGTCTTTCCGCTGTCCCGGCGTGACCTCGAGAAGTCCCTTCGCCGCGACGGCTGGACCATCGCACCCGGGCGTGGCAAGGGTTCCCATCACCGTTACGAGAAGCGCGGGGTTGCGCCAGTGCACCTCCCGGATGTCAAGGACCTCTCACCGGTCGTCCTCCGCAACACGGCTCACGCATTGGGCCTCCGGAACGTGAACGACCTCAAGGCGTGGGTGGCGGCGTCTTGATCGCGATCCCGGGGTCTCTCATGTCTTGTGACCGAGCCTTGGTGTCCCCTCGTGGCCCCAGGATCGTCGTTCAGTTGGGCAACTGACTCCGATGCGTCCTTTAAGCACTACTTCCTGGAGTCCATCGGTGCCTCTCCGAAACCTCCGAAGGACTCCCAAGTGATCGTGGCCATCGCTGAAGCGTGGGATGGCCAGGCTGAGCTCCCTGCTCCGCTCAGGCGAACGCTGGCTGCGCTCAAGGCTTGGAGCGACAGCCTCGGCGAAGGGGACCGGTGGGCACTTGAGGGCCAGGGAAGCGGGCGCTTTGGATTTCAGGTTCTTCGGATCTGAGTGGGGAGTGGCTCCCGGTCCACCTGGCGCGGGCAGGGGCTCGGAGAACCGACGGCCCTAACGCCAATCGAGCCTTCGGAGGTCCAGGCGTTCTGCCAGGGCGAGCCGGGGTCAATGAAGATCGAGCCGGCACC
This sequence comes from Gemmatimonas sp., assembly GCF_041689975.1. Taxonomy (GTDB): domain Bacteria; phylum Gemmatimonadota; class Gemmatimonadetes; order Gemmatimonadales; family Gemmatimonadaceae; genus Gemmatimonas. The sequence continues at coordinate 2,681 of NZ_JBDNFF010000405.1, forward strand.
GTTGAACCGGCACCAGTCGGCGATGGCGTTGGCGATGAACTCGGGGCCGTTGTCCAACCACACGTCCGCGGGTGCTCCCCTGGTGAGCATGAGCCGGTCGAGGGTGGCGACGACCTTGTCGGCGTCGATGGAGCGGTCCACGACGATGGCGGGGCACTCGCGGGTGTACTCGTCGACGATGTTCGACAGCTTGAGGATCCGGCCGCCGACGGTCGTGTCGAACTGGAAGTTGAATCGCCCCGGGTTTCGTAGAGGCTCTGAGCAGTCACCAGACCCGGGACGCTTTACTTCGCGGATCCGGTAGGTGATGGTCGAACCCGCCGCTTGCTCCTCATCGAATTCCGCCACGTACCAGTCTCCCGTCGAACCCGGTTCCCGTTGCGAATCTTGGGTCAGATTCGGGGTGACTGCACGCCAAATCGTCATCGGCGCTTCGGCGAGTCAGCCATGCCCCGTTGATCTGGGTCGGATGGGACGGTTGCGTCGAGGGAGTTCAGCGGCGCGGCGTTCGTCGCGCCAGTGATTTCGGCGAAGGGCCGCGTCGAGGGCGCCGTCGAGGTACTGGTGGTGGCTGTCGATGGCGGTGAGCGAACCCATCGGCGCGGTCGGCGCGTAGATGTGGATGACGGTCCATCCTCGGTTGGATCGTCGAACGGTGGCGTAGTCGACGGTGTCAGCCCACCGGTGTTCGAACTGCTCGACCTCGTCGGGTACGGGTCCGTCGTCGAGCACGAACGGTTCGACGGCAGGTGACCGGTGCTTGCCGATTCGGTTGAGCTGGCGTCGCTGTGCGGCGGGGCTGAGCGCAGCGAACCGTGCGCCTCGTTCCGCCGCCTCGGCGGCACGTTGTTGCTCAGCGCGACGCTGCTCGTACTGGCGGCGAGCCGCGGGTGACGCCCAGGAGGGTTCCCAGTCGGACCCTGGGTCACGAGGTTTCGCGTTCATCGGGCCGCGTCGTCGGCGAGACGCTGCACGAGCGAGGCGAGACCCAGACAGTCATGGCGGTTGTGGGCGCACAGCTTGGTCCACTTTGCTTTCGCTACCGGGGTGAGCGCCTTGTAGCTCTTCCGCCGAGCCAACTGTCCCCGCAGGGTGCGGATGCGTGACGCGGTGTAGCCGGGTCCGGCCCCCGAAGGCACCGCATAGCCGATGGCGGCGAGATAGCGACCGAGATGATTGCGGGTCCGGCGATGCCCCTTCGGGAGCTGCACCCGAGGCAGCACCACCTGATGGCTGTGGGCCCAGCGCCGTGCTGGCGGCAGGGCGTTCTCGAGGTGCTCGGCCCACCACTGCCTGTCTGCGTCGGTGGTGACTACAGAACTGATCACGTCGAGCTCGTGGCTCGACCAGGCGAACAGGCGCCGGTTCTCGCGTTCGGCCCGGTGTCGGAGTTCGCGAAGCGAGACACTGAGACCACCAGTCGATACCGCAAGACGGTCGGCCCCGTGGCCGGCCAGTGGATGCAGGGCCCGCTCGATCACGACGGCGTGCCAGTCGCTGTCGCAGGCCGCCCCGAGCAGAGACGGAGGGTCGACTTCGGTGCCTTCGAAGTCCAGGTAGATGGCTCTGCGAGCTTCTCGCGGCGTGGGGATCGTCTGGCGTGTGGTGTCGGTGGTGGGCATCGGATCGCTCCTCGTTCGGGACCTTCACGGCCGCCTTCTGGTCGTGGCGCCAACATCAATGCGCTTCCTCGGCATGGGTTGTCAATGCCCACCACTGGGTCCCCCTACGGGGGAAAGAATTTCTGCTGGGCCCGGGGCTGGCGTGACGTGTACCCCGTTCTCGTTGACGGTTCAGGTCGCGTCGGTCCGTGGGTTTCGCATGTCTCGCCAGACCCGGCTGTCATCGTGACCCGTTCGGTGGCCGGCGGCGGACGAGGCCGGCCGGTGGGGCGCACGGCCCAGGCCCCAAGAGGTGCCGGGTGGCCTGGAAGTGAGAGAGTGGTCGTGTGAAGTTCTCGGGCGACGCCGGTGAAGGGGTGGGTCTCGTGTAACCAGGCCGCTGATGTGAGCGGCCTCGTCACTCGGAGGCCCATATGCACAAGGTTTCTCGTCGGGACCCGCGCGCCGCGAAGCAGCGTGACATCGCCCGTTCGATTCTTCCGTCCACTTCGCGGGGCGGTGCTCGCCGGGCGTTGAGGGACATCCGCCAGGCGGACCGCCGGGCGGTCAAGGCTGCCCTCCTGCCTCTGCGCGGTGCACGGGTCGGCACGAGCGTGACCGACTGCTGTGCGCCGGCCGGGTTGGCGAGTGGCGGGCCGGGCGTCGCGGGTGGGTGTGTCGACTTCTGGTCTGTGGTGATGCCTGACTACCCGGTAGGTGAGCACGGCTACGAGATCGCCCGGCGTCGTGAGTTCGACAAGGTGGGCCCGGTGATTCGCTGGGCTGGGCGCGAGGTCCACGGAATGGGTACCAGCGACGCGCGCCGTCATCTCGTGTCGGTGCTGCCCGACGGTCTCATCGGCCGGCACTCGATGACCCATCTCGACCGGTCACTGCGTCTCGATCCGACGCTGTGGTCGAGTACCCGACCCGCCGAGCGACCGGCGGACGACCTCCGCGGTGTGCTTCGTTCGATGGGTCAGTGGGCGATCACCCATGGTCGCCACCGCGAACTCAACCAGCAGATCGCCCGCCACCTGGGTGACACGGCTTCGAGCCGCACCCGGACTTCTCGGGGTGTTCGGCATGGCGGGCGAGCGACGGCCGGCGCAGCGTCTCGGCCGCTGCTTGGGCTGCACGACTTGGACGACTGGTCTGAGGCGACGAACCGGCTCGCTGACCGCGACGCCCGCCGGTTCGGGTCTGATCGCATCCGTCGCTGGCGGCATCTGCGGAAGCTGGCCCCTATCGCCGCGTGGGCCAGTGAACTCGGCTGGCGACAGCTCTTGTGATGAGAGGACGCGGGCTTCCTCGTTTCAGAAGGCGGAGGCGACGGAGGCTGACGCGAGGCGCTTCATTGTCTTCTGAGTGACAAGGGACTGGGTCGGCTCATTGCGAGGGGTTGGAGCCGTGTTCGCTCATCCAGATGATGTGCGTTGAGGGCGTCGGCGACGTAGCGGTCGTAGATCGGCACGAGGTGGGGCCGCTTGGCAGCGAGGAGCTTCCCGGCGATGACGGGCCCGATTCCGTTGTCGTCGTCGAGCGCAGGGAGTTGGGTGCTTGGGGATCGTAGGAGCGACCACAGGCGGGTGGGCGGCCCGTCGGGGTCAACGATCACCTCCTCGGGCTGTTCCCATATCGGAGCGGCGTCAATCTGCTCGAGAAGATCCGTGATGATCCGAGCGCCTGTGGCATCAAGCATCCACGCAGCAGCTCCGGGAGGCACTTGGACGCTGAGCATCGTGACTGCGACGAGATCGTTCGCCGTGATCCGGTTGGGATGGTCCCGGTCGGCGAGGAGGTCGAGATGGCCACCGGTGTAGGAGGCGAGGTACTTGCCAAGCACCAGGGCCGGGTCGGCTGGCTGTGAAACGTGTTCGAGATCGAGCCACTCGTTGAGGTCGCGTGCGAACACAGATCGGGTGGTCATGTTCGTGGTCCTTGTTGCTCTGTCGGGAGAAGGCGTTCGCCGTTGGGAAGTGATTGCAGCCGGGCTTCCCCACGCGAGACGTCTGTGGTGGGGAAGCCCGGGTGACTGCTGTGCCATCGGCAGCAAGCCTGCACACTTCGACGATGTGCGACATGACGCGGCTCATTGCTGCGAAAGCCCAGGGCTCTGACCATGCGTCGCTGGCGGCGAAGTCTTTGCAATCAACGCAACAGTGCCAACGGCGCCGCCGGGTGAGCGTGATATCGGGCCGCCTCGTGATGCACAGGTTCCCACGACGACCGTAACGGCCGACGTATAGGGTCAATTAATGGCGGACTCAGCTGGGGTGAGAAACCCGACCTCAAGTTCACCCCACGACGCGGCAGCAGCGCGCTTGGAGCTCGGCACTCAGAAGCTCATCTGCGAGATCAACGAAGACCAACGGCCGAGCGAATCCTTCGGTGCTGGGCCCACCGGTATGGGTGACCTGGAGTACGGGGCGTAGGCGTGGAGGCTGTCGAATGCCCTGAGTGCGGCAGCGAGATGATTCTGCGGACGGCCCGTCGCGGCAAGAACGTCGGCGGCCAGTTCTGGGGCTGCTCTCAGTACCCGCGGTGCAAGGGCGCACGGAGCACGGTCGAGGGCCAGCCGGATCCGAGCAACGATGGGGAGCCGAGTGAGTCAGCGTCAGGGGTGCGAGCGCGACGGAAGGTTGAGTGGCGCGACGGCACGTTGAGTCGATCCGGGTGGGTTGCCCGCTACACGCACGGTGGAGCTTCGCTCCGAAGCGTCGAGACCCCGCCTGCCCTCCTCCGGCGAATGTCCTCGTGCTGGATCGCACGCGAGGAACTCGACGCCTATCAGCCGGCGGACGCCGCTACTCGACGAGTGATCGCGCTCGTGCGGAAGATTCTTCAGCGAGGCTCTTCGCCCCCGGTGCACCCTCACACGGAGCAGGAGCTGCTGAACACCGCTGGCCTGGGTGAGCGCATTCGTCTGTCGCCCGGAGACCTCTCGCCGCGCCTTGAGCCGCCTTTGTCCGTCGCCGCCGGTCAGGAACACTTGCCTTGGCCAGGGCCGACGGCGGTTACCCAAGCCGACCTCCCCTACGACTCTGAGGAGGAGCGGCGATTCCAGCAGGAATGGGTGCCCAGGACCCTCGGCGACGAATGGGCTCGGTGGTTCATCCCGCAGGCCTCGCTCGACCTCCTGCTGCTTGCTTCGGGCGTTGACGGCGGCGGTGCCCGACGGGTCGACTTCCTTGTCGCCGCCCCGTGGTGTCAGCCCTTCGTGGTGGAGATCGACGGCGATCATGGCGCCCAGGCCGCTGTTGACGAGGCTCGAGACGTGGCCTTGCGCCAGGCTGGCTACGACGTGGTGCGAGTGGAGGCCAGCGAGCTGGAGCGTGGGGGCCCCGGCCTGGCCGAGGTGCAGCGTCGGTGCACCCTGCCGCCGACTGGGCAGGAGGACGTCGTCGTTGGCCTTCTTCGCGCCGCAAGCCAAGTGCACCGACTGGCCCTCGCGCTGCTCGAGGCGCTTGCCGCCGGCTTCGTCGCGGGCGATCGTTGGGTGGTCCAGGTCCACGACGACACCGAGCAAGCGGTTGCGTTGATCGAGCCCTACCTCAACGTGCTTGCAGCGGCGAGCGCCCTCTGGGGCGATGAGCGGCTTGCGCCGGCACTGCTTCAGCTCGGCGGAAGCGCCGTACGCACCTTCGAGCTTTCTGACGGCCGGTATGTCCCTGTGGAATCGCCCGAACTCCCGGTGGATGTCATCGTGCACCTCGAAGCCAACGCAACTCCGGTGGTGGACCTACCGGCCCGCGACGGTCGGATCCCACAGGTGGTCGTCAGGAGTGCGGTCCTTCCCGTCGAGATCCGGGACGTAGCGCCAGAGGGCTCGGCGCGAGTTGCGGTTGTCGCCGACGAGGCCGTGGTCCGTCACGCGCTCGGCACGATGTTGACGGCGGTGTTCGCCAAGAAGGAGTTCCGAGCGGGTCAGCTCGAGGCGATTCTGGAGGTGCTCTCCGGCCACGACTGCGTCGTGCTCTTGCCCACCGGCGCTGGGAAGAGCCTCATCTATCAGTTGGCCGGACTTTGCATGCCAGGGCGAACGCTCGTCATTGATCCGCTCGTTGCGCTCATCGAAGACCAGGTGTTCGGGCTCCATCGCGATGGCATCGACCGTGTGTGCTGGATCACCAGCGATCTCGTTCAGCAGCACGGAACGGACGCACTACTCGACGCCGTTGAGTCCGCCGATGCGCTCTTCATCCTCGTGTCGCCGGAGCGGTTGCAGATGGAGAGGTTCCGAACTTCGCTGACGATGCTGAGCGTGCAAACGCCAATCAACCTCGCCGTCGTCGACGAGGCGCACTGCGTGTCGGAGTGGGGACATCAGTTCCGAACCTCCTATCTGCGGTTGGGAGCGACGATCAGGACGACGTGCACCAGCGGGGGCATCGATCGTCCGCCCCTGCTCGCGCTCACGGGCACGGCATCACGAGCGGTTTTGCGCGACGTGTTGCACGAGCTCGAGATCGAAGAGCGTTCCGAGAACACCATCGTCCGGCCGACCACCTTCGACCGACCGGAGTTGCACTACCGGGTGGTGACCACCGCGCCTGCTCAAGCTGATGCCGTGCTCCAGGCTGCTGTAAGAGCGTTGCCCGGGGAGTTCAACCAGCAGGGCGCCACCTTCTTCTCGTCGCGCGGCGAGAAGACTGCGAGCGGCATCGTCTTCTGTCAGGTTGTGAACGGCCGCCGAGGTGTGGTCGATGTCGCGAAAAGCCTCGTCCCTGTGGTCGGGACTCTTCCGGTGGTGTTCGCGGGCAAAGAGCCGAAGGGAGTCGACCGGCGACAGTGGTCAGCTATCAAGGCCCACAACGCCACCCAATTCAAGGCGAACTCTGCGCCCGTGCTGGTGTCGACGAACGCGTTCGGCATGGGAATCAATAAACCGAACATCCGCTGGGTGGCGCACTACGGCTTGCCAGGCTCGATCGAGTCCTTCTACCAGGAGGTCGGCAGAGCCGGGCGCGATGGAGATGAGGCCCACTGCGTGCTCGTGTACACCGAGTTCGATGAGGCGCGGGCGCGGTCTCTGCTGAGCGATGACCTCGGGCTGGAGGAAGCCAGGCGGCGCTGTAGTGAGATCACGAGTTGGTCCGAGCGTGACGACGTCACCTCGGCGCTGTTCTTCCACTTCAACTCCTTCCCCGGCGTCGAGCCAGAGTTGGCCGAGCTTCAGGCGACAGCCGAGTTGCTCGACCCCGGCGACACACCACGCGTGCGCGAGATTCCCTTCGGTCGGGACGACGATGCGCGGGAGCGCTCGTTACACCGTCTCGTGCTGCTCGGCGTCGTGCGGGAGTACCTCGTGGACTGGGGCGCGCAGAAGTTCACGGTGTATCTGAATCCCGTCAGGCCCGAGGCCATCGGGCACAACCTCATCGCCTTCGTCGAGCGCAGCCAGCCCGGTCGTATCGATGCCATTCGGGAGGAGCTGGCGGACTCCGACTTCCGCAAGCTCTCCCAAGCGATCTCGGTCTGCGGGAGGATCCTCATCTTGTTCGTGTACGACACGATCGAACGTTCGCGTCGGCGATCGCTGCGGGAGATGTGGATAGCCGTCAAGGAGTCCCAGACGGATGCCGACCTACGGCAGCGAGTGCTCGACTACTTGACCGAAGGTGACCTGGCTCCGCTCCTCGAGGGGCTGTCGGAGGCTCAACGATTCGACTTCTCGCGGTGGCAAGACGCCTACGCCCAGATGGTCTCGCTCCCAGACGCGAGGGAGTGGAGAGGAACAACGGCCCGGTTGCTTGCCTCCTACCCGGACCAACCCGGGCTCTTAGTGGGCCGTGCAGTCGTTGAGCTCGTTGACCCCGATGGGGATCTCGAGGACTTCCACGCCAACCTCGACTCCGCGTTGGCTGCTGCTCCTCGGTATCAGATCGGTCCGGAGACCCTCGACGAGCTGTACCGCTGGCTGCTGCGCATGGCCGCAGGGAGATCGGAACGCGCGTTTGCTGCGACTCTGGCGCATCTGAGTCGGATCGACGTCGATGCCAGGATCCTGGACGAGGCGCTCGACGGAGTCGGCGTGCGTCACGCCACCGCATCTGGCGTGGCTGTCGTGCGTTTGCAGCGCGGTCTCAGAAACGAGGTCCGGAAGTCGGACGAGATCATCGAACTCCTTAGGGGGAGATACCTATGAGCGGCGAATCGCTGGATGTGCAGGCCGTGGTGGACCAGTTCCGTGAGTCGGAGCAGATGCTCGGCGAGCTGCGCGAGCGAATCCGCTCGATCGTGCTCGCCGAGGAGGGTGCCGACCGTGCCGCGGACAGCATCGAGACCGCCTCGACCAGGTTGGCGGCGGCGGCGGCAGCGATCGAGGACCATCTGGCGCAGATGGACTTGGCAAGACAGGCAACAGTCGAGGCACTCGAGGCGGCGCAGCGCTTCCTCGCGGGTACTGACCTCAACTCCCTGCGGACCGAGGTGACGTCGAGCAGCGACCAGAGCCGAGAGGGCTTCAACTCGCTTCAAGCGCAGATCACCGAGCTGTCGTCGAGCAGCGAGCAGAGCCGAGAGGGTGTCGACTCGCTTCAAGCACAAATCACCGAGCTGTCATCTCGGATCCCGCAAGTGGAGCAACTCCGCGCAGAGATGGAGACGCTGAAGCAGCAGATCCCAGCCCGTACCCGGAAGAAGATGGGCATCTGACTCGTGGCGTTTGCAGCGAGCGATCGACGGGCGCAGCAGGCCCGACCGGCAACTCGCCCCGGTCCCTCTTCGCAACCCAGTCGCCGATGGTGTGATGCGAACACCCAGCCAGCTCGGCCGCCTCGCGGTAGCTGCCGGTCAGATCGAATGCTTCCAAAATGTTCGTGACTTCCAGACGCCCTTGACCTGACCAATCCCCCCACAGCAGAACTGGCCGCCGCGCGCTCACCACAGTTCTCGTGGCCGCCACCGCGCGGATCCTGGTATGCCTTGCACTGCGGCACCAAGACCGTCATCGCCGTCGAAGGTGTGTTCCACCGCGACCCGAAACACCGATCGCCCCGGGGGTTCCGCTCAGCATCCTGCCGCCAGGCCGCCTACCGCCGCCGCCAAGCCGGC
>NZ_JBDNFF010000406.1:0-4333 GCF_041689975.1 Gemmatimonas sp.
CTCTAAGAAAATGGACTCACAAAAGGGGTCCAGTCAGAGGAATCATCGTTGTAATCGAGATGCCAAATCCCAATTCACAAACACCCACCATTTCATTACAAGACTCGACGTTGGTTGAGTTGGCCCATGAACTACGACGGCTCGCTACCGATTTATTAAAGGATGTTCGGAAAAGTGCCGCGCTTCCTGGTCTGAGCCAATTAGCGGCCATGAAGCCACTCCAGCACTTAATCGCTGAGGCGCTAGCCGAGCGTGCCTTCAATACGTCACACCAGAACGATATGTCCGACTCGGATACTGCGACCGAGGAGCATTGTCATGTCGGCTACCTCTAAATCAATCACGCGATCACAACACCTGGAATAGCTGGCGATCCAGACCGCTTAGCGCGGCCACGATCCGGATGCTCGACCGGAAGTTGAAGGCGCGCCGCTTCAACTCATTGAGCCAAGTGGCGGTGGAGCAGGGTGCCGTCCTCGGTGACCACCTTGACTAGTACGGGTGGTCGGCACCACTCCTGTCCCGTGAGCGTCTGCAGTGCAAACGAGTCGGCGGCAGTGCTCTTGTGCCAGTACTCGCCTGCCCGGTTCCACCTGTAACCCTGCTGCTTGAGTTCATCTCGTATCTCGTAAGCCTTGAATACTCGGACCTCGAGCGTGGGTGAGCCGAGCGATGGAACGGGCACCAGCATGGACCAATCCACGTAGTTCGGCTTGGTTCCTTGCTGGATGTCCATGAGGTAGGGGCTGATCCGTGAGGTCTCGGTAATGAGCAGCAGGCTGTTGGTAGCTCGGGTCACAGCGACATAGAAGAGCCGCCGTTCATCGGACTCGATCTGCTCGATGTTGTCTCCGAACACTCGGAGGAAGACCCAGCTTGGATGGATCAACGGGTAGCTGCCCTCAATCGCGTCGAGAACGATCACGGCCCCTTTCTCGAGTCCCTTGTACTTGTGGACGGTCGAGATCGACACTCGGTGGTGGTCGTCAGTGGGCAGGTAGCTGAGCAGGCGCAACAGGAAGTGTTCAAGCCCGCTCGGCCCTCTCCGGGGTCGCTCGTCGTAGTTGACATACCACGGGGCCCTGTTACGCCGTGTGAGTAGCACGACATCCTGTCCGAGGTCGAGGCAGCGCCGGACGAGCCGTAGCACTGCTGGGGTTTTCTCGTCTCCGTTGTGGCGGTCGAGTTCGACGGCTGATGGATTAAAGGTCTCGAGGTCACAGGATTGGACGCTCCCTCGATCCTTGCGGCTTGCTCGCGCTGGTACGCCTTCGCCGGCCATGATGTCATTGCCGATTCGAACGACGTCGACTGGTGAGCGGTAGTTGGTGCTGATCTCGACAGACCTGGAGTTGTCGAAGTACCGATCAAAGTTGGTAAAGAACCGACGCTCTGATCCTGCGAATGCGTTGATGGCCTGCCAGTCGTCGCCGACGCAGAAGAACTCGACGTCAGGGCTTACGCTGCGAATGCCGTCCACCATCTCGAGGAACATCTGCGTGAAGTCTTGGAACTCGTCGATCAGGACGAAGCGCATCCGTGCGAGATTGCCTTGCTCGCGTCCTTGGTCTCGAGTGAAGCGTGTCTGACCGCCATGCAAGGAGTTGATGGCGCGCCACATGAGGCCGTCGAAGTCTTCCTGGGAAGTCTTGGGGAGACGCTCCAAGTAGGCCGCATAGACCGACCGACCGACTTCAAGGAAGCTTCCCTCAAATGGTGTGAGCGTCAAGTGACCAGCAATCAGGTCGTCGAGGTCAGATCCGCTGAACCCGCGTTTGCGAGATCGCGACACGAAGTCGGCGATAGCGGAGGTGAAGTGGTCGATGGCGCGCGCGCGGACGAGCTGCCAGATCTCCTCCTCCGAACGAGGTTGTGCGATGATTCCAAACCCTGCAAGCGAACCCAGCAGCTGTGCTGCAAATTCGTCGGGGCCACCAGCAATGTCTCGCGGGGTGAACTCGAGGAGTTTCCAGCCCTCCTTCCTCTCCCAGAAGTCACGCTTCGCTTGCGACTGTTCGTCATAGTCCTGGTCGCCCTTGAGGCCGAAGTACTCGATCACAACCCCTTCGCCAGGCCTGACCTCGATGGTGAAGTCGGGTTGGTAGTTGCGCCCGTTCCACTTGAAGTTTTTCTCGTAGCGGTACGCAATGCCGTTCTCAAAAAGCAGGTTCGCGATGAACTTCTCGCCATAGGACTTCACCCATTCGCCGTTGAGCGATTCCCGCGGTAACGCACGCCGGCGGGCGAGGAAGTCGCTCACTGTCAGGTCAAAGCCACCCTCGGCAATCGTTTCCCAGTCGCTGCGGAAATGTGCGAGCATCACCTGTTGGATGATCTGGCTGTAGTGAGGGTCAATGAGGTGCTCGTCGATCACGCCCTGGACCACTCGGCTGCGTGCGAATGAATCGGTCTCCGCGTCGTCGTAGACAAGCGTCTCGTCAGGGTGAACGAGCGCATGCGCGAGGGCGTGGAAGGTCATTACGTGCGGTGGATCACCCTCAAGGGCAACGGAGGAGATCCTCGACTTAATCTCCTCCGCTGCCTTTTTGTTGAATACAAGAAGGAGCAGTGAATTGCCGGGTACACGGCAGTGCTTCATGAGGAAGATCGCCCGAGTCACCAGGGTTCGGGTCTTGCCGCTACCGGCCCGGGCTGTGACACGGAGGTCACATCCGAACGTCGCGATGGCCGCCGCCTGCTCGTCATCAACGGAGTAGTCGAGTTCGTCCTCTACCCATTCACGCACGAAGTCACGCTTGAGCTCTTCGAGTCTCTGCGCAGTCAAAAGGTTCTTGTCTGGGTCAACCAGATGTGCTTGGTCGACGGCCAGGAAGTCCGACTGCAGGAGTGATTTCATGCGGGCAACAACGGGTGCGGCACGTTCACGCTCGGCTGCGGCACGTTCACGCTCGGCTGCCTTCCGCTCCCGTTCAAGCCGCGGTCGATCTCGTGCCTCCTGGTCCAGTCGCTGTTGCTCGGTCCTACGGCCGTCCATACACTCACTCACCATCGAGGGCAGACTGTTCCACTGCTCGGGCGAGAGAGACCGCCTCAGTTGGTCAACCGTGCGCTGCTCACTCGGCATGAGATTGAGATCTTGGTCATTGCGCACTATGGCCGGAACAAGTTTGTCGACGTAGTGGCTGTTCGTCTCCCAGCCAGACCAGCACGAGATCAGCTGAATCAGAAGTGCCTCAACGGTGTCGCTTCCCACAGTGAGTCAGTCTTGCAGACCAGAACTACTCCTCATGTGGAGGTCGCCGTCTGCCTCGGCTCAATTCGTAGCCCTCGTCGAATCGCTCGAACGGGTCTGCTGTCGGTTTGATTGACTCGGTGGTTTGTTTGAAGCCCGCTAAGAGGTCCGACCAGCTGAACTCAAAGCGGCGTCCTCATTCAACAACACTCAAATTGGCGGGCCAAGACACAAATCTGCCTACACAAAACACGGTGCATACCAGAGCCTGCATAGAACTCGGTGCGGTTCACAATAATTTACTAGATCGGCTCAAAGTTTTTCGAAATACTGTCGAATTACTTTCGCCATCAGCCTTCGGCGAATGATAAGAAATTCTTCGAACGGAATCTCGCTCTCAAGTAGTTCAGGTGGCAACGCATGCTCGACAAGGTTCGCCAGCAGATTGGCGCGATCCGAAATACCACCGAACTCTTTCGGGCCTCCCGAGACTTGTGATTCAAGTGCCGTGAAATACTGGTTCGGGGATTTCGCACCAATCTTGATGTTGATTTCGGTCTGCATCTGAACAAGATTGGCAATCTGGTTGTACTGTCCAGGTTTGTATCCCTTCGATTTCAGATAGCCCTTCGGATAGACGTGATGAATATCGCCCTTAAGTTCGATGAGGTTTGATATCGATATCTCCTTTGAGAGAAATCCCTTTGCCTGCGTAAAGACCTGAGAGGCACGAAATACATTCCAATACGGACTCCGAGCCGCAGAGGTGTCCATGATTTGCGGCAAGAGTCCTTCCCAGAATCCATCGCTCAACTCAGAGTCGACAACTGTTTTCATCATTTGCAGTGTCCCAGCAGACTCCATTTGTCTGAGATCCTGATCATATTGCGACTCAAATGACCCGGAATACCGAGTGGTTAGGAGCGACAACACATACCATCGTCGAACAATCTGCTCAATTTCAGCCGGGTCGATGCCTTCGCGTTTGCAACGCAGGTACAAGGTATATGCGAAATTAAGTGCACCTTGCGACGAGATCAGGTCGCTCGTGAGAAATCCGGCGGAGGAAATGATCATCACAAACTTCGTAAATTGAGTTTCGTTAATGAACCTCTTGATTCCTTCGGCGAGTTTTGCGAA
>NZ_JBDNFF010000407.1:0-7560 GCF_041689975.1 Gemmatimonas sp.
AAGGAGAAGCGCGTGCGCGACTTCATCCTGCCCGTGGGTGCCATCATCACGATCGCGGATGGCGAGGAAATCACGGCCGGTCTCACGATCGCCAAGGTCAGCCGCGAGGCGTACAAGACGCGCGACATCACGGGCGGTCTGCCGCGCGTCGCCGAACTGTTCGAAGCGCGTCGTCCGAAGGATCCGGCCACGATCTCCGAGATCGACGGCTTCGTCCGCTTCGGCGAGATCAAGCGTGGTAAGCGCGAGGTGTTCGTGCGCCCCGCCAGCATCGAAAGCGGTCAGTGGATCGTCGACGAAGCGCAGGCGGAGCAGGTGTACGAAGTGCCGTCGGGTAAGCACTTGCGTGTGCACGAGGGCGACCGCGTGCGCGCCGGTGACCGTATCTCGGAAGGACCGGTCAACCCGCACGACATTCTGCGCATCAAGGGACCGCGCGCCGTACAGGAGTATCTGCTGAACGAAGTGCAGGAGGTCTATCGCCTGCAGGGCGTGAAGATCAACGACAAGCACATTGGCGTGATCGTGAAGCAGATGCTCCAGAAGGTGCGCATCGTGGAGTCCGGCGATACCGAAATGCTCGAAGGCGAGCACGTCGATCGCGCCGCGTTCCGCCTTGGCAATGATGCGGCCAAGAAGGCGAAGATCCGTCCGGCAACGGCGGAACCGCTCCTCCTCGGCATCACCAAGGCCTCGCTCACCACGCAGTCGTTCGTGTCGGCGGCTTCCTTCCAGGAAACCACGCGCGTCCTCACCGATGCGGCCATTCGTGGATCGCGCGACGACTTGCTCGGTCTCAAGGAGAACATCATCATCGGTCACCTCATCCCTGCCGGTACGGGCATGTACCGTTACCAGGAAGTGGATGTGGAATCGGATGCGCTTCCTGAGCCGGAGCCGCTGCCGCAAGCACTGGAGCCGAACTTCGAGGCGTTGCTGCCGGTATTCGAGCCGAGCGCGTTCACGATGCCGGATGAGTGAGCTACGAGCAAGAAACTGACTGCTAACTCCTTAGGGAGCAGGAGGGAGGGTTTCAGGTGGCAGGAAGCAGGAAAAGCGCGCCATTCCACTGCCTCCTCCTTCCTGAAACCCTCCCTCCTGCTCCCTAAGGAGTTTGCAGCTGAGCTCTCAGTTCTTAGCTCTCATCTTTATTGCCACCCCTCGCGCCACCCGCTTCCCGCTCACCAAATCGCGGATGGTCACTTGGACCACGTGACGTCCGGGCGGCGTGTCGCCGAGATTGAATGTGCTGAGGTGATCCACCACTACGGGAGCGGCGTCGGCATCGCGGCTGTACGCCACGGCCGGGGCATCGGCTTCATTGGCGATCACTCTTGCGCCGGCTCGTTGGCTGTTGGCAAGCACCCCGCGAATGTCACCGCGCGTCATGGTGTCGCCGCGCTCTCGGCGAATCTCCACGCTCCACCGTACACGGCCATCCGGGGCCGGCTCGAGGTCATACACTTCCCACGTCAGGGAGAAGGAGCCGCGAGGCGCGATGGCGCCGCCGTTGGGCGCGAGGCGAACGTCGGTCCAACGCGCGAAGGGCTGACTGGTGCTCGTCGTGCTGGCGGCGACCAACACGTCGCTCATACCAAAACCGCGCAGCGGGAACACCACCTGCGCATCGCTCGTGAGCAGGGCGGCACCGCGCGCTCCGCCGGGCTGTGAAGGCTCGAGGGCCTCGACACGATGCATGATGCTGCCTTTGGCGAGGCGGGGCATCCACTGCGCCGTGAGGTAACCGGAGGCGGAGGTGGGCAGGGGGCGCGGATCGTCCGCCCGGAAGAGCACCGTACCGACCGCATCGGCGAGCCAGGCCGACAGGATGACGCGATCTTTCGCCGTGGCGTCGAGTCGGTCTGCCGTCTTGAACGTGCGGGTAGGGATGGCGGCGCCGAGGTACAGGTGGACGGAGTCCCGTCCGGTACGGAAACGGGCGGCGGTCACGTCGATGGTGTCGGTGGTGCCGTAGAACGGGACGCCGTACCACTGTGACGAGCGCGCCAGTGCACACGCGAGCACGGTGGGCACGGCCGTGAGATCGGTGCACCCAATGGGAAGGACGGGCGCGATTGGCCTGACCTCGCGACGGGCGCGTAGTATCGTGGGTGGACGGAGCGACAACGGCATGCGGGCCAACGACTGCGCGCCGAACCGGGGATGCGAGAACATCATCCAGGACGCCGCGCGCCCGTCCACGATCAGTGATTGCTGGAGCCGTGGCCAGCCGCGAGTGAGCATAATCATGCGGTTGACGAGCTCGCGTGACGTCCAGCGCGCGTCGGGGGCCCCGAGTCGGAGAAGCAGTTGGCCGGCCGACGTCTCGCTGCCGGCTTCGCCGGGGCGGGTCTGATCGGCGTACCGATAGTCGGCCTCCGCGACGCGAGCTCGGCGTTCGAGCTGCACCTCATTCACCGGTGTGCTCCAGAGCGGATCGATGACGGCCCAGCCGCGACTGTCGAGTTGCAAACGATCGGTAGGCAGGAAGCCGTAGCGCCACGCATCGTCGGACTCCGTGAGGACCCCATCGAAGGTGTCGTAGCGCAGCGAGTCAACGCGTGGCATCGACCGGAGGGCACTGTCGAACAGGGCCATGATGGCCGGTGATTCACGTACCGCATCGTGCCGTTGCCGGTACCGCGCGAGCGCGCGGGCGGGCAGCACTGCGGAATCGCCCGGAGCGCGCGCGATCAACGCGGTCGCTGCGGAGTCCAGTCGGCGCCAATCGGCGAGCGTGACCCAAGGCGCCAGTGCGAGCCGATGCCACTGGCTGCGGGCTGCTGGCGTGGGCGCTGTCTGCGCGACCTCGTCGAATAGGCGGGCGGCCCAACGCGCTTCCGATTCGCCGGGCGTGTCCGAGAGCGGCGGCGGTGCCACCAGGGCGCGCCAGCCGGTGGGCGGCGGCGCGATGCGACGGATCGCGTCTTCGAACGGATGCCGCGCAATGGCCAGCGGGCGCTCGAGTAACCGTTGAGCGCGGCGCCAGATTTCGGTCGCGAACTGTCCACGCAGTGCGTACACGACTTCGGGCTGCCCCGCCGTGTGCAGCGAATCGAGCAGCCGATCGTACGCGGTGATCGCACGGTCGCGCACGTGCGCATGAGCGGATGACAGCTTGAAGAGTGTGTATTCCACGCGCAGCGCGGTGTCGCGCGGACGTTGCTGCATGGCGAACTTCCAGGACAGGTCGATACACGAGGCGCCGAGGGTGAGCGTGTCATACGGCGCCCGCGCCCGACGATCCCACAAGTCGCGCGCGTGCGACACGGCGCGGTTCGCGTCGGTCATCACGGCGAGCGGTACGCAGGGCGTACAGCGGTTCTGCGCGATATTGCGCCCCGTGCGCCCGAGGGAATCGGCACACACGAGGATCGAGGCCAGCGACGATTCCGAGAGTTCGGAAAACTGCCCCGAACTCACGCCAGGAATGGTGCGTTTGATCGCGCCGCTTCGGCAGCTTATCGAGGCTGCCAGCAGCACACCGGCCAAGACGCCCGCTTGCACGATCCAGCGCGGCGCCGAGTGGTCACGGCGTGAAAAGGTGGCGCGGCGGCAGTTGTTCATTGATCATCGGGCGATCGGGTACGCCAGTGGGACGCGACGGACGTCGCGCCGCAATCAACCTGGCCGTATCGAGCCAGGCCGTGACCTGCACTACCGCCGGTTGGAACGCGCGCCGGGGATCGGACACCGGTGTACTCGACTCCGTCACGCGTGAGAACCGACCGTTGCGCACATCGGTGAGAATGGTCGTGAGCACGAGCGAATCGCCGCGCGTAGACACGAGGCCACTGACCACGTAGTCGGCGCGTAGGCCCCAACCGATGCTCATCCGATCCGTCATGCTGCGCGACGCGCGTTCCGTGATCTCGCTGGGGACCACGTCGAAGCGGTCGGCGGGCAGCGCCGAACGGACCGCGTTCGCGGCGTCGCGCGTGGTGCCGGAGAAATCGCGCTTTCCGGTCGCGTTGGTGTACGCGGTGACCACCACCCGGAGACGCCCGTCGGTGGGTGGCGCGAGCAACGGCGTGATGCGCGTGGGGGACTGCGGCACCTCGATCCGTGTGACACGGCCTTCACGCGCCATGGCACTATCCATGTGCAACAGCGCCTGCGCCATCGAGTCGGCGAAGATGCGCCCCACTTCGGCCATCAACAGGTCACGGTCCACCGACGTGGTCACCCCGCTCGCGCTGCGCACGAAAATCCGGGTCTCGCCCTTCGGTGCCGACATGCCGGGCATGGCAACGGTCGGTGCGTCGGTCACCGCGGCCGCGACGCCGCGCTGCACCGTGACGTTGGAGGCCTGTCGCGTGTTCACGGCGGCGGCGATCGCCAGCGATTCCGCGCGCGTGATCATGACGGCTATCGGCAGCGAGTTCGCGCTATCGGTCAGATCGCGATACACCGTGTCCACCCGGGCCGCTCCCGTTTCCGGCGGCGCCACCGACATGGTGCGCGTGCGATCCCCGCCCGGGCCCGCATCGCGCGCGTCCGGCATTGAATCGGCGGTGGCAAGCCCTGCGTCGCCTCGCGTGCTCTGAAGGCGTTGTGCGGCCACGTACGAGCCAATGGCGACCACGATACCGCCCACGAGCATCGCGGCACGCGTCGCCAACCGCGAACGCGTGCCTCGCATCGGCAGGGCAGGGCCGCTCGACATCGGTGGCAGCGCTTCGAGTTCGGCCAACAGCACCCGCGCCGACACCGGTCGCTTGTCGGCGTCCTTCTCGAGGCACTGCATGATCAGCCGCGAGAGCGGTGCGGGGATGTCGGCGTACGAGAGATGCGGTGCGGCCGGGATCTGCGTGAGCTGCGCTGCCAGGGTGGCCTGTGGTGAGGTCCCGGTGAAAGGGGAGCTGCCAATGAGCAGCTCATAGGCCAGCAGACCCGTTCCGTAAATATCGACGCGGTGATCGGCGGCCGGGTCGGCCGCCAACTGCTCGGGTGCCATGTAGGCCGGCGTCCCGATCGCCATGCCGGTCGTCGTGCCGCCGTGCACCGGAATCGACGCACTGAGTGCCTTGGCCACACCGAAGTCGGTAACCAGCGCGTGCATCCCCGACGTGAGAATGTTGTCGGGCTTGATATCACGATGCACGACGCCGCGTTCGTGCGCGTAGGCCAGCGCGTCGACCACGTCGTGCAGGATGCGCACGACATCACGCGGGGCGAGTCGCTTCACCTTGTGCAGCGTGCCGCGCAGCGATTCGCCCTCGATATACGGCATCGAGAACCACAATAGCCCGTCGTCATCTCCGGCGGCGAGCAGCGGCACGATGTGCGGGTGCTGCAAATGTGCCGCGAGTTGGATTTCACGACGGAAGCGCTCCACATTCACACCGGCGGCCAGCTCCGGCGGCAGCACCTTCACCACGACTCGGCGCTGCAGCGCGCGCTCGGTGGCCACGAAGACACGGGACATGCCAGCGCCGCCGAGCTCCCGATCGATCAGGAACTCGCCGTCGAGGGCGCGCTGGAGTCGGGCTTGGAAATCGCTCACGAGAAATTCACGGAACATCAATGGTGCGGTGTGGTCACGGCGTGTCACGATCCACTCTACCACGGGAGATGACGCGGAACCCGATTGGCGCACCTTCCTACCCACAGGTACGTTATCGCGGTTCCGCCGTTGAGACCCCTGAATGAGCCGGCAGCGATGCCGGGGAGTCCCCCATGATTACGTCGAACGACGTGCTGGCGATTCGCCGCAGTGCCCGGCGTCGCGTCCATCCGCCACTGCCCGCGATCGTTCTGCTTCTTGGCGCGTGGGGTTGCGCCAGCAACTCTGCCGGCACGTCGGCCGGCCCGAGCGGAGACTTCGGTGGCAACCGGGTGCAGACGGCCATTCTTCAGAACACGCAGGGGGCGGCGAGGGGGATCAACATGGTGTCGACCACCGAAGTGAAAAGCGTGTTGATCAACGCGCCGGTCGAGAAAGCCTGGGTTGCGCTGCAGGCGGCGTACGTGACGCTCGGTATCCCTGTCACCGATCTGAACCAGCAATCGCGGACGATCGGCAACAACACGTACCGGGTGCGGCGTAAGATCGGCGATGTGCCGACCATGCGCGCGCTGGACTGCGGCGGGGACTCCGGGATGCCGAACGCCGAGACGTACCAGCTCCTGCTCACCGTGAAATCCCGCATCATTCCGAACGATGCCGGCGGCAGCGTCGTCCAGACCACGCTCGAGGGCACCGGAAAGAACGCCACCACGGCGGCCAGTAGCGATGTGCGCTGCTCATCGATGGGAGCCCTCGAGACGCGGATCGCGGAGCTGATCAAGGCCAGCGTGGCCGCCAAGTAGACCTCGCCGACCCGGTTGACCCGCCCGCCGACCCGGACTAAGCTTAGGGTTCTGTTCCGTGCCGCCAGCGCCTTCTGTACGAATGGCGGGGCGATCCACGTAGAAGTCGGAGTTCGAACACCCGGTCGGTCAGGCCGTCCGGGCAACCATCCTAGAATGCCTACGATCAATCAGCTGGTCCGCCGCGCCCGTAAGGACGTGGTGGAGAAGTCCAAGGCGCCCGCGCTCAAGGCCAATCCGTTCAAGCGTGGCGTGTGTACGCGCGTCTATACGACGACGCCCAAGAAGCCCAACTCGGCGCTGCGCAAGGTCGCGCGTGTTCGTCTCACGAACCAGCTCGAGGTAACGGCCTACATTCCCGGCGAAGGACACAACCTGCAGGAGCACTCGATCGTGCTCGTGCGTGGCGGCCGTGTGAAGGACCTTCCCGGCGTGCGTTATCACATCGTTCGCGGCACGCTTGACGCATCGGGCGTCAACGGCCGTAATCAGAGCCGTTCGAAGTACGGCACCAAGCGCCCCAAGAAGGGCGCCGCGGCTGCTGCAGCCGCCAAGGGAGGTAAGAAGAAGTGAGCCGCCGCAAAAGCGCAGTAAAGCGCACCATCCTTCCTGACGCACGCTACGACAGCCAGACCGTCTCGAAGTTCATCAACAACCTGATGATTCAGGGCAAGAAGTCCACCGCCGAAGGCATTTTCTACGGCGCGATGGACATCGTGGAAGCCAAGACCAGCCAGCCGGGCGTGGGCGTGTTCAAGCAGGCATTGAACAACCTCAAGCCGGTGGTCGAGGTGAAGAGCCGCCGCGTCGGTGGCGCTACGTACCAGGTGCCGGTCGAGGTCCGTCAGGATCGTCGTTCCGCCCTGGCCATGCGTTGGCTCATCGGTTATTCGCGCGATCGCAACGAGAAGTCGATGGCCGAGAAGCTAGCCGCCGAAGTGCTCGCCGCGAGCCGTGGTGAAGGCAATGCGATCAAGAAGAAGGAAGACACGCATCGCATGGCAGAGGCCAACAAGGCGTTCGCGCACTATCGCTGGTAGTCGCACTCTTGCCGTAACGAACAGCACGAAGGCCCCGGGATTGACTCCCGGGGCCTTCGTTTTTTTCGCGTCTGTGCGGTTACGACGACGCGACCGTCAGCCCGCTGTCCGCCGCCATGACGGCCCCATATACCGTCGCCCCAGGCATCAGCCGCACGATCGGTGCGGTGACTGTGGTCATCTTCCCGGCCGCGCCTACGATCGCCGA
>NZ_JBDNFF010000408.1:0-2561 GCF_041689975.1 Gemmatimonas sp.
AGCGCGTCGCGAGAACCGCTTTCAGAACGAAATGAGCGTGCGCATCGTCGCCATGGGCCCGAATGGTCTGCTGCAACTCAAGGGAACGAAGAAGATCGACATCGACAAGGCACTGCAGGACATCGTGTTCACCGGCTGGGTGCGCGCGCAGGACGTGTCAACCTCCAACGTGATCGAATCGAGTCGTGTGGCCGACGCACAGTTGGGGTATGCCTCGCCGGGACCACTCGGCAAGCCGAAGCAGGGCATCGTCACCAAGGTTCTCGGAGCACTCTGGCCATGACCACCATTCAAGCGCGTCATCTCGGCGTGAAGATCGTCCGTACTGTTCTCGTGACTGCCTGCTTGCTGTTGTTGCCGGTCATGGCTCGCGCGCAGAACGACATCAAGATCCGCGATCTGACGAGTGCCGAGGGCGCGCTGCCCGTGCGATTGGTAGGCTACGGACTCGCCATCGGACTCGATGGCACCGGTGACCGGGCGATCGGCGGACAGACGGCCGGCCCCACCATTCAGAGCGTCATCAACATCCTGCGTCGCTTCAACATCGAAGTGCCAGCGGATCTCATTCGCATGCGCAACGTGGCGGCGGTGCTCGTGACCGCCGAAGTGTCGCCGTATCTGCGTGCCGGTGGCCGCTTCGAAGTGAACGTGGCCTCCATGGGTGACGCGCGTTCGCTGCGTGGTGGCACGCTGTACATGACACCGCTGGTGGCGGATGCCAGCGGTACGCCGCTCGCGTCGGCACAGGGTTCGCTGCTGGTCAGCGACGGTGGCGCGGCTACACGGTATATGCCATCGCATGAAGCGTCCGCGCGCATTCCCACCGGTGGCGTGCTCGAAGCCGATCTTCCGCGCCCAGCCATCGTCGCTACCTCGCGACTGCTGCTGCGCGAGCCTGATCTCGGCACCGCCACGCGCATCGCGATTGTCATCAACGCCACGTACGGCGAGAAGACCGCCACCGTGGAAGACGAAGGCTCAGTGATCGTGACGCTCCCCGACTCCGTGCAAAAACCGACCGCGCTCGCCCGCATTCGTGATCTCGCCGTCAAGCCGGAGTCGCGTCCGCGCATCATCATCGATGGGAAGGACGGCACGGTCGTGGCCGGCGGTGAGATGATCGTCGGCTCGGCCACGGTCAGTCACGGCGCGATCACGCTGGCCATCGGCACCGAGACCGCCAACGACACCACGCCGATTCCAGGCAGCGTGCGCCTGCCGGCGGGTATCCCCGTACAGCGCGTCGCCTCGGCGCTGCACGCCGTGCGCACGCCGCCCAATGAGATCGCCGCCATCTTCGCGGCGCTTCGTGAAGTCGGTGCTATCACCGCCGAGGTCATCGTTCGATGATCGACCGCATCAATGCCGGCAGCATGAAGAGCGCGAGCGCGCCCATGGCCCCATTGTCCGTCAAGGACCAGCGCGACGCCACGCTCATGAAGTCCGCCAGTCAGCTCGAAGGCATGTTCGTACAGCAACTCTACAAGGCAATGCGTGAGACCGTGCCACAGCAGGAAGGAATCGTTTCAGGAGGGGCCGGAGAAGATATTTTCACGGGACTCCTGGATCAGCACCTTGCTGCCGAGACTCCCAAGCAGTGGGAGCATGGCATCGCGCAGGCGCTCTACCGACAACTGCGTCACGGCACCCCCGCTGACGCAACCCAGGCCTCTGTGAACACTCCCGATTCCAATATCCGCTGATGTCGACGATGACACTCTTCGCACACGAACCTGCCCCACGCCTGGGTGTCCCGACCGGGGCACTGCTGGAGGCGCTGCACGATGCGCTGATCAGCGAGCGCAGGCTGCTCGATGATCTCATCGCGCAGATGCGACGCCAACGCGCGTCGATAGGTGCGGATGACATCGAAGGCGTGGACGAAAGCACCTTCGCGACCCATCGCATTCTCGCGACACTCGGCCAGGCGCGCACGCGTCGTCGTCAGCTCAACATCTTGCTGGGCGGCTCCGAAGATTGCACGCTGCGCGAACTCGAAGACATGCTCGGCGACCAAGTGGACACGCGGCTGCGCGATGCGCGGCTGCGTCTCACGCAGGCCGCCGATCTCCTCACGCGCGAAGTCGGCATGAACCGCAAGCTGCTTCGCGAGGCGCTGACCAACACGGACCAGCACGTGCGCATTCTCGTGGGCGCGCCGGCCCTGCCCACCACGTATGCCACCGAAGGAACGGCCACGCCCAGCAGCGGCGCCCCCCGCGGTGTGCTCGTGAACCGGACCGCATAGTATGTCCTCGAGCCTGTTGAGCATCGCGCGATCGGCGCTCGTCACGCATCAGGCCGCGCTGCAGACGATCTCGCAGAACATCGCGAACGCGGAGACGCCGGGATATTCGCGCCAGGAAGCGATCCTCGCTGCCAACGTGCCGGTCCGTATGCCGTACGGCAATGTCGGGACCGGCGTCCACATCGATACGATCATCCGCAAGCGCGACCTGTTGCTCGACGACAGTTTTCGCTCGGCGAGTACGCTCGCGGGCAATGCCGAACTGCGCCGCGATCTCATGGGTCAGGTGGAAGGCGTGTTCGGTGAGCCG
>NZ_JBDNFF010000409.1:0-3760 GCF_041689975.1 Gemmatimonas sp.
CGAGGCCGGTCCCGGGGTGGAGGCGCGAGCTCACGCGTCGGTCACCGCCCCCACGGTCTCGGAGCATCTTGAACGCGCGGCGTAGCGGCGGCGACCATGATCAGGGGTGCCGACGGCGCAAGACGCTGCTGCTGTTCCGATGAGAGCTGCACAGCGAAGCGCTGGCTGACAAGCGCCGGATCGAATGGCACGAACGGATCATCCCAGCACATGACGTCGGCGCGCAACTGCGAGAGCCAGCCATCGAAATTCATCGAGAGCCGAGAATCGCGGCGCCATTTGTCCGCATAGTCTTCGCGCGGATGCGTCGGGTTGGGCACCCGCGGCGGTACTGGGCGAACGAAGCGTCCCATGCGTGAGACGATGCCGCGCAATGCCTCGCCGAGATCGCGCTCGCCGTCGTACGCGTGGGCCGCCAGGTTCGTGATGATCATACTGATCGGTGCGAGTTCCGGCTGCCTCGCGAACATGACATCGCGATGCCGCTTGAAAATCTGGATAGCTCGCTGCAGCGGCGTCTTCCACTGGTACGGCGGGACGTCTTCGACGACACCGGCGCGCACACCGCTGGGCTGCGAACGACCGAGCGCCGCACGCGATTCAAACCAGCGCGCGAAGCCACGCGGGTTGCTGGTCAACCAGTTGGTGCTCAGCACCCGGTAGTCAGCGTGTGTGAGATCCGTGATGGCGACCGCACGTCGTGCCCAATCGTCTTCCACGCCTGCGTCGCGCAATGCGAGCTGGGTCGCCCGCGCGGCTGGCACGGACGGCAGTGCATCCAAGTGAAACGACACCTCGTCGCGGTAGGGGAGTCGCCAGCAACGGCCCTTCTCGATTGGCTCCTGCATCTGGTGCGCGCGAGCGTACGCAGCGATCTCGTCGCCGAATCGTCGTTTGAGCTGCTCCTGCGACATCGTGGTCACCTGCATCGCAGTGAACACTACTACGTTGTCCAGGTCGTAGGTTGCGTCGGCGACGAGGGGCTTGATCACGGTGCCGTACCGAAACGACCCTTGCGAGTGTACGCGAGGTTCAAGCACAGCAAGTGGAGAACTCGGACGACACAGCCATTCTCCGACCGAGACGTGCCGTGCCGACGCCTTCTCGTACAACGAGGGGGCGATGTCCAACTCTTCCGCGATCAACGTCCATAGTTGAGTCGCGCGCGACGCAATGATATTCATTCGGTGGCTCCTGCAGAAATTGTGAACGCATGCACGAATCCGCCTTGGCCCTGCTGTTCATCGTAGAGATGCCACGCCGGCTCGGCCTTCGGCGAGCGCACGCGCCCGAACTCCACCGCGCACGAAACGGGCATCGCGGGAAACACGTGCAACGGCGTCTCGTGCCCGTGTCGCATCTTGATCTCGTTGAGCAACGGCCGCATGAGCGTTCGGAAGTCATGCAGCATATCGCGGGAAGTGAGCACGTCATTGTGAGGTCGCTCCACGGTTATCACCCAGCAGGCGGCGTCCTCGCCCAACACCTTGGTAATCCGCTCTCGTGCAACATTCGCGCTGATCGCAAACACCAGCGCTGGGGCACCGCTGGCTGTGAAGGGAGGGCGATCAATGCGGAGGACCTGCGACGTGACCGGGCCGGTCGGCCACAGCCATCCCTTCGGCTCGCGATGCAACTGGTACACGTCGACGTCGGTGAGCTCCCCCAAGCGCACACCCAAATCGATCAACAGCGGCTGCGGCGCTAGAGCGAACAGCGATAGGTGCGACGTGAGGCCGCGCTCCATTGCCTGCCGAACCTGTCGGTCAAACTGAAAAGCCTGCTGCTTGCGTTCGGTCGCCCAGAAGCCGACATCGCGATCCCTAAGCGGTCCGACACGCGTGCCGAGCTCAATCAGCAACTGTTGCGCGGGCCAGCGATGCGGAAAGAGCGCACACGCTGCCGACGCAAAGGCCGGCAACGCCTGATGCTCACCGACGTAGGTCCCAAATGTGACCACATGACTCTTCAGCGAAGGTACGATCCCAGTGACCACTTCAACGCGGTCCTCGTGCTCGCGCTTCATATGGCGCAGCAGGTCGGCGGTGTACCGAATGGGGCCGTCGCGCTTGTCGATGGTCACGTGACAATCGTGACAGAGAAGCATCAGGTTACTGAGGTCGTTCACTAGGTGCGTTGGAGTGCCGACCGCCTCCCGGGGCCCGCCCACGCTGAACGCGCGAATGTGCGCCTTCTCCGCGACGTTGTGCGTCTCCTGAGTCACCTCTGATTTCCAGGAGACCCGATTGCAGCCAGCAAACTGACAGCGGCCGGCCGCCTTCCCCCACAACAACACCTGCACCCACTGCGGCACATCACGGGATGCTATCTCCGGCGCGATGGTCGCCGACTCGTCTGCCGCCCGGCTCGGGGACAGTACCGCTATGGTTGCCTCTGCCACCTCGCCCGCTCCCCCTTGAGCGGCGCGACGTCTGCGTGTTGTTGCGTCGCGGGAAGCCATCAGGCGCGACCAGACTTGTTCTTCGTTGGGTCGACCAGTGTGTACGTCGTGCCCTTCGTGGGGGTCGGCGGCAGCGGCTTCCCACGCACCGCCGTGACCTCCTTCCCGGCGCCTCCGCGCGGTCCGATCTGCTGATACTGCCCCGAATTGGGGGCGGTGCTTCCCGGCTTGAGTGGTCCTTTGCTCATGGCGCTTCGCTCCTACTCCAAGGTGAGCCAGCGTGTGATCCGGAAGAGTCCCCATGACTTTCGATGCGTCGAGCCCGCGCCTACACCGTAATCACTTGAGTAAATGAACACGAGAATGAGAAATTCTACAAGTCTCCTCCTTTTATTTTCTGAGCACGAATGCGGCGTGGTTTCGCGCGTTCACGGCGCGGAAAGCGCGAAGTCTACTGAATGGCGACGTAAAGATATTCGCGCCCACCCGCCGGCAGGGATCGAATCCCGGTTCGACGGATCACGCCAAGCCTAGCCAAGTTCGTCAAGCGATTGGTCGCCGCAGCCAACCCCTGTAGCTCGAAATGGTCGAACACCATCTTCGCCGTAACCTCGTCGTGAGCGACTGCGTACGCGTAGGTCTCCGCCGCGACGCCCTCCACCGCACCACGCAACAGCGGCCCCTCCGCAGTTCGCGCGACTGCGACCAGCTCTTCCTTTTCGAGCATCGCGTCCACCGAGTACCGGCACTTCTCAAGGTGATCCAGCACTAGGTATCGATCCTTCAGTTCGCCGCTGAACAGGCGAAGCAACGGGCGGCGGAGCAACTGTCGCGCGGCCTCAGACGCGGCCCGAACCCCGTCGAAATCGACGATCAGTAAGCCGCCCTCGGGGAGAGAGTTCAGCTCGTCGAGTAGAAGCCGCTCGATAGGCTCCGCGTCATCGTACGTAAAGAGGCTTGCCGCCGGGCCAGAGGGCGTCGACGGGGCGGCCTCGAGGATCGAGAACCGAACGGTTGCAGAAAACGGATTCACTTGTGCAAGTGTATTCGCGTCGCGCCTTCTGTCAACTGCTAGGCGGCCGCCGTCATCACTCGGGGCGCCGAACGGTCAGCAGGTACTGCGTGCCCAACCCGTACGTAAGATCTTCCAGCCGGGCAAGCGCGTCGCGCGTCGACAGTGTCGTCGTACCCGCTCCCGAGCGGACCGTGATAGTCGACTGCTGCGTCGCAAGGCACCTCTCAAGCAGGTCGCTCAGCACACCACCCCGCCCGACCTGCCCAGCACTCTGCCCGTCCCTTCGCGATAGCTGGCGCGCCAGCACCGTGGCCGTCGCCCGGCCCGGGGAGTACGTCTCAAGC